>JBIKWD010000281.1:0-3430 GCA_044356505.1 Phycisphaerales bacterium
AACTCTCGCGGCTGCGGCCGCTCCCTCTGGAGGCGCTGACAGGTTGGGCAAACTCTCGCGGCTGCGGCCGCTCCCTCTGGTGCTAGGAGAGCTCGAGGGCGAAGCCCGAGCGACCGATGTCCGCGTCGACAGCCTTCATGGGTGCCACTACTTCCAGTAGTGCGGGCTACGACAGCACAGGTACCCGCACAATGCACGACGGGAAGTAGTGGCACCCGTACGGGCTGTCGACTCTCGCGGTTCAGCGCTTCACCGCATCGCGGCCGCACGCGCAGGCGCCTCGCGCTTCACGATCTCGCGCACCTTCGCGGCGATCGACGCGGGGTCGAGGCCGACCTCGGCCAGCTGCTCCTTGCGCTCGCCCTGATAGACCCATCCGTCGGGCATCGCCATGCGCGTGATCATGCGCGTGTCGACGCCGCGCTCGTTGCAGGCCTCGAGGATGCACGCGCCGAAGCCGCCGCGGATCGAGTGGTCCTCGACCGTGATGATCGGCACACCGCGCTCGACGAGGCTCGCGACGAGGTCGATGTCGACCGGCTTCGCGAAGCGAGCGTCGTAGACGTCGGCGTGGATTCCCTCCACCTCAAGCTCCTTCGCGGCCAAGCCGGCGTCGATCGCGCTCGTGCCGTAGCCGAGGATCGCGACCTGCGGGTCGGCGTGCTTCACGAGCGCGCGCGCCTTGCCGAAGACGAACGGCGGGCACGGTTCGCCCGCGAACATCCCGCTGACGCTGTCGCGCGGGTAGCGGACCGCCGAGAGCCCGTCTCCGAAGCCCGCCATGAACTCGACCGACGCGCGCAGGCTCGGCTCGTCCATCGCCGCCATGAGGCACGCCTTCGGCAGCGTGGCGAGGAGCGCGATGTCGCAGAAGCCGTGGTGGACCGCGCCGTCGCCGCCGACGAAGCCGGCGCGGTCGAGGCACAGCCGCACGGGCAGGCCCTGGAGCGACGCCTCCTGGAAGCACTGGTCGAAGGCGCGCTGGAGGAAGGTCGAGTAGACGGCGAAGAAGGGCTTCCATCCCGTCTTCGCGAGGCCGGCCATCATGTCGAGTGCGTGGCTCTCGCAGATTCCCGTGTCGAACACGCGGTCGGGGAAGCGGTTGATGACCTTGGACACACCGGTTCCGTCGGGCATGGCCGCGGTGCAGGCGACGACCTTCGGATCGCGCGCCATAAGGTCGCCGAGGATGTCGCCGAACGCGCTCGTGAAGCTGCGGGCGCTCTTCTTGAGCTCGACGCGGCAGCCTTCGCTCACGAGTTCCTCGCCATCGTCGTTGACGACGCTGAAGGGGCTCGGCGAGTGGAAGGTCGTCGAGTCGCCTTCGGCGAACTTGTAGCCCTTGCCCTTGACGGTCTTGACGTGCAGCACCATCGGACGGTCGAAGTGCTTCGCCTCGTTGAGGATGTCGATGAGCGCCGGCAGGTCATGGCCGTCGACCGGACCGACGGTGACGAGGCCGAAGTGCTCGAACCAGTTGTCCTCGCTGACGCAGGTCTTCGACATCTCGCCGAACTTGTGATACACGTCGGCCATCGCCTTGCCGCCCGGCATGTGCTTCGAGAGCTCCTTCGCCGCCTTGCGGAACTCGCCGTAGGTGTGCGAGAGCCGCACCTTGTCGAAGTACGCCGCCATCGCTCCCTGCGGCTTCGCGATCGACATGCCGTTGTCGTTGAGGATCACGAGGAACTGCCGCTTGAGCGTGCCTGCGTTGTTGAGGCCTTCCATCGCGACGCCGTTCACGATCGATGCGTCGCCGATGATCGACACCACGCGGCGGCCGTTCGGATTCGACTCGCTGAAGCCGTCGCCGTTGAGCGTGTCGCCGCGCGCCATGCCGACGGCGGTCGAGATCGCCGTACCCGCGTGGCCAACGGAAAAGAGGTCGTAGTGGCTTTCGCGGGGCTCGGGGAAGCCGGCCATGCCGTCGCGCTGGCGCAGCTTCGAGAGAAGCGGATAGCGGCCCGTCAGGAGCTTGTGCGGATAGCACTGGTGGCCGACGTCGAAGAGCAGCCGGTCGTGCGCGAAGTCGAACACGCGGTGCATCGCGATCGTGAGCTCGACAACGCCGAGGTTCGGCGCGAGGTGACCGCCCGAGCGCGAAACCTGCTCGCAGATCGCGGTGCGCATCTCGGCCGCGAGGTCGCGCAGGGCGTCCATCGACATGGCGCGGAGCATGGCGGGCGAGGAGAGCGCGGGGAGGATCTTGTCGGGCACGAGGGGTTCTCGGGGAGGATGCACGGCGGCCCGAGGGTTCTCGGTCACCGACGGCGCCCAGGTGGATTCGGCGATGATATCGCCTGCCGATGCAGGGGCTTGGGGACTTCTGCCCAAATCGACGCAGCCGGGGGCGCGGCGGTTCGTCACCTGGTCCGATTGGCGAGGAAGTCGAGGAGTTCGCCGAGCTGCGCCGAGCGTTCGCCGAGCGGCGCGATCGCGGCCGCCGCCTCTGCGCGGAGCCTGGCGATCTCGCGGCGGCTGCCGTCGATCCCGTGGACGGCGGGGTAGGTGAGCTTTCCCGCCTCGAGGTCCTTGCCCGTCGCCTTCCCGGCGTGCTCGGCGGTCTGGGTCGCGTCGATCAGGTCGTCGACGATCTGGAACATCAGCCCCGTCGCGCGTCCGTACGCGGTGAGCCGGGCGATCGTCTCCGCGTCCGCGCCAGCCGCGAGCGCTCCCATGCGGCACGAGGCCTCGAGCAGCGCACCCGTCTTGTTGTGGTGGATGAGCTCGAGCCGGCGGTCGTCCGAGAGGTGGTCGGGGAAACCCTGCAGCGTGTCGTAGACCTGCCCGGCGATCATCCGGACCGTCGCCGCCATCAGCTCGCGCTGGATCTCGGCTGCGTTGTGGCGGCAGCGCGACCCGGCCAGCGGCGCGAGCGCAAGAAGGCAGTCGCCCGCGAGGATCGCCATCGCCTCGCCGAACGCGACGTGGCAGGTCGGCTTGCCGCGGCGCATCGAGTCGTTGTCGAGCGCGGGGAGGTCGTCGTGGACGAGACTGAACGCGTGGACGAACTCGATCGCGACGGCGGCGGGCATCGCCCCTTCGGGCGAACCTCCAGCGGCCTTCGCGCTCTCGAGCACGAGGATCGGGCGCAGACGCTTTCCGCCCGCAAGCACGGCGTGCAGGCAGGCGGCGCGGAGGTTCTCCGGCAGCGTCTCGCCGGCGAGGAACTCCTGCAGTGCGTTCTCCACCGCGCCAAGGAGGGCGGGATCGAGGGGCGGCGTCGCTGGTTTGGCCGAAGACATCGGCCGAGACTGTAGGGCATGGACGCGGTTCCGTCGTGCGTCCGGCGCCCGCCCAGCCGGCGCCTCCCAGACACGCGAGGCCCCGATAGGATGCGCGACCCCTCACGACCTACGCCATGCCTCAGGAAGCCTGGGACATCTTCGGACTGATCGACCGCGGCGGCTTCGTCATGTGGCCGCTCGTC
>JBIKWD010000282.1:0-3423 GCA_044356505.1 Phycisphaerales bacterium
ACAGCTGCGTGATCTGGTCCTTGCGGTAGAGCGAGGTCACCATCTCGAGCACCGGCCAGAACACGTCCTTCGCGACGGTCTCGGGGGCGATGCCGGCCTCGTAGACGGTGTCGACGAGATTGCGCGCCGCGCGGCGCTCTCCGGAGACGAGGTGCGAGAAGAGCTGCTCGATGACGCGTTCGAAGTTCGGGGTGTTCTTCATGACGGATGGGGAGGATTCGTGCCGGCCCGCGCTGATCCACTGGCTGCGGGTTTCGTTGAGCCTGTCGCCGGGATCCTCCCTGCGTCGCCGCGCACGGTTGCTGCGGCGAGGCTTGTTTCGGCAGAGACGCCTGCGCGGCGCAAGCATCGGTCGCGGGTGCCAATAACGACGGATAACGAGGTGGACGCGCTGAACCCTCCGCGCAAGCGGGGCGGGATGCGGTCCGCGGGCCGCCTGTGTTTCTGCGAGAGTCCCGCGCATGAACCCCACACGGCTCGCAACGTTCCTTGCGTGCGCACTTCAGCTCGTCGCCGGCACCGGCGCATGGGCGCAGTCCGATGCCAAGACGAAGCCGAAGTTCCTCCAGACCGCCGCGCTCGACTCGGACATCGCGAGGTTCGCCGACGCCGGCGAAGGCGAGCGCATCATGGCGGTCGTCGCAGCCGGTTCGATCGAGTGCGAGGTCGACGCCAAGGCGGACAAGACCCGCATCTCGGCGGAGTTCGAAGTCGACGGCCGCGATGCGGAGGATGCCGCGCGGCGCGCGAAGCTCGTAAAGCTTTACGCGGAGCGCGCGAGCGACGGGACCATCATCGTCGACGCCGTGTTTCCCGGCCCGCGGCTGCCGTGGGACGCCGTGAAGCTGTCGATCGTGGCGCCGCCGACAGAGGAGATCGTGCTGAAGAGCGAGTCGGGAACGGTGCGTGCGAAGTCGACGGCGGGCAGGCTCCGCGCCAGCAGCAGGTCGGGCGCGATCATGATCGACGGTCATCGCGGCTCCGTCGATGCGCGGACCACCACGGGGCGGATCGAGATCACGGACGCGCATGACGGCGTGCAGGCGACCTCGGCGGACGGAGCGATCGTCGTCGCGCTCGCGGACGACAACGACCATCCCTTCAAGGTCGAGTCCCGGAAGGGCGCCGTGCGCGTCGAGGTCGGACCCTCGTTCGACGGCGTCGTGACCATGGCGACGACAGGCGGCGCGATCTCGCTTGTCGACCCCGCCAGGCGCGCGCGGATTTCCGATCTCTCCGACACCCGTCGCGTCGCTGAGATCGGCGCAGCGGCCGGCCAGAGCAGGGTCGAGACCACGTCGGGCGCCGTGACGCTGGCGGTCCGCGAGAAGCAGCAGCCGTAGCAGGCAGACGCCTCGGAGAGCAGGGGTGAAGCCGGGGGCCTGGCAACGAGCGCAGCCGCACGGGCGGCGACGGCATCTCACCGCGGCTGCGGGTCGTCGGCGAGGCGCTTATCCGCGTCGGCGACGTCCTGCGGTCTTGCGACCTGCGACACCACCACGCCGGCGAGCATGAGCCCGGCGCCTGCGTGCTGCTGGAGCGTGGGCCGCTCGGAGAGGAAGAGCATGCCGCACGCCGTGCCGAAGACGCTCTCGAGCGAGAGAATGAGCGCGGTGTGCGTGGGAGGCGCCTTGCGCTGGGCGATGACCTGCAGCGTGAACGCCACGGCGACCGGGAGCGCGGCTCCGTAGAGGATCGCCCACTTCGCCTCGACGACTCCGTCGATGGGAACGGACCCGCGCGCAAGCGCGATCGACAGCGCGCCGAGGCCGGTGATGCCGAGCTGGATGAGCGACAGGCGGATCGGTTCCGCATCCTTCGTGTAGCGCCCGACGACGACGACGTGCACGGCCCACAGCACCGCGCAGAGCAGCACCCAGAGGTCGCCCGGCGTCATGCGGTAGTCGTCGGTCATTCCGAGGAGGAGCAGTCCGACTCCTGCGAGCGCGACGCCCGTCCACACGGGCCAACCGACGCGCTGCCTGACGAACATTCCGAGGATCGGCACGAACACGACGTAGAGGCTCGTGATGAACGCGCCGTTCGACGCGGTGGTGCCGCCGAGGCCGAACTGCTGCGCGTTCGCGGCAGCGAGCATGACGAGGCCGGCGAACACGCCGCCGCGGAGCGTGGCGCGGCGCGAGGTCGCGCGGTCGACGTGCGTCGGCCACGGCGCGAACGCGAGGAGCGGAAGGAGGAGGAGCGTCCCCAGCGTGAAGCGCAGGCCGGTGAATGCAAACGCGCCGAGGTGTTCGCTTCCGAGCCGCTGCGCGACGAAGCCGGAGCCCCAGATGACGGCTGCCGCGAGGAGAAGGAGGTCGGCGCGGAAGGTCGTGAGCTTCATGGATTCGCTCAGCGCTTCCATGCCGATGCGGGCACGACGGCCTTCACGCTGTCGCCCGGGCGCGTCCACGAGACGCGCAGCAGGTCCTGCCCCGCATCCTCGAACATCTGGATCTCGACCGGATGCAGGCCTGCTTCGAGCGCGACCGCGCCCGACTTCTCGGTGGCGCTGTGCGGACCGTCGTTGTCGACGACGACGGCGCCGTGGATCTTCATCACGCTGCCGTCGTCCGAATCGACGAAGAAGCGGTACACGCCCGTCTCGGGCACTTCGATGAAGCCCGTGAAGACGAGGCCGAACTCCTCCTCGCGCGGCTTCACCGATACGCTCGGCAGCTCGGCCACGCCTTCGGCGACGAGCGTGCCTTCGGTGATCGCCGCGCACGCCTTGATTCCCTTCGCGACGGTGTACGCGCGATAGGCGAGACCGTCTGCGAGCGTGAACGGCTGCACCGCAGGCTTCGGGTCGAGCTTCTCGAAGCGGCGCGAAACCGTGCGCGTGACAGGCTTGTCGCCGAGGAAGCCGCGCGCGTGCACGGTCATGCTTTGGCGGAGGGTGATGGGCAAGCCGCCGGTGCTGCTGGCGGACAGGGTCGGCTCATGGTCGTCGAAGGAGAACCGATAGACGACGCTGGTGCCCATCGGCTGCTCGACCTCGACCCTCAGCGCGTCGACGAACACATCGTCGGCGGCGCGGATCACGGGCAGCTGAATCACCTCGAGCGGGTCCTCGAGGTCGACCGCCACCACCGTGCACACGGCGTCGAGCGGCTCCTTCGGGAGCGACATCACGAGCGTGTCGCCATCGAGCGTGGCGGGCCAGAGGTTGCGCGTGCGCTGACCGAGGATCTGCACCGCACGCGGCCTGCTCAGGAGCCCCGAGAGCGCAAGGCGCCCGTCGCTCGGCCAGTCGAACACGTGCAGATAGAGACGATCGCTGCCGTCTTCGTTCTTCGCGTGCGTGACGCGGCCCCACGCGGGCGGCTCGGGGAACGGGTTCGCCTCGGTGCCGTGGATCGCGCGGCCGTTCACCTTCATCCACCGCCCGACCGCCTCGAGCCGTTCGACGCTTTCCGCAGG
>JBIKWD010000283.1:0-3422 GCA_044356505.1 Phycisphaerales bacterium
AGCTGCTCGGCGGCTTCATCGTCACGGAGGACGCCGACGGCGTCGTCATCGTCGACCAGCACGCGCTGCACGAGCGGGCGATGTTCGCCCTGTTCATCGACCGCCTCGACCGCGGCGCGCTTGAGTCGCAGCGGCTCCTCGTGCCGATCGTCCTCGAGAAGAGCGCCCGCGAGGTCGAGGTCCTCGGCGAGATCGCGCCGCTGCTCTCGCGCCTCGGCGTCGATGCGCGCCCTTTCGGCCCGCGGTCGGTCGCCGTCGAGGCCGTGCCGACGCTCCTTCACTCGCGCAACGCGGACGCCGGCGCGTTCGTCGGCGACCTTCTCGAGATGGCCGTCGAGCACGGTTCGCTCGTCTCGCTCGAGGCTGCGCTCCACGAGATCGTCGACATGATGGCCTGCAAGGCGGCCGTGAAGGCGGGGGACTCGCTTGCGCCTGCCGAGATCCGCAGCCTCCTCGCCATGCGCGAGTCGATCGAGCGCTCGACGGCCTGTCCGCACGGGCGGCCGACGTCGATCCGCATCGCGCGGGGCGAACTCGAGCGGCGGTTTGGCCGCAGCTGATCGGCCGGCTCACGCGCGCCGGGAGGCGCCGTCGGTGCGCGGCTCGGCGTCGTCTCCGTGCAGAACTTCGTTGAAGACCGTCTCGCCCGTCTCGAGCATGCGCTCGATGTAGGGGCGGCAAAGCCCGCAGCAGCTTCCGCAGCCGAAGCGCCGCGCGACCTGGTCCATCGTCGCGGGACGTTCGGCGAGTTTCTGCTTCAACTCGTCAAACCGAATGTTGAAGCACACGCAGCGGTCGATCTCGAAGTCGTTGCTCATGACACGGCACTCGTGAATCGAAACCTTTGCGGAGACCCTCCCAGCGGGCGCTGCCCCACGTCCAAGGGAGGTCCAACGGGTCGCGAGTCACAACTCAGCGCGGATCGTACGCCCCATCGTTGTCGGACAGAAAGCCATTCTTCGGGAAGCCCATCACCTGGTCAAGCAGGGACTCGCTTGAATGAGCTCCTTCGCACGCGCCGCAATGGCCCGCCACGTGGCCATCGAGATAGCAGACGTGGGTGCAGCCGCCGTGACGGAACGCCTGTCCGCCCGCGTAGACGGTCGGCAGGTCGCCCTCGACCGCCGCCGACGGTGCGCGCATGAACTTGTTGGCGCCGCCGAGCCAGCCGCCGTCGCCGAACAGCGCCGTGGTCGACGTCTTGCGGAAGTTTCCGCTCGCCAGGCCCGGGCGGGCGACGCGCCATCCGTCGATCCACCGGCCGTTCGCGTCGGTCTCGGGAAATCGGCCCTCGGCGCCGATGTAGGTCGTGTTGTAGTTGTAGCCCGTGTAGGGCTCCGCGCCGAAGGTCGAGCTTCCGAAGAAGTCCGGGCACTGCTGCACCGGCGTCGGCGAAGAGATGTAGCTCCAGATCGCGCCGGGCTTGATCACGCCGCCGGGATGCTGCTCGTAGTCCCACGCCTTCACGACGACGCCCGCGTCCGACATCTCGTAGAGGATCGCGGCGGGATAGCGGTCCTTGTTCTGCGCCGCGTAGGCTGCGGCGGCGAGTCCCATCTGCCGCAGGTTCGAGCGGCAGCTTCCGGCGCGGGCGCTTGCGCGCACGCTCGCGGTCGTCGGAAGCAGGATCGCCAGCAGCACGGCGAGGACGCCGATCACCACGAGCGTCTCGACGACCGTGAACGCGCGGCCGGACCGGATGCGTCTGTTCATGGGTTGCCTCCCGCGCTCCACATCGCAAGGAGCGCAGCGAGGTCGGCTGCGCCGACGCCGCCGTCGCCGTCGAGGTCGGCCGGCCCGCCCGCAGAGCCCCAAGCTGCAAGGAGCGCCGCGAGGTCCGCTGCGCCGATCGCGCCATCGCCGTCGATGTCTCCGGCCACGCCGACGGGCGCCACGTCGGCGACGGCGTCGATCTCCGGACTCGTGCCGGACGCGGTCGGCCCGCTGATGCGGACGAACCGCGCTCGGACGAGGCCGAGTTCCGCGAGGTCGATCCCCGTTCCTCCGCCCGATCCGTCGTAGATCGCGACGAGTTCCTCGTAGGGGAGGCCGACGAGCGAGTCGAGGCCGATCGACGGATCGACGGGCCGCAGGAAGTCGCTCTCGACGAATCCAGGCGCCGTCGAGAAGGGCGCCGCGTCGAGGTAGCCCATCGTCGGAAAGAGCCCGTCGGCTGCGCGGCCCTTGGCGGTCACCCAGTGGACGCCGTCTTCGCTCACCGCGATCGAACCGCCCTCGGCGGCGAGCCCGGCCACGATGCCGAGGCCGAACGAGCCGTCGGTGAAGAACGCGTTCCCGAAGACGATCAGGTCGATGCCGAAGGGATTGCGCGGGTCGTCGAGCACGTCCCGTCCGAACGCAAGCGTGAGGTGCCCGTTCACGCCGATCGAGACGACTTCGTTCGGGCGGTACGCGGGCTGGAAGGGCGTCACGGCCTGCGGGAACAGGCCCTCGCCGGTGAAGCGCTCGGGCGCGCCGAGCGCAACGGCGGGGTTGGTGAAGCCGGCCACGGCGCCGAAGCCTGGTGCGTATGAGACGACCGCCGTGGCGAACGGCGAGTCCGCATGCAGGGTTCGCACGTCGCCGAGGAGCGCGCATGCGAACCCGCACGAAGCCAAGGAAAGTCGATAGACGCGCATCATGCGCAACGGCCACTCCTTCCGGGAGCTCGCGCCCGGGACGGGTGCGCTCCGACCGGGAGCGCTCGGCGGTGTCCGAGCGGACGCCGTCGTGCCTGGGTAGGTCTTCCGACTTCAGGTCCGCTGGCGCGGCGTCGAACGCGCCTTCCCAGCCGTGGGCGCGTGCCGCGCCGTCTGGCCAGTGGCTGCCGCAAAGCGGCTGCGTTCTCCGGGATGCAAGCATCCTCCTGTCACGGCGGCGCGACCGCGGCGGATTCTCACCGCCTTCCCTCGCCGCAGCGCTGACTCGCGCCGCGACGCCGAAGTTGCCTTCGTGCGCCCAAGCGACGGCGAGTATACGGCTCTTTCCAAGTTGACGGGGTCCATAAGCGCCCTGTACATTCCTCGATTCGCGTCGGGCCGTTCCGCGCCCGTCCACTTCAGGAGATCTCGATGCCGTTTGCTGCGTCCTCGTTCGCGTCCTTCCGCTCCTGCGCCCGCCTGCCGCTGTCCGCGGTGCTCGTGGCCACCGCGCTCCTCGCGCCCGCCCCGACCACCTTCGCGCAAGACGGCGCGGACGGCACGGCCTCGGCTGCGAAGGACCTCTCCGGCGTCAAGAAGAGCCTCGAGGACTTCGTCCACTACGTCCTGATCGGCAAGGCCGACCTCGCGCAGGCCGCCGGCGAGGCGGCGCTCTCCGCCGACGTCAGCGACGCCGACCTCGCCACCGCGGTCGACTCCGCCGGGCTCGGCGAGCGGCTCACCAAGGCGATCTCCCGCAGCCGCGCCATGGGCGGGGTGTCG
>JBIKWD010000098.1:0-11833 GCA_044356505.1 Phycisphaerales bacterium
TCGCAGCAGGCGAGGTCGGCGCAGTAGGGCGTCGACCTTTCCGCATAGCAGTCGCCCGCGCTCGGGTTGCCGCAGCCGGGGCAGTTGGCGATGGCGGATGTCACGCAGACCGAGTCCCACTGGTTGTCGCAGCAGAACGGGTCGGTCGAGCAGACGAGGTCGCAGCAGCTCGCGTCGTCGCAGAACGGTGTGCCGTGCGCCGTGTAGCAGGAGCCGGTCTCGGGGTCGCCGCAGTTCGGGCAGAGCGTGTTCGCCCCGGTGGCGCAGATCGCGTCCCACTGGACGTTGCAGCAGAACGGATCGGCCGCGCAGACGGTGGCGCAGCAGGCCGCATCGTCGCAGGACGCGGTGAAGTGCGGCGTGAAGCAGCTTCCGGCGGAAGGTTCGCCGCAGGCCGTGCAGATCTCGACGGCTGTGCTCGCGCACAGTTCGTCCCAGGAAGTGCTGCAGCAGAAGGGATCCTTCGCGCAGACGGCCTCGCAGCACGCCGCGACCGAGCAGCCCTGGCCGCCGTGCGGGGCGTAGCAGTTGCCCGTGCCCCCGCAGTTCCCCGATCCGTCGGCCGAGCAGCGGTAGTTGCTGAAGGCGAGGCGGGTCTCGTTGATGGTGCGCGCGTTGTCACGCTGGTTCGCGATGCCCGTCGCGGTGCCCGCCCAGAGGACGCTTGGCGAGGAGAAGCGCGGGATGCGCGTGCCCGGGAGGTACGCCATCACCGTGCGGTACTGCTGTCCATCGGTGCCGAAGAAGCGGTTGCCGAGCGAGTAGCTGAAGATGCCGCCGGTGACGCAGCCGCCGCCGTCGCCTTGTGCGTGGCAGCAGCCCATGTTGTGGCCGAGCTCGTGGGTGAAGGTGCGGTTCGGGAAGCAGTCGAGCGCGGTCACGCTGAAGCCGAGATCGGCCGATGCGGTGGTGTTGTTGGGCATGAGCCACGCCACGCCGCAGGCGCCGCCGCCTTCGGCGCGCACCATCGCGACGAGGTCGGCGCCGACCGCGTCGCGGAGGGCATGGATGTCGTCGATGATGCCGTCGGTCGGATCGGTGAGCCGATCGAGGTCGACCTCCATGTCCGCGTTCTCGACATAGGTCGTGAGCCGAGACGTGCCGACGAGCCGCGCCTGAAGGGAGACGCCCGAGCCGGCGTAGATCGCGTTCGAGTCGGCGATCGCCCAGTCGATCGAGTCGAGCAGCGAGGTCTCGGAGCCGGCCTGCGCGACGGCGGCGTTCGTGTAGACGACGAGGACGTCGACCTTGCTGCCGTCGTCGCAGGGGCCGCCCGCGACCCCGCCATCGCCGCCACCGATGACGACCTGGCCGTTGAGATCGGGGCTGAGGTGCTTGTCCGAGCAACCGCAGGGAAGGTCGTTGATCGCGTTCTCGACGCGGGCGGAGGAAACGCCCGCACGGATGCTGGTCACCGTCGTGCGCATGTCGCCCGGGTGGTCGATCACGCCCGTCAGGCGGCCTTCGTTGAGCAGAAGGGTCGCGTGGAAGGCGGCGTTGTTCGGATCATGGAAGACGTAGAACGCGCCCGAGCCCGCGGTCGACCGCGACTGGAGCACGAGCCCCTTCGCGCCAACCTGCATCAGGCTCGCAGGTGCGGGACCACCCAGCGCAAGTTCAGCGAACTCGGCGGGCTCGAAGGCGAAGCCGAACTCGCTTGTGCTCGCTGCTGTGATCGCAGGGGCGGACAACGCCGTGGGCGCCGCCTCGCCGGCGGCGAGACAACAGATGGGGGAGCCCAGCAACGACGCGAACGCGATCGCGGCTGGAAGGGCGGTATGAGGGAAAGACGCTCGAAACATCACACGATCTCCTCGAGGCGGGGCATCCGATCGGGGTCTGCCGGAAGAGAACGAACCCATCCAACGCGCAGACTGACGCGCCTCGGATCGAAACAGGAAATGAGCGTGGAGTCCTCGGCCGGCTTGTCAGGATTCCATGAAACCATGCCGCGACGGCGGGGCTTCTAGGCCCAAGCCTCGGCGGGGGCTGGACTTGCGGGCGAGGCTCACCGCGAGGCGGCGCCTCCTGTCGAAGCGCGTTCACATCAATCGAGGCGCTGCACCATGACGTTGTAGAACTCGATGGGGCAGCCGTGGCTCTGGAGCGCGATCGGTCCCGACTTCGGTACACCGGGAAGGCGCGCGTCGACGATCACGTGCGTGCCGTTGAGCCACACGTTGAGCGTTTCGCCGACCATGCGGATGCGATATCGGTTCCACTCGCCGATCGGTGCGTCGGCGGCCGACTTCGGCGTCACCGCGGCGCGGATCTCTGGCGGCATGGCGGGATCGGTGCGGTAACCCCAGACCTCGCCCGAGCCGACCGGCCACGACCAGATGTTCACCTGGCTCTTGGAGTTTCCGCGCAGGTAGATGCCGCTGTCACGCTCCTCGACCTCGACGGTCCTGTCGGTGCCGTCGGGGTTCTTCACGGTTCGACCGTCGGGACCGATCACGGGACGCTGCATCCTCCCCTGGTGCTCCTTGGTCCAGCGCCAGTCGCAGATCATCTCGAAGTCGCCGTAGCTCTCGTCGCTCCACAGGCTCTTGCCCTTGCCGTCGAATCGGACCACACCGTTCGACACGGTCCAGTGCTTCGGCGTCTCCTCGCCGCGGTCTGCGCCCTCCTTCCAGCCCTTCATCTCGAGCGCGTCGAACATCGGGCGCATGCCTGCGGCCGCGAGATCCGCGGTCATCTCGACCGACAGCGGGGGGGATGCGGGAGGAAGCTCGGTGATCTTCAGGTTCCTGAACCAGATCTCCGTGCCCTCGCTCTCGAGGCAGATGTAGCCCTTGCGCGGCGCGACCTCGGACGCGCCCGACACCTCGGTGCCGTTCACCTCGAGCTTGATGACGCCGTTGTTGCAGGTGACCTTGTAGTGGTTCCACTCGCCCTTGCCCTTCGTGGTGCGCGCGCTCGGCAGGCAGCGCTCCCAGCCGCCCGGATGCGGGCGATCGGGCTTCATGCGCGCGCCCCAGATCGAGAAGATGTCGCCTTGGCCCGTGTACATCGTGCGGCCCTGCGCGTCGATGTTGTCGGGCGTCAGCATGATCTGCACCTCGATCGACCGCGAGAACGGCACGCCCTTCGCGCAGTATGGGTCGCTCCACACGAAGAGGCCCGCGTTGCCCGGCTCCGAGAGGTGCTTCCAGTCGAACTCGAGGACGAAGTTCTCGTAGGCCTTCTCGGTGCGGAGGATGCCGGTCGGAACGCCCGTGCACTTGATGACCGGCGTTCCCGTCTCGTCCTTGCCGACGTTCCACGTCGAGGCGGATGTGTTCACGTCGATCCAGCCCGCGAGGTCCTTGCCGTTGAAGAGCGGCACGGGCTCTCCCGCAGGCGCGGAAGCGGCGAACACGGCGGCCGACGAGGCGAACGCGAGGAGCGTGGCGATGATCTTCATCCGCACACGTTACCGCAGCGCGGCCCGTTCGGAAGCGCTTGATGGGCGGGCGTTTCCACACGGAGCGCTCATCGAGACCGCACCGGGCGCACACGCGAAGCGCACATCCGAAGTGCACTGTTGCGGCACTCCAAAGTCCGAGCGGCCCGCTTTCGCGCTTCACGCGATCCAAACACAACGCTGTTGGAAGTCAAAGAGGCTCTTAGCGGGGCGCCACGGCCAGAGGGGTAGTTTCTGCCTGTCTAAGTCCCGAGTCGCGTTGTGCGTCTTGGGTCCCGTCCGTCCGTCCCATCCAACCAGAGAAGGACCACCATGAAGAGCCCCGTCAGCAAGATGCTCGCGACCGCCGGCCTCGGACTCGCCGCTGCGACCTCCGCCAACGCCCAGTTCGTCAACGTCACCTCCGACATCACCACCTCGACGACCTGGACGAGCAACAACGTCTACGTCCTCAAGGCCGACGTCTTCATCGCCCCCGGCGCGACGCTCACCATCCAGCCGGGCACCGTGATCGCGAGCGAGCTCTCGGGCAACACCCGTGCGGCGCTCATCGCCCAGCGCGGCGGCCGCCTGGTCGCGATCGGCACCCAGGACGAGCCGATCATCTTCACCTCGAAGGCCGACTACAACACCTGGACTCCGGCCAACCCGCGCGGCGTCCACCGCCCGGTCGCGACCTCCGAGTGGGGCAACCTCACGCTCCTCGGCCGCGGCTTCATCTCGGAAGACGCCGTTCCCGGCAACACCGCGTCGCCGAACGGCAACAACGTGGCGCTGATGGAGGGCCTCGAGGCCCAGTTCCCCGGCGACACCCGCCCCTTCTACGGCGGCAACAACGACGATGACAACAGCGGCACCCTGTCGTACGTGTCGATCCGCTACGGCGGTCAGGTCCTGAGCACCAACGTCGAGCTCAACGGCCTCGCCCTCGGCGGCGTCGGCCGCGAGACGATCATCGACCACATCGACGTCATCAACGGCGTCGACGACGGCATCGAGATCTGGGGCGGCACCGTCAACATCAAGTACGTGAGCATCTGGTACATCGGCGACGACAGCCTCGACATCGACCAGGGCTGGCGCGGCAAGATCCAGTTCGGCCTGATCGTCAAGGGATACTGCAAGACTGGCTCCACCCAGGGTTCGGGCTTCGGCGACAACGCCATCGAGCTCGACGGCGCGGAGGCCGCGTCCTACCAGCCCACGACCACGGGCGTGCTCTACAACCTGACCGTCGTCGGCAACCCCGGCACGGGCACTGGCTCGAACGGAAGCGACGAAGCCACCGCGTGGCGCGACAACTGCAACATGCAGATTCGCCAGTCGGTCTTCACCGGCCATGGCCAGGCCCTCGTGCGCAGCGAGAACCCCTCGGACGGTTCGGGCGGCTACGGTCAGGGCGGATCGCTCGGCTTCGCAGCGCGCTGGTCGACCCCGTTCAACTACATGCTCGGCTCGAGCGGCGGCCCGGGCCCGAACGCTCCTGCGAACCCGATCAACTTCTACAAGGCGCAGACCAACGGCAACCTCTGCGAGATCAAGGACTCGGTCGTCCATAACTTCCCCAACACCTCGGGTGCCTTCAATCCGCCGTCGGGCTTCTATCCCGCTGGAACGACCTTCACCGGTCCGTTCGCAGAGGCGAACGCCCTCGGCGTGTTCGCGGCCGGCAACGCCAACGTCCAGGCCACGGCGCTCCCGATGGTCTCGCTCGTCCGTGGCACCGCGATCACGGTCGGCCCGTCGCTCTCGGTCTCGCCGGTCGCGCAGATCGACCCGCGCGCCGCAAACAACGCCGTGACCGCGGCGCTCGTCGCGCCCGCGCCGAACGACGGCTTCTTCACGCCGGTGAACTACCGCGGCGGCTTCAGCCCGACCGAGGTCTGGACCTGCAACTGGACCGCGGCCGACGACTACGGCTTCATCGTCACGCCGAACAAGGCGTGCGCGACCGACTCGCCGTGCCCGGCCGACCTGAACGGCGACAACGCCGTCGGCGCGAGCGACCTCGCGACCATGCTCGGCGCGTGGGGCTCGAGCGGTGCGGCCGACATCAGCGGCAACGGCACCGTCGGTGCCGAAGATCTCGCTGCGCTCCTCGCGCAGTGGGGCAACTGCCCGTGATGCACGCGAGACAGATCCCATCGGGATGATGGGTTGTACGATCCTCGGCCTGGTGGCGGGAAACCGCCACCAGGCCCTTTCACTCACACTCGACCAGACTTCGAATGACCATGAGCACCGTTCCCGCCGCCCTCGCGCTTGTCGTCCTTGCGCTCGTGAATCCGCCCGCGCCGTCGCAGACGACCCAGCAGGCCGCCGCCACCGCGGAGTCGGCAGACGTCAAGCCGTTCCAGTCCGAACTCCTCGAGCTCGGGTTCGACGCCGCGACGAGCATCCCCGTCAATCCCCACGAGCGCGACCGCGCCCGCGTGCAGGAAGTCGTCGCGACGACCGCGTTCCGTCTCGGGCTGAAGACCCGCAGCGCCGGGATGGCGAACCAGATCACCAACTGGCGAAGGGGCGTCGTCTTTGCGGAGCTGGCGGTCGATGCGGCCCGCGCGGGCCGCGCCGACGCGGCCGAGACGTTCTCGCGCTACGCGCGGACGGCGATCGCCGGCGCGCAGCAGTGGCAGTCGGACCGCGTGCTCGCGAAGCTCGCGGAAGTCGAGGTGGCGCTCGGAAAGGTCGCTGACGCCCTCGAGAGCGAGAAGAAGCTCGGCGAAGGCGAGCAGGGCAAGGTGACAGCGGCCGTCGCGGCGCAGGCGGGATCGGATTTCGATTCGGTGCTCGCCGAGGCGGAGCGCGCGATCGCGACCGGCAACTTCGAGCTGACGGCGAACGCGCTCGAAATCTGCGCGCGCCTCGGCGAGCGCGCCGATGCGGATGCCGCGCGCTGGTCGCGCCTCGAGGCGCTGGCTGCAAGCGCGAAGGGAAAGGTCGCCCGCGAGATCCACATCCGCGCCTATCTGCGCCTCGCGGACGCCCGGATCGCGACCAAGTCGCAGGATGCGGCGCGCGCGCTGATCGAGCTCGCGAAGGCGATCCGCGACGAGGTGCGCTGGACGCCCGACGCCCGGCTCCCGATCGACGCCGAGGTCGCCCGCCGCATCGCCGCCGCAGGTGACCGCGCAGGCGCCCTCGCAGAGCTCGAGAAAGGCGTCGCGTCGTTCGTGGCCGACGAAAAGCTCGTACCCGACGTCTTTCGAGCCGTTCCGCTCTGCGCGGCGGCCGAGACGTTCGCCGTGCTTCACGAGCCCGCCCGCGCCCTCGAGGTCTATCGGCTCGCGGTCGAGGCCGGCGCCCTCAACCCGAACGCGCGCCCGCGCGCCGAGGACCTCGCAACGACCACCGCGTCGCTCGCCCGCGCTGGAATCGAGCCCGACGAGGCGATGTGGACGAGGCTCCGCGGCATCCGCGCGGGCCTCGACGATCCGTGGTGAACGCACGGTCGGATTGACTTCTGGTTAAGGGCGCAAGAACCCTTCCGGTTTCAGCGCGGAAAGCGGCGCCGTGTCCACGTCCGCTCGGACGGATGTCGCCCGCGGCCCTGCGTCGGGATCGCGTCCCTTCACGCGTTCTGAACCTTCGCCTAGCGATCTCCTGATCGAGAACCAACACGAAGTCCACTCGACCGCCGCGGGGCGTCTTTACCTTGCGCGCTCCCTTGACGGCGACTCCGCCGCGAACGGGCCACCGACCGCGCATGAATCTCAGGCCGCTCATCCTCTCCGCATCGTGGGCGTCGGTCGTGCTCGCTGCTCCCGCCTACGCGCAGGACGCGGGGACCCTTCGTGGAGTCGTGACCGACCGCGACTTCGGCGGTGCGGTCGCGGGAGCGACCATCACGGTCATCGAGACGGGCGCGAAGGCGACCACAGGCGACGACGGCTCGTACTCGCTGTCGCTTCCACCCGGCCGCTACACCGTCGTCGTGTCGAAGGAAGGCTTCGTGCGGCAGCTCAAGTCGGACGTGCTGCTCGCTCCCGGGCAGATGTCGAGCCTCGACGCCGAGCTCGTCGGCGAGTTCGAGGACATGGACGAGTTCGTCGTCGAGGAGCTCGAGCTCGGCGGCACCGAGGCAGCGCTCCTGACGCTGCGGCTCGAGAGCCCGCAGCTCCTCGACTCGGTGGGCGCCGAGATCCTGAGCAGGTCGGGTGCGAGCGACGCTGCGGCCGCGCTCCTGCTCGTTCCCGGCGCGTCGGTGCAGGACGGCAAGTACGCCGTGATCCGCGGACTGCCCGACCGCTACGTGAGCGCCCAGCTCGACGGCGTGCGGCTTCCGACGTCCGACGCAGAGCGACGCGCCGTGCAGCTCGACCAGTTTCCGACGGCGGTGATCCAGAGCGTGCAGGTCAGCAAGACCTTTACGCCCGACCAGCAGGGCGACGCATCGGGCGGCGCGGTCAACATCGAGCTCAAGGACATTCCCGAGGAGACCTCCTTCCAGATCAGGGGCCAGGTCGGGTTCAACTCGCAGGCGTCGAACCGCGACGACTTCCGCACCTATCAGCCGGGCGGCGGCTTGAACACCTGGGGCACGAACCAGGGCCGCGACATTCCCTACGACATCATCGGCGAGCACTGGCCGAACCCTGTCTCGACCACGACGAAGCGGTCGCCGACGGACTACAAGTGGTCCGCCTCGGGCGGCGGCAAGTGGGAGCTCGACGACGACGTCCGCGTCGGCGGGTTCCTGAGCTTCTTCTACGACCGCGACTCGTCGTTCTACAACAACGGCGTCGAGGACCTGTGGTGGGTGACGCCTGAGTTCGGCCTCGTGCCCGAGTATTCGTCGGATGGCGGCGGCACGCCGAGTTCGGGCGACTTCCGCTCGTCGCTTCTCGACGTGACGCAGTCGAGCGAGTCGGTCCAGTGGGGCGGGCTCGGCACCTTCGGCATCGAGACGACGAACCACAAGCTCGGCGTGGCGCTTCTCTACACGCGCACCGCCGAGAACACCGCTGTCCTCGCGACCGACACCCGCGGCAAGGCGTACTTCGTCGGTCCCGACTTCATTCCCGGGAACCCCGTCTACGACCCGAACGATCCCGCGGCGCCGGGAAACAACGTCTACTGGACCTACGCGCCGTACCAGCGCCTCGAGACGCTCGTCTACACCGAGGAGACCACGGCCTCGACGATCTTCAGCGGCGAGCACAAGCTGGACTTCAGCGGCGAGGAGGCGGCCGGCTTCGGCGCCGGCGAGGACGGGGACGGAGGTCTGTTCGAGGCGCCCATCGTCGACTGGCGGTTCTCCCTCAGCGAGGCGGTCTACGACCAGCCCGACAAGACCCAGTTCTCCGCCTACTGGCTTCCGCCGTCGAACGACAACTTTCCGCCGCCCGAGCCCGGCGCATGGCTCGCGCTGCGTCCGGGCTCGACCACGCTCCTCGGCTGGGCGCAGCACATCTGGCAGAAGATCACCGAGTCGAGCACGCAGCTCGCCGTCAACGTCAAGCTGCCGTTCAAGCTCGAGAACGACCGCGTCGGCTACACGAAGTTCGGAGTCTTCTCCGACAGCGTCGACCGCTCGTACACGCAGTCGACCTTCTCGAACCAGGAGGACCCCGACAGCTTCTACATCTCCGGCTTCGACGAGCCGTGGAGCGCCGTGTTCGCGTCGCAGAACCACCCGATCGTCGAGTCGATCTACGACGTCGACTACGACGGCTACCAGAGGATCGGCGCGCTCTACGGCATGCTCGACATGCCGCTCGGCGAGCAGGTGAACCTGATCGGCGGCGTCCGAATCGAGTCGACGTCGCTGCAGACCGAGGTCTTCGGCGGACCCGGTGCGTCGTGGTTCCTCCCGGACTCCCTCGCGCTCATCAGCTTTGCCGGCGACCCGCGCGCCGCCGACGTCGACTTCCGGCAGACCGACGTGCTTCCGCAGATCGGCCTCCAGTACGAGCCGGTCGACGGGCTCGTCTTCCGCGCGAGCATGGCCAAGACGGTCGCGCGCCAGACGTTCCGCGAGCTGACGCCGATCCTGCAGCAGGAGTTCCTCGGTGCGCCGATCTTCGTCGGCAACCCCGAGCTCGAGATGAGCTCGATCAAGAACTACGACCTCCGCGTCGACTACACGCCGCTCGAAGGGTGGTTCTTCTCGGGATCGCTCTTCTACAAGTCGATCGAGGACGCGATCGAGTACGCGCAGTTCGTCTCTCCGCAGAACTTCTCCTACACCACGCCGATCAACTATCCGCGAGGCGTGATGCGCGGCGTCGAGCTCGAGGCGCGGGTCAAGATGGACGCGGTCGACGAGCGGCTGAAGGGGCTCGCGTTCGGCGCCAACGCGACGTTCATCGACTCGTCGGTCGACCTGCCCGAGGACGAGCAGGAGGACTTCGAGTTCATCGGCTTCCCGACCACGTCGCGGCCCATGACCGGAACGCCCGACTTCCTGCTGAACCTCAACGCCACCTACGAGATCGAGGAGACGGGCACCCAGCTCGGCCTCTTCTACAACCGCTCCGGCACGACGCTCGAGTCGGGCGCGGGCGCCCAGCGGCTGACGGGGATCTACATCCCGAGCGTCTTCTCGCTGCCCTACGGCACGCTGAACTTCACGCTCCAGCAGTCGATCGGCGAGAACTGGAAGCTGTTCTTCCAGGCGAAGAACATCCTCAATCCCGAGATCCAGACCGTCTACCGCTCCGAGTACATCGACGGCGACCTGCTCAACACCTCCTACACCTCCGGCGTCGACTTCGCGTTCGGCGTCTCCTTCCAGATGGACTTCTGAGTCGCCCGCGAAGGGCACAGGACACCGGCATGCCTTCACCGACCTTCATCGCACGAACGAACCTCATCCGCACCTTCGGCGCAGCCGGCGTGCTGGCCGTCGCCGCGGCCGCCTTGGCCTCCGCGACCGCAGCGCAGCAGTCGGACGGCTCCGACGAGGCCGCCGTCGGCGCCCGCATCGACTCGACGCGCGAGATCCTCGACCGCTGGGTCGAGACGCGCCGCATCATCTCGGAGGAGGTCCGCGAGTGGGCGCTCGGGAAGGAGATCCTCGAGTCGCGCGTCGACGTCGTGAAGCGCGATCTCGACACCGCCAAGGAGCGCGTCGTCGAGACCGAGAAGTCGATCACCGACGCCGACCGCAAGCGCGCGGAACTCGTCGGGCAGAGCGAGACGCTCAAGTCCGCGTCCGCCGAGCTTGCGGCGACGGCCGCTCTGCTCGAGGCGCGCGTGAAGGACCTCGTGCGGAGGCTCCCTGACCCGATCCGCGAGAAGATCCGGCCGCTCTCGCAGCGGCTTCCCGAGGATTCCGCGAAGTCGGAGCTCTCGATCGCGGTTCGTTTCCAGAACCTCGTCGGCATCGTC
This sequence comes from Phycisphaerales bacterium, assembly GCA_044356505.1. Lineage (GTDB taxonomy): Bacteria > Planctomycetota > Phycisphaerae > Phycisphaerales > SM1A02 > QWPT01. The sequence goes on from JBIKWD010000098.1 coordinate 10,739, forward strand.
AACGAGGTCAACAAGTTCGCGCGCGAGATCACGATGACGAGCGAGATCCGCAAGCTCGCCGACGGCTCGAGCGCGGAGGTGACGGTCGTCTACCTCGGCATCTCGCAGGCCTACTACGCGGGCAGCGCGGGGAAGATCGCTGGCTTCGGCACCTCGGGCGCGGACGGCTGGACATGGACCGTCGCCAACGACATGGCCCCGCAGGTCTCGAAGCTCATCGCCATCCTCAAGAACGAAAGCCCCGCCGAGTTCGTGCCCCTTCCGCTGAAGGTCGACTGAGCCGCGCGCAAACCCCCGCACATCCGCAGGATTCCATCCATGCACACCATCGCCAAGACCATCTTCCTCGCAGCGTTCGCGCTCTGTGCGCCGGCCATCGCGCAGGACGCGCCGGCGGCGGCCCCGGCACCCGCCGGGCCGAAGCCGACCTTCGACGCGGCCGCCACCGACATCCAGAAGCAGCTCGAGGACAGCCTCAGGGAGCTGTCGGCGCTGCGCGAGCGCGTCGCGGCCGAGCGGCTTCCGCTCGTCCGCCAGCTCGGCGATCTCGAGCAGGAGGTCGTGAAGGCGCGGCAGGAGGCGCAGCAGGCGGCGCGGCTCCTCGAGACGCGCACGTTCGACCTCACCGGCCTCACCCGCGACATCAAGGCGCGCGAGGAAGAGGTCTCGTACCTCGGGAACCTCCTCGTCGAGTACCTGCGCAACTTCGAGTCGGGACTCCACATCACCGAGCTGCAGCGGTACCGCAAGGAACTCGAGACGGCGCGCCTCGCCGCCGAGAACGACGGGCTCGCGAAGCAGGAGCTCTTCAGGATCCAGGCGAACCTCCTCTCGACGAGCATCGACCGGCTGCAGCAGTCCTTCAACGGCGCGAGGTTCGACGGAAGCGCGGTCGCCGCCGACGGCAAGGTGCTGCAGGGCTCGTTCGTGCTGGTCGGACCTTCCGCGCTCTTCCGCTCGGCGGACGGCGCGGTCGTCGGCACCGCCGAGCAGCGCCTCGGCTCGCTCGAGCCGTCGCTGACCGCGTTCGAGACACCCGAGGTCGTGAAGGCCGCGGGCGACTTCGTGGCGCAGGGCGCGGGCGCGATGCCGTTC
>JBIKWD010000284.1:0-3383 GCA_044356505.1 Phycisphaerales bacterium
GGATGGCCTTGGCGCGCGGCATGATCGTGCCCGTCGGGTCGAGGATCGCGATCGAGCCGACGAGGGGCGGCGACTCGCGCGAGAGAAGCGACGGCACCACCGCCACCACGCCGAACATCACGATCGGGAGGGCGATGGCGCCGATGATGAAGCCCTTCGTCAGCGCCGTGTAGCGGAACTCGCGCCACGCGATCAGGAGGATCTTCCCGAGATAGGACTGCTGCGGGCGATCAGGCATCGATCCTGGCTCCCTTCTTCTGCGCCGCGTCAGCGCCGCCGACGAGCTCGACGAAGAGGTCGTCGAGGTTCATGCGGCGCAGGCCGACCGAACGCATCGGCGCGAGCTCGAGCGCCGCGCGCATCGCGTCGGCGGGGGTGGTTCCTTCGGCGAGATCGAGGTCGACCGTGCCGTTGTCGTGGGTGCGGGCGTGGGCGGCGAATCCGGCGCGCAGCGTAAGAGCCGCGAAATCCTCGGCGCCGCCGATCGGCTCGCAGACGAGCCCGCGGTCGTCGTAGCGGGCGCGCAGCTCGGCGAGCGACGCGTCGAGCACCTTCTCGCCCTTGTTGATGAGGATCACCTTGTCGCAGAGCGCCTCGGCGGTGTGCATCTGGTGCGTCGAGAAGATGATGGTCGCGCCGCGCGCCTGCTCGCTGCGGATCAGCTCGAGCACGAGCCGGCCGTTCAGCGGGTCGAGGCCCGAGAAGGGTTCGTCGAGGATGAGGAGGTCGGGCGCGTGGATGATCGACGCGAGCAGCTGGATCTTCTGCTGCTGGCCCTTCGAGAGCTCCTCGCAGCGGCGCTTGGCGACGCCCGGAAGCTCGAGCCGCTCGAGCCAGTCGTCGATGCGGCGCGCAAGCCCGGTGGCGTGCACGCCCTTCAGCTTCGCCATGTAGCCGACGAACTCGCCGACCTTCATCTTGCGGTAGAGGCCGCGTTCCTCGGGCAGGTAGCCGATGCGGTCCTTCATCGCGAGGGCGGACGAGCCCATGACCTCGACGCGGCCGGCGTCGGGCGCGATGATCGACATGATCATGCGGATCGTGGTGCTCTTGCCTGCGCCGTTCGGGCCGAGGAACCCGCAGAGCGAGCGCTCGGCGATCTCGAGCGAGATCCCCTTGACGGCCCTGACGCTGCCGAAGCTCTTCTCGACGCCCTCGAGGAGGACGGCGGGACGGGTGCCGGGGCTCGGGGTGCGCTGCGCGAGGTGAGGTTGGGACGCCGCGGGCGGAGACCAGGACATGCGGGGAGTCTACATCGGGGACACGGGCAGAGTGTTGTCTTTACAACAATAAAGACAACAAGCCGTCCGCGCCCGCGGCCATCCCGCGTTCACGGACGTGCGGGCGACGTTCTGCTCGGCGCAGGCTCGATTTCAGCCGGCGCCGCGATCGCGCCCTTCGCGAGCGTGTCGACCGCGACCCTGGAGTAGGAAAGGTCGACCTTCATGCCCGCGGTCGTCACCGAGGCCTCGCGGAACGCGAGGAGCGGCACGGGCGACGATGCCGTGCCCGCGGTCGCTGCCGGCCGCTCGACCGGCTCCCAGCTGCGGAAGCGCATCGACTGGCCGTCCTGCACGGGCGCGTTCGATGCGGCGTCCTTCGGAGGCGCCGGGATCTCGAGCCCGACGATCGTCATGTCGCTCGCCGCGAGAAGGAGCGTCCAGCGGACGTCCGGCGTCGGCGACTGGAGAGGCCGCATCGAGATCTTCCAGCATTCGACGCCGTCGACCGCTTCCTTGCCGAGCAGCGTGAAGTCGGCGAAGCGGGAATCGATCGAACGGACGAGCGTGAGGAGGTCGCCGCCGCCTGCGAGTTCCTCGGCCATGCGCGGATCGACCGCACGCGCGCGGCCCGGCTCGCCCATCCACGCCGTCCCGCCGACCGAGCCGAGCTCGAGCGCAGTCTTGCCGCCGGGCATCGTCTGCACGAGCTTCCGCGCATCGGGTGCCACGAACCGGAACTCGATGCGGCCGTCGCCCATCGGGCTCTGCACGGTCGCGATCGACTCGTAGCTCGTGATCTCCGTCCACGCCTTGCCGCCGATCCGTGCGAGCGCGCCCTTGACGAGCGCGCCCGCGTCCGGATTCGCCGGTGCGGCCTGCGCGGAGAAGGAAACAGGCGCCCCGATCGCGTGGATCGTGGCGCCTGTCATGAACGTGGTCGCGATGATGAGCGCGGCCGGGAGGAATCGACTGGAGCGGAGCGTGGCGTCCTGCATGTTCGGTCTCGACAAGGGTGCGTTCAAGCGTGTCCCGAAGACCCGCGATGGACGCGCACCGTGCCGAGGCTGTTCCCGAATCCGCTCGGAAACGGCATGGAGGCGCGATCAGCTTTCCTTCTTCGGGCTGTCGGGCTGCGACGGCGCGGCGGGAGCGGCGGGCTTGGCAGGATCCGCAGCGGGGGCGTCGCCTTCCTCGCTCGGCTCGGGCTCGAGCAGCGCCTTGATCGGCGCCGGGAGCTCGAACACCTTCGGATCGACGGCATCGAAGGTCATGCTCTCGACCGTCATGACCATCTTCTGACCCATCTGGGTGGTCTCGGTGCGGGCGGGCGACTTGATCTTGCCGAACGGCCCCTCGAACTCGCGGTACTCGACGAGCGCGGTCGACATCGGGATCTTGCCCATCTGCGAGTCGATCGACGTCTCGACGCCGCGCTGCAGCCCGGTCGCCTTCTCGTACCAGAGCGTCGAGCGGCTGCCGCCCTTGACGGCCTCGAGCTTCCAGCAGTCGAAGCCGGCGAACATGCCGTCGCCGACGGTCTCGACCGAGTCCCAGCGGCGCATCGGGTCCGCGTCCTTCATCATGTCGGCTTCGCGCGCGATCATGTCGAGTTCGCCGCCTTCGAGCAGCCTCGGACCGGCCATCGGCTCGATCGACCAGCCGACGGTGCCGTCGTAGCCGGTCCTGATCTCGCCGATTCCGGCGAAGTTGATGACGGTCACCATCTTGGCGGGCGAAGCCATGTAGGTCTGGATCGGGCCCTTGATGTTCTGGCCGGGCAGCTCGAGCTGCGCCTTCATCTCGACCGACTTGATCTTCGCCCACGCATCCTTGCCGCCGAGCGCGGAAGCGCCGCGCTCGAGCACCGACGCCGCGGTCGGCTTCTCGCCGCTTGCCGAGGGCGCAGGCACGGACTCGGGCGTGCCGGGCGCGGATTGAGCGGGCTTGTCGGCGGGCTTGTCGGCGGGCTTGTCCTGCGCGGAAAGCGACGCCGTGATGGCGATGGCGGAGGCGAACAGTGCGGGAGCGAGGAGAGCGAATCGGATCTGCATGGGGTGTGTCCTGGATGGTGCCCGGTTGTGTCGGGTGCGGCGGTTGCGCCGGGTTGGCCCGGGGGCTTCATGATCTGGGGGGCTTCATGATCGTGGGGGCTTCACGGTC
>JBIKWD010000285.1:0-3364 GCA_044356505.1 Phycisphaerales bacterium
GATGGGGCCGGAACCGATGATGAGGATCGTGTGGATGTCGTCGCGGCGAGGCATAAGCGTCGTCGGTCGTGAGACCTGTGGTCCTTCTCGGTTGTCCGATCCGGGTGGGTGCGGGCAGGCGGCCGGGCCTCCGGCGGGTCCGGGGGCGCGGCAAAATTTGTACGAGTGTACACAAACGGCGCGCGTCGGGACGGCGCGCCGCTCCGCTTCGCGCACGCGGACGGGTTGACATCCGTCCGTGGCGCAGCGACCGTGTCGACGTGCCGTCGTCCGTCGCGCCAACGAATCCCGCCGTCTTGTCCGCGATCGCCGCGGTGCCGCCCGAGGCGGCGGCGGCGGGCTTGCTGGCGCTCCTCCTCGTGGTTCCCGCCGTCGCGTTCTTCGCATTCAAGTCCATCGGCGAGCGGAGTTTCCGCGGCGACGCGCTGCTCGGCTGGCTGCGTCTGGCCTCGATCGCCTACACGCGCCGCTTCCAGCGCCTGAAGGTCGAGGGGGCGGCGCTGGTGCCGCAGCGCATCGGTCCGGAGGGGCTGATCGTGGTGTCGACGCACGCAGCCGGGCTCGACCCGATCGCCATCCAGGCCCAGACCCCCGTGCCGATCCGCTGGATGATGAGCGCCGAGATGATGGAGCCGGCGCTCGGCTGGTTCTGGCGGCGTCTCCGCATCATTCCCGTCACCTTCGACAACCGCGACGCAAGCGCGCTCAAGGCCGCGATCGCGCATGTTTCGGCGGGCGGGGCGCTCGGGATCTTCCCCGAGGGTGCGATCGAGCGCCCTCCGCGGCAGCTGCGCCCGTTCTCGGGCGGGCTGCGGCTGATCCTCTCCCGCACCAAGGCGCCGGTGCTGGTCGCCGCGATCGACCCCGGCCACCCGACCGAGCACGCCTACGACGCGCTCTTCCGCCGGACGCAGCCGACCCTCCGCTTTGTCGCGCTCCTCGAGCCCGGGCCCGAAGGTCACGGCCGCGACGCGGCGGAGCGGATCTTCGAACTCCTCAAGGAGAAGACCGGCTGGCCCGTCACCGATGTCGACCTGCCGCCGGTCGATCGCGCGACGGTCGAGCGCAACCTCGCCGCGTTCCTCGGCCGCGCCGACGCGCACGGCAGCGCGGACGGCTGAGGCGTACGATGCGCCCCGCATGATCGCGCGCATCGAAGGAACCCTCGAGGATGTGGTCGACGGAGTCGCAGAGGTGCGCGTCGGCGATGGACTTGTCTACGAGCTCCTCGTGCCGGCGTGCGACGCGGGCGAGCTGCTCATGCGCCAAGGGCGCACCGTCGCGTTTCACACGCTCCACTACCTCGAGTCGCAGGGGCAGGGCTCGCACTTCGTGCCGCGCCTCATCGGCTTCAGTTCGCGCGAACAGCGCGCGTTCTTCGAATTGCTGACCACCGTGAAGGGGATCGGCAACCGCAAGGCGCTGCGCGCAATGCAGGTGTCCCACGCGCGCATGGCAGAGGCGATCGCGGCGGGCGACGCGAAGTTCCTCGCGACGCTGCCCGAGATCGGCAAGCGCACCGCGGAGAGCACCATCGTCGAGCTGAAGGGCAAGCTCGATCCGTTCCTCGCCGACCCGACCGCCGCCCGCCGCGCCGCGCAGGCGTCCGCAGCGGCGGCCGTGGCTGCGCTGCCCGTCGGGCCCGCCGCGGATGCGGAAGAAGTCCTCGTGGCGCTCGGCGAGCCGCGCGCGCAGGCACGTGCGAAGATCGAGCGCGTGGTGGCGGCGGCCGACGGCGCCGGGCTCGGCGCAGACGAGATCGTGACGCGGGCGCTGCGGACACGCGGCGTCGGATGAACGGGACCAGGCAACGACAGTCGGAATCCGCATGGATGTGAACGAACACCGCTACGCAGGAATCATCGCTGGAGGCGCGGGCACGCGGCTCTGGCCGCTGTCGCGTCGCGCGCGGCCGAAGCAGCTGCTGCCGGTCGCGGGCGGGATGTCGCTTCTCGAGCACGCGTGGCGGCGCGTCGACGGCGTCGCGGACCCGTCGCGCCGGCTGCTCTGCACGACCGGCGCGTTCGCCGACGCGATGCGCGGCATGCTTCCCGACCTTGACTCGGGCAACCTGCTGCTCGAGCCGATGGGCCGCGACACGCTCAACGCGGTCGGGCTCCTCGCGTTCGTGCTCGCCGCGCGCGATCCGCGCGCGACGCTCGCGATCCTCACCGCCGACCACCTCATCGAGCCGGTCGATCTCTTCCGCGAACGCCTGCGGGCGGCGTTCGCGCTCGTCGAGGCCGACGCGCGCCGCATCGTCACCTTCGGCGTGGCGCCGACGCACGCGGCCACCGGATACGGCTACATCGAGCGCGGCGGCGCGGTTCACGGCGCCGACCACGCGTTCCGCGCGACCCGCTTCGCCGAGAAGCCCGACCGCATGCGCGCCGAGGAGTACCTGCGCCTCGGCACCTTCGTGTGGAACTCGGGCATGTTCGTGTTCGCGGCGAAGACGATGTGCGAGGCGATGCGCCGCCACGCGCCCGCGGCGGCGGCGGGCCTTGCGGAGATCGCGGCCGCGTGGGACACGCCCGCGCGCGACGAGACGCTGCGGCGCGTCTACGCGACGCTCCCGAAGGAGTCGTTCGACCGCGCCGTGATGGAGCCGGCGGCGTCCGGCGCAGAGTTCGAGGTCTGTATGCTCGCCCTCGGCGCAAGCTGGCTCGACATCGGCAGCTGGTCGAGCTTCGCGGAGTCGATCCCCGCCGATGAACGCGGCAACCGCGTCAACGCCCACTGGCTCGACGAGGGTTCGCGCGGCGTCCGCGTGATCTCCGACGAGCCCGGCCACCTCATCGCGACGATTCGGTGCGAGGACCTCGTGATCGTGCACACGAAGGATGCGACGCTCGTCGTGCCCGCGGCCGAGGCCGAGCGCGTGAAGGCGCTCGCGGAGCGCGCGCCGGAGGCGTGGCGCTGACGATGCGGTATCTCGCGATCGACCTCGGCGACAAGCGGACGGGCTTCGCGGCGGGCGACGATGTCGTCGGCCTCGTGCAGCCGCTCGCGGTCGTCGAGGCGCCGACGCGCGCGCTCCAGGTACGCGCGTCGATGCGCGCGATCGACGACTACGGTCCCGACGCGATCGTGGTCGGGCTGCCGTTCAACATGGACGGCACCGAAGGCCCGCGTGCGAAGCTCGTGCGCGAGTTCGCGGCCGAGCTCGAGAAGGCGTTCCGCACCGACCGTGGGCCGCACGCGCGGTTCGCGCTCCACTTCCACGACGAGCGTCTCTCGAGCTTCGACGCCGAGGAGCGCCTGAAGCGCACGGGCCGCACGCACGGCGAGAAGAAGGCGCTGCGCGACGCGCTGGCGGCGTGCGCGATCCTCGAGGATTTCCTGCGCGCACGACGCGGCGACG
>JBIKWD010000099.1:0-11729 GCA_044356505.1 Phycisphaerales bacterium
GCGCGCAATCTCGTCGACACCGTCTACGAGGCCGGCATCGCCCCCGAGACCGTCGCGAAGGACGTGTTCTGGCCGGTGCTCGAGATGGTGACCTCGCTCTACCGCAAGGACCAGATCACGCAGCTGTCGCACCAGTACGCCACGCGCATCCTGCGCATGCTCGTCGACCAGGGCCAGGCGCGCTACACGCAGCGCGACGAGCGCAACCAGCGCGTCTGCATGTTCTGCGGTCCAAGTGAATCCGAGGAGCTGGCCGGCCAGCTCGTCGCGGACCTCCTCGAGGCCGACGGCTACGAGATCACGTTCGCCGGCGGCGGCGTCGCCAACGACGAGATCCGCGAGGAGCTTTCGCAGCGCGATCCGAACGTGCTCCTTCTCTTCGCGTCGAGCGCCAAGGACGCGCCCTTCATCCGCGAGCTCATCGACGGCATCCGCGAGAACGGCGCATACGGCCAGATGCAGATCGTGGTCGGCGGCGGCATCTTCAACCGTGCCCCCGGTCTCGCCGAGGAGATCGGCGCCGACGTCTGCGCCGCGAGCCCGAGCGACCTGCTCGAGAAGCTCGTGAGCGAGCGCAAGGTCCGCAACGACCGCTTCAGCGCCGTCGCCGCGCGTCACCGCCGCGTCGCCTGAACCAAGCTTCCCTTTCCGCCACCTGACCCGAACGGCGGATCCCTCACGCAATGCACGGCGCCGCTTCTCCGACAAGCGGCGTCGTGCGTTTTGCATGCAGACCGCTCACGCGCGCACGGTTGCGGCGCATTCGCCGCGCACGAAGGCGGCGAGCGCCGGCGCAAGCGTCGTCGTCGGCGCATAGCCGAGCACGCGCCGGATCTTGGCGAGATCGGCCCACGAATGGTCGACGTCGCCGGCGCGGCGCGGCGCGAACTGCGGCTTCGCGTAGAAGCCCGTCGCCTGCGCGATCATGTCGATCACCGAGAGCAGCGTCTCGCGTTCGCCGAGACCGACGTTGAAGACCTCACCCGCTGCGCGCGGACCGGCATCCGCGGCGCGCAGGAACGCCTGCACCACCTCGCTGATCGGCACGAAGTCGCGCGTCTGCGTTCCGTCGCCGAAGACGACGGCGGCACGGCGCGCGCGGGCCGCGTCGACGAACGCGGAGATCGCAGCCGAGTACGCGCCCTTCGGATCCTGGCCCGGGCCGAACACGTTGAAGAGGCGCAGGCTCGTCGCGTGCAGTCCGTAGGCGCGGGCGAAGGCCTGGACGAGGCTCTCGCCCGCCGCCTTCGTCGCCGCGTACGGACTCGCGCAGCTCACGGCGTCGTCCTCGCTGCTCGGGAGCATCGGCCGTGGTCCGTAGACCGACGCGCTCGAGGCGTGCACGACGCCGTGCACGCCCTCGCGCACGGCGACGCGCAGGACGACCTCCGTGCCCGTCATGTTGCTGCGGAAGCAAAGATCGGGCTGCTCGATGCTCAGCGGCACGCTGACGAGCGCCGCGAGGTGGAAGATGTGCGTGCAGCCGGCCGCCGCCTTGCGGACCGCGCATTCATCGGCCACGTCGCCTTCGACGAACTGGACCGTCGCCGGCAGCGTGCTTCGCCGACCACTGGAGAGGTCGTCGAGCACCCGAACCTCCGCGCCGCCCGCGACGAGCGCACGGCAGAGGTGGCCGCCGATGAATCCGGCGCCGCCCGTCACCAGGACGGGCTTTCCCGCGAAGTTTCGCGCGAGATCAAGGTTCGGGCAGGCCTTCATGGAGGCCGAGTCTAGCCGACCCGCCTTTGCGGATCGCCGACGCCCGATGGGAAGTCTTTCGCGGAACTGAGAGAGGAGTGTCGTCGGCACGGACCACTTCTGAAGGACGGACACACACAAGGAGCGCCCGCCCGACCGCAAAGACTGGACCGATCGAACCGAAAGCGACCCCGCCATGAACCGCCTCGCACTCAGCCTCGCAATCGCCTCCGCCGCACTCTCCGCCCACGCCGCCTCCGCGGCCGGCTTCCTCGGCAACTTCACGGGCTCGCTTGCGATCCGCACCGTGAACGCGGTCACCCAGACCACGCTGGTCGGGCAGTTCCCGTCGCTGCCGGTCCGCGTCACGATGTGCAGCGGTGCGATCGAGGCACCCGTCTTCGTCGTCACCGGAGCCGCCACCGCGCAGGCGAACGGCAGCACCTACGTCATCCGCGCGACGCTCCTCGGCGCCGACCGCACGTCGTTCGAGATCACGCACACCAACGCGACCAACAACGGCATCCGAACGGTCGTGTTCGGCAACGGCGCGCAGAAGATCGTCTTCGACCGCACGCAGCCGAGCCCGGGAACGCCCGGCTCGCTGACCGGACGCGACGTGACCTACATGGGCGGCGCGGGCATCTGGAACCTGAAGGCGGTCTGGAGCAATCCCGTGCGCATTCCTCCGGCGGCCACGGTCGGTGACGTGTTCAACACGCTGATCCTCGACTTCAGCGCCTGCTTCGACGCGTGGGACTGGGTGAAGGTCGAAGTCGACACCGACATGGTCAGCTGACTTCGGAAGCAAACCGAGATCCATCCCGGCCGCCCGTCCGACACTCCTTCCGGACGGGCGGCCGGGTCTTTCCATCGCGCACCTTCGCTGCGCTACGCTCCGCGCATGGCACAGGATGCATTCCCCGACATCGCAGCCGTCCCGTTCGTCGAGCGCGACTCGACCGCCCCGCTCGGCTTCCGCCACTACCGCCCCGACGAGATGGTCGAGGGCAAGACCCAGCGCGACCAGCTGCGCTTCGCGGCGTGCTACTGGCACACGATGCGAAACGGCCTCGCCGATCCGTTCGGCGCCGCCACCGCGCGCATGCCGTGGGACGACGGCACCGACACGCTCGACAACTGCCGCCGTCGCGCCGATGCGTTCTTCGAGTTCCTGCGCAAGTGCCGCATCGACTTCTACTGCTTCCACGACCGCGACATCGCGCCCGAACGCGCGACGCTCGCCGAATCGAACGCCGACCTCGACGAGATCGTGCGCCACTTCGAGGCGCTGCAGCAGGCGAGCGGCAAGAGGCTGCTCTGGGGCACCGCGTGCCTCTTCGCGCATCCGCGCTACGTCTCGGGTGCCGCGACGAGCCCGAGGCTCGAGGTCTTCGCGCACGCGGCCGCGCAGGTGAAGAAGGCGCTCGAGGTGACGCATCGCCTCGGCGGCGAAGGCTACGTCTTCTGGGGCGGGCGCGAAGGCTACACCACGCTCCTCAACACCGACATGAAGCGCGAACGCGAGCATCTCGCGCACTTCCTGCACATGGCGGTCGACCACAAGAAGGCGATCGGCTTCAAGGGACAGTTCTACATCGAGCCGAAGCCGCGCGAGCCGAGCGTGCACCAGTACGACTCCGATGCGGCGGCATGCCTCGCGTTCCTGCGCGAGTTCGGGCTCCTGCCCCACTTCAAGCTCAACATCGAGACGAACCACGCGACGCTCGCGGGCCACACCGTCGAGCACGAGCTCGCGGTCTGCCGCGCAGCGGGCGTGCTCGGCTCGGTCGACGCGAACTCGGGCACCGACCACTGCGGCTGGGACACCGACGAGTTTCCGACCGATCCGCGGCTCACGACGAAGATGATGCTCGAGATTCTCGCGGCCGGAGGCTTCGTCACGGGCGGCCTCAACTTCGACGCCAAGCGCCGGCGCGAGAGCTTTGATCCGGTCGATCTCTTCCACGCCCACGTCGCCGGCATGGATGCGTTCGCGCGCGGACTCAAGGCAGCCGCTGCGATCCGCGCCGACGGCCGCATCGCGCGCTTCGTCGCCGAACGCTACGCAAGCTGGAACTCGGACCTCGGCCGCCGCATCGAGGATGGTGCGGCGACGCTCGAGGAACTCGAGAAGGTCGCGCTCTACCAGACGTCGTGGCCCGTCGAAAGCGGCCGCCAGGAGATGCTCGAGCACATCCTGCACGAGCGGATCTAGTCTGGGCGGTCGCCGCTGCGGCGGCTTCCTCTGGCGGGAGCGGTGCTGGTCGTGGGTTCTGCGTTCATCGGTTCTACGTTCATCGCCATGCGATGAGCGCGCAGCCGCCGAAGCCGCCGCCGGTCATGCGCGCGCCGAGCGCGCCGCGTGCGAGGGCGTCGTCGACGATTCGATCGAGTTCCGGCACCGACACATCGAAGTCGTCGCGCAGCGATTCATGGCTCTCGACGAGCAGCGCGCCGAACAGGGCGAGATCCTCGCGCGCAAGCGCGTCGATCGCGGCCTCGACGCGGGCCTGCTCCCGGACGACGTGGCGTGCGCGCCGCGCGATGCGCGCGGGCAGCGCGTCGATCTCGTGCCAGCGTCCGCGCGGGAGGCGCGCAAGGTGCGCGACCCCGAGCGTCGTCGCCGCACTCTCGACGTCCGCGCGCCTTGCCGCGTAGCCACCGTCGCGCAGCGCATGGCGCACGCCCGAATCGACGATCTCGACGCGAAGCGCACGGGGCAGCGCGACCGGACGCGACTCGAGCACGGCGCAGTCGAGAGCGATCGCCTCGCCCGCCGCGGCGTGCCCGACGCACCATTGGTCCATGATGCCGCACGGGACCCCCGCATGGCGATGCTCGGCGCGCTGACAGACCAGCGCGAGCTCGCGCGACGCGAGCCGTTCGCCCGATGCGGCGAGCGCCGTGCGCGCGACCGCGACCTCGAGCGCGGCGCTCGACGAAAGCCCGGCGCCGACCGGAACGTCGCTCGCGACCGCGAGCGCGAGCGGCGGAATCGAAAGGCCAACCGCGCGCAGTTCCGCGAGCACGCCGAGGACGTAGCGGCGCCAGCCGTCGTCGCCTTCGATCTCCGATGCCGCGTCGTCGCGCGGCGCGCGCGCGGCGGCCACGTGCGTCCGCATCGGCAACGCCATCGGCAGCACGGTGCCGCCGGCATAGTCGATGTGATCGCCGATCAGATTGACGCGTCCGCTGGCCGAGCCGCGATGCGTCGCGTCCGCCGCGAAAGCCCTTCGGAAGAGCAGCTCCGCCCGGCTCGCCGCGTCACTTGCCGCCAAGCCAAACGCCCCGCAGCAGCTTGCCGTAGGTGTCGAGCGACTCGTTGCCCTCGACCTTCGCGAGGCCTTCCTCGACGAGCGCCTTGTCGCCGGTCTGATGGCCGATGTACGCGAGCAGGAAGCCGTAGTTTGCCTGGTCCTCGCCGCGATTGATGCGATCGCGGATCAGCGAGATCGCCGACGCGAGCCGGGCTTCGGTCGGGAGCAGCGCTGTGTCGTAGCGCGTGTCGATCAGCTCGGGATGCGCCTTCAGGAGATTGCGGAGCGTCAGCGACGCCGAGAGATACAGACCGCCGCCAAGCTGGGCGTGCGCCATGCCCACCTCGATGAACGGGTCGCCGGTGCGGTAGTCCTGGGCCTGAAGGAAGCGGCGCTCGGCGGCGAAGTAGTCGCCTGCCTTGAGCGAAGCCTCTCCAAGCCGCGTGAGTTCATCGACACGGCGCTGGTCCTCGCGGCTGAGCGACGTGACCTTCCTGCCGTGCCGAAGCACTTCGGCCATCTCCTCGACGGTCATCAGCTTGCCGCGGACCTTCTCGCGCTCGATCTCGCGGTCTGCCTCGCGATCGGTCGGCTGCAGCAGCGGGTCGCTTCGGCCGGTTCCCTGGCCGGGCTGCACCGTGTCGGAAGGCGGCTTCTCATCGGAAGGCTGGCCGGTCGGCGCTTCCCCCTCCCGTTCCGCGTCGATCTTGTCGAGGTCGATCTGGCCGGGAACGCGCGGCTTCGTCATCGTGTCGAGATCGCGCTTCACGCGGTCGAGCGTCGCGCTCTCGTCGCCCGTCGTGCGTGCCGCAGCCGTGTCGACGCTCTTCAGGATGTCGAGGTATCCCTGCGAGAAGAACTGGTTCTGCACGCGCGCGACCTCGCCGCTGTCGGTCGGCTTGATCTGCGTGTCGAGCATGCCGCGCTCGACTGCACGGGCGCGCGGGTTGAAGTCCTCCGGCTTCGCGATTCCCATCGCGATCTCCTGCCGCGCTCGCGCCTGCTCGTAGAGGGTCAGGCCAGAGCGCACGAGGGGATCGGTGAGCCGTTCGGTCTGCAAGCCGCGCAGCGGCGACACGATGTAGCGAATCGGCTCGCCTCCGCTGCCCGTGCCGGTCGCGACGGTGCGGTCCTCGCCGACTTCGTAGTTGAGGCGGCCGAGCGCCATCGCGGTGTTGGCGCGATCGAGCCGCAGGCGGCTGTCCGGCTGGTCCATCGCCATACGCTGCTGATCGACGCCGATCGGCGTCGATTCGCGGCGATACTCGAATGCGCCGAGGCCCTGCGCCACGAGGAACCGGTCGCGCGCGATCGACGAACTGTTGAACACGACGTTCGAGTACGCGCTGTCGGCCTCGAAACGGAACGTGTCGTCGGAGCCGACGGAGCCACGGAAGTCCGTGTCCGCCGTGTATCCGACCGAGCCGCGGAAACCGCGTCCGCCGGCGACGTTGCCGGTCACAAGCAGGTTGCGCGCCTGGTAGTCGACGGGCGTCGTCACGCTGTTCGAGCGGCCCGAGCCGACCTGGGTGTTCGAGTCGAGAAGATTGCCGCCACCCATCGCCATGCCCGAGCCGGTGCTGCGGGTCCACGAGAAGGTCTGACCGCCCATGCGGTTGCCGTCGCCAAGCGCCGCGCCGCGGCCGGCTCCGGTCGAGGGAGCGTTCGGACCCGCTGGTCGGCCCGCAGGCATGGTCGATCCGCTCGGCACGATGCGGTTCGGCTGAATCTGCGTCTGCGCCAAACCGGCCTCGGCAACCGCAAGTGTCAACGAAGCGGCGGAAGCGAGCAGGAACGCAGGGCGGCGGTGAGCTTGGGTCGGCATGGCGGAACGACGGACGGGGTGCAGACGGGAGGCGGAATGCGTGCGTTGAGTATCGGCTCCGAAGGCCGAAAGGCAAGACTTTCCCGCGGAAACAGCAAGCGTACGGGGTGACGTGACCGGCGGTTCGCCCGGCGCGCGTCCTCACTCCGCGCGCGGTGGACTCGCCGTCCGAGAGGGCGCTTCGGTCGGCCCTTCGGTGGGCTCCCGCGCTGCGGCGATGCTCTGGAGCCCTGCGATCAGTTCCGCCGCGACCTCGCGGTCGCCGGACTGCACCGAGTAGACGAGGTCCTCGGTACGGAACACGTTGACGACCGAGCCCGACACCTCGCCCGCGACCGCGACCGAGAACATCTCCCCTTCCGGGAGCGCACGGGGACGTCCGTGACTGTCGAACACGGTGAACCGATCCTCGTCGCGCAGGATGAAGATGCTCGCGAAGTCGGCATTGAAACGGGGACCGATCCGCAGCAGGACCTGCACCCCAGCGGCGCCCGGCACGCGGATGCGCGTCATCCGGAGCCAGGTGACGCTCCGGCCCGGAAGCGTCGGCAGCGTCACGGAGACCCCGAGCACGTTCGACGCATCGCGCTCGAGCACCGCGACGTCGGATGGATCGTCGCGCAGCAGTTCGATGGTTCCGAGCGCTTCCTGCGAGTGCTTGGCGCTCAACGCGCCGGCGAGTTCCGCAAGGGTTGTGCCGCCCGGCACCTGCTGGCGGTTGCCGAGACGCGGGCCATAGACGCCGATGAAGATCGAGAAGACGACGAGGGCCACGGTCGCGACGATCGCCGGAACGCTCGCATCCGGCGAGCGTGGTGATTGGGTTCGCCGCTCCGTGCGTTCCGTGACCGAGCCCGCCGGCGGTTGGGCCGCGGGGTCGGCAACGGGGTCGGCAACGGGGTCGGCGGACCCATCAGGGGCCGGCGCATCGGCGGGGCCGTTCTGCGGTCGATCGTTGTCACGCTCGTCGGTCACGGAGGCATCCTACGCGCGGCCTTCGCCCGCGAAGGCATCGAACCGCACTTCTGTACGATCCTCGACATGTCCGCCTCGTCCGAATCGTCAGCCCGTCCGGCCTACATCACGACGCCCATCTACTACGTGAACGACCGCCCCCACATCGGGAGCGCGTACACGACGACGCTCTGCGACGTCTGGGCGCGCGCCATGCGGCTCGACGGCCGCGATGTGTTCTTCCTGACGGGCACCGACGAGCACGGCCAGAAGGTCGAGAAGAGCGCGAAGGACCGCGGCATGACGCCGCAGGCGCTCGCCGACGAGAACTCGGCCGAGTTCCGCAAGCTGCTCGGGCCGTTCAACCTGTCGAACGACGACTTCATCCGCACGACCGAGCCGCGCCACGAGTCGCAGGTGCAGGCGTTCGTCACGCGCCTCCTCGCGTCGGGCGACATCTATCTCGGCGAGTTCAACGGCTGGTACGACGAGGGGCAGGAGGAGTACATCACCGAGCTCCGCGCAAAGGAGCTCGAGTACAAGAGCCCGATCTCGGGCAAGCCGCTCGTGCGCGCCACCGAGAAGAACTACTACTTCCGCCTGAGCGCGTACCAGTCGAAGCTCGAGGCGTTCTTCGCGGCGAACCCGGGCTTCGTGCGTCCTGCGGGACGATTCAACGAAGTGCTCGGCCGCCTGCGCGACGGGCTGCAGGATGTGCCCGTCACGCGCACGAACTTCACCTGGGGCATTCCCATGCCGAATGCGCCCGAGCATGTCATCTATGTGTGGATCGACGCGCTCTTCAACTATGCGACGGCGCTCGGGCTTGGCGACGACAAGGGCGCGCTTGCGAAGGACCGCGCGAAGTACTGGCCGCCCGAGTATCACGTGATCGGCAAGGAGATCCTCTGGTTCCATGCTGTGATCTGGCCCGCGATGCTGATGGCCCTCGACCTCCCGATGCCGAAGTGCGTGTACGCGCACTCGTTCTGGATCCGCAACGGCCAGAAGATGTCGAAGTCGCTCGGCAACTTCGTGGATCTCCCCACGATCGAGACCTTCTTCGCGAAGTACGGCGTCGACGCGTGGCGCTGGTACATGACGACGCAGGGCCCGCTCGGCACGCAGGACGCAGACTTCAACGACAAGCACTTCCACGAGATCTACACCGCGCAGCTCGTGAACACCTTCGCGAACTGCGCGAGCCGCACGAGCTCGATGATCGAGAAATACTTCGGCGGCGCGATGCCCGCGGCGGAGACGGCCGCGATGCCCGTGTCGGCCGCAGCGGGCGCGCCGACCTGGAGCGCGTTCACCGCGGCGAGCGCGAAGAAGACGCTTGCGCACTACGAAGCCTTCGAGTTGGCCGAAGCCGCCGACACAGCGCTCTCGATCGTGCGCGCGGTCGACCTCCTCATCAACGAGACGGCGCCGTTCAAGCTGGCGAAGGACCCCGCGAACCTGCCGCGCGTGGCCGAGATCCTCGCGGCATGCGCCGAAGGCGTGCGCACGGCGGCGGTGCTCCTGTCGCCGATCATGCCCGCGAAGTGCGAGGAAGTGCTCGCGGCGTACGGGTCGACGCTCGGCGGTGGCGGCATGACCGACGCCGCGCGCTGGGGCGGGCTGAAGGCCGGCACGAAGATCGCGAAGTGCGCGCCGTTCATGCGGACGGATCCGCCGACGGCGTGACGGCGGGAGGCAGTTTCACGGTTTTTTCATCCTGACCGACGGATTCGCGGGGCCGGCGCGGTCTATGTGCTGAAAGGACCATCTCCCATGCACCAGATCCGAACCAAGTTCACGACCCGCATCGCCACCCTGACGGCCGCCGTCCTCCTCGCCACCTCCACGGCGAGCGCGATGCAGACGACTCCACCTGCGAAGCCGATCACGCCCGAGCGCATGGCGCAGCTCTCCGAGATGCGGAGGGACATGCTCCGGCTGATGCAGCAGAGCCAGCTGCTCGATCAGGATGCCGACCGCGCGGCTGCAAGGGAGGGGGCAAGCAAGCTCGAGGTTGAACTGGCTCAACAGCCAGAGAGCGAATGGACACTCGAAACGGTTGAGCTCGACGCCACGACCCTCGTCCAGACAAGCTTGGGAGAGCCAAGCAGCCAATCGGCGATCCAGAGCCTCGTCGATACGCTGCACACCGCGATCAGGGTGCGGAGCTCGGAGGTTCAGATCCATTTCGACGAAGTGACCGGTACGCTCCTTCTGGAAGGACCGCGCTGGCAGGTCGAAGAAGCCAAGGGTCGCGCGAGCGACCTCAACCAGTCACTCGCGCAGCGGATCAAGCAGCTCCGCATGGCCAAGCTCGAGCAGCTCCGAGAGGAGCGTCTCGAGGCTGAAGGCGACGAGCGGGTACGCCAGCGAGCTGCCGAAGATGCACTGCGCGCAAGGACCGTGAACATCTCGTGGAACGGCGGCAACCTCGGTGAACTCATCGCGGCGGTGCAGAAGCAGGTTGCATGCAATGTGGTGCTCGGCGACCCAAGCGTCGCCGGGGTGTCCATTCCCGCTCTCTCGGTCCAGCTCATGGCGCCCGAGGTGTTCTTCCAGATGCTGGCCACGCTTCCGCTCCAGCCGGGCTCCGAGATCTCCGTCTTCGTCGTGACCCAGGCCTCCATCGATCCCACTTCCACACGAACCGTGAAGCATGACGGATCGATGTCCGCCATCACAATCTCGCGCAACACACGCGGGGACGGGGCGATCAGGCACTTGGTCATCGATGTTCGGCAGTGGGGCAAGCCCGATGAAGCGTCGCGACTCGTTGACGCGATCGGATTCGCCATGGATGCGGCCGGATTCACCGACAGGGTCAAGATCCGACTGCACGCCCCAACGAACCTGATGTTCGTGCAAGGGCCGGACGACGCGGTGCGTCTTGCCAATGATGTCATCGCGGCCACCAAGGCAAAGTAGTGCATGCGGACGCGCAAACAGAGTCGGACGACGAGTGGGCCGCACGCGTCACGCGTGCGGTCCGCTCTGGTTCGCAGGAAGCGCTCGCCGAGATGTACGACCGCTGCGCAGAGGAAGTCGTGGTCGCGATCGAACGCACCACGCGCCGGGACGAGGCGTTCGCGCTCGACTGCCTTCAGGAGATGTTCATGAGGCTCGCCGCACATCCACCTGTTGTCGATTCGCACGCCGCGCTCATGGCATGGATGCGCGTCACCTCGCTCAATGTCGCGCGCAACACCATCGTCTCGGAGAAGCGCCGCAACCGGCGCGAAGGTACCGCCGCATTGGTTCGCGATGTCGGCACAGACGATGCAGGCAACGAATCGGTCGACGCGATCCTCGGCCAGCTTGATGAAGACGAGCGCACGCTCCTGCGTCTCCGTCATGTCGAAGGCATGCGCATCCGCGCGATCGCGCGAGTGATCGGCGCAACGCCGCAAAGAGTCGAAAGCGCGATTCGGCGCGTCATGGGTCGCTTGCGCGAAGGAGGTGCGTCATGACGCGGCCGTCGGTTCAGTCGATGCGTGCATCGATTCTCGCGAGCGCGGGCGATGCCATGCAGCATGCGCGAGCGCGTCGCGCGCGAAACGCGCGGGTCGCGACGGCATGCGCCGTGATCGCGGTCGCAGCCGTGGGCTCGCTGCTCTTCACGCGGCGTGATCCGCCGGCGACCGAGACGCGCAAGCTAGCGCTCGACTTCGAGACGGTCACCGATGTCCTCAGCAAGATCGACTTCCAGCGCATCGCTGCCACGGATTCTGGTCGCCTCGACTTCCGCGTCATGACCGACGCGGAAGTCGAGGAAGCCCTCGGCGAAACCGGCTCCTGCGTGAAAGTGGTGCGCCTGTCGGAGGGTATTCGCCTCGTCGACTGCTCAACGGGCGCCGAGGCGACGATCGGAAACTCGACGACGCTCATCCGTTAGGTCGCAGCACCAGTTTCTCGCCGAACATCGGAGCGGAGTGGCGCGGCGTCAGAAGGAACAGCACCGGCAGCCCACGCGGCTCTTCCTGCGGCAACGG
>JBIKWD010000286.1:0-3335 GCA_044356505.1 Phycisphaerales bacterium
CGAAGCCCGCGGCCGTGCGTTCCGTCAGCGATGCGCGCAGCGCTGCGCCTTCCGCGAGCAGCGCGGGGTCATCGGATCGCTCGAGCGCGAGAAGCAGCGTGAGCTCCCCTTCGAACGCAGCGTCCGATTGCGCGCCGTACGACTCGATCAGCAGGGTTCGGTCGGCACGGCAGGCGGCGACATCGGTGAAGCTCATCCACGCATCGCGTGGGTGACGGTCCTCCATCAGGCGCCGCGCGGTGATGGCGCGTACGAGCGCAGCGGCTTCGGGGCGCCCTGAGACCTCGGATGCGCGGTCGGCGACGGCGCGCAGGCGTGCAGCGGCGGAGGGCGCGTTCATGTCGGCGATCAGGGAGTCGGTGAGGCTGCGTACCACGCCACCGAGCCGATCGACCAAGTTCAGGTTCGTGCCGAACCAGGTTTCCACCCCCAATTCGCTCGCCTGCAGCGCGCGCTCGCGATCTCCGTGGCGCCCGCGTTTCAGATAGGCCGGGCCGATCAGCCGCAGGGCGTTCTGCCGGTGCAGCGCGAGCGCGTCGCCTGTCTCGTTGGCGCGCGGCGACGCGAGTTCGATGACGCGTTCGAGCGTAGCGACCGCCTCGTCGGCACGGGACGCCTTGCGTAGCGCGTCTCCACGATGGATCGCGGTGTGCAGGGTTCGCGGATTCCGCTCGCCGAACTCGCGCAGACGGATCGCGTAAGCCTCGTCGAGGAAGGGGATCGCCTCTGCGGGTCGCGCTGCGGCCGTGAAGAGGACTCCGGCGTTGTTGAGAAGCCGCGTCCACTCGCTCGGGGGGAGTTCGAGGCCACGCGCCGTCTCGACCGCCCGCTGGCCGCTCTCAGCCGCGCTTCCGATGTCGCCGGAGCCTTCGAGCGCAAGTGCGCGCCTCGACAGCGCACTCGCGACTTCGTACGACGAGCCCGATGCCTCGGCGAGGCGCAGCGCCTCGTCCGCCGCTGCGAGCGCCTCGGCGGCGCGCCCGTGCGTCAGCGCGCTCACGGAGATGGAGCCGTACGCGCGCGCGCGCAGCGCACGCACTGAAAGTTCGGGCGCGGGATCCGAGCCGCGCGATGCGGTGGTCGCGTCGGGCGGCAGCCCCTCGAGGAGCGCGAGTGCCTGCCTCGCGCGCGCGTCTGCGTCCTCGGCCGCGCTCGCGGACTGGCTCGCGCTTGCGATCTTGAGGAGGACGCGCGCCCGCTCGATGGGCGACACCGAGGCGTCGGTCCATTCGAGCAAGCGCTCGTACTGTCGGCGCGCGCCCTCAAAGTCGCCGATCTCGAAGAGCACCTGCGCGAGCGTCTCGCGCAGTTCGCGCTCGAGTTCCGGACGCGTCGGGCGCGAGTCAAGCGAACTCACGGCCACTTTGATGATCTCGGCCGCGGTCGTCGGCGTCCCCGCCGCATCGCGCTCGCGGAGATTCGCCAAGAGATCGCGGAAGTAGTCGTTCATGCGCTCCGCGCTCACGCGGGCCGCGACCGCCTCGTCGGCGCGGATACTCTCCGCGTCGCGCGCCTTCGTTGCGTCGATCGCGAACATGATCGCGAGCGCCGTACCGGCGAAGATCGCGAGAAGCGCGACCGCGAGCGCCGCCGCGGCGGCGCGGTGACGCCGCACGAGCGTCCGCGCGACATAGATCGCGCCTGGCGGATGCGCCTCGACGGGCTCGCCCGCGAGAAACCGCTCGAGTTCGTCGGCCAGCGCAGAGGCGTTCGCATAGCGCCGCGCGGAGTCCTTCTCGAGCGCGCACAGCACGACGAGCGCGAGCTCGGTCGGCACACGGCGGCGGTCGCCGGCGGTGAACGCAGGAACGGCGTAGCGGATCGCCTCGAACAGCGTGCCGATCGGAAGCGTCGGGTCGAACGCGGCGCGGCCCGTCAGCGCGCGGTACGCGAGCAGCCCGAGCGCGTGGACATCGGTGCGCGCGTCGATGCCCTCGGCGCGGCCATCGATCTGCTCGGGCGAGCACCACGACGGCGTGCCGGCGAAGCCCTGCGTGCGTGTGGCGTCGACCGTTCCGATCTCCTTCGCCAGGCCGAAGTCGAGCACCTTCGGGGTGTCGCCCGCGCCGACGAGCACATTCGTGGGCTTGAGGTCGCGGTGCACGATGCCGATCGCGTGCGCCACGGCCACCGCACGCGCGGTGTCGGCCAGCGCCTGCACGACCACGCGCAGCGCGTCGGCCGGCTCGCGCGCGGCCCACACCTCGTCCGCCCAGCGGTCGAAGGACGCGCCCTCGATCCACTCCATGACAAGCAGCCTCGCGCCGTCGCTTTCAGGCGCCGACAGGAGCGAGACGATGTTCGGATGCGCAAGCGCCGCGAGCACCGCGGTCTCGCGCGCGAAGCGGGTGTCCTCGATCGGGATGGCGCAGGTGGTCGCGGCGTCGGCGGCCGAAGTCACCGTCTTGGCTGCGTCCAGAACATCTTCGTTTCGGATGAGCCGCTTGATCGCCACGCGCCGACCGGTGCGCGGCTCGACCGCCTCGTAGACCGTGCCCTGCGCACCGCGCGCCACCACGCGCACAAGCCTGTAGCCCGCCACCTCGCCGACGATCGCCGGAGCTTCCGAGCGAGAGGTGCGGTCGATCCAGGCGTCGGACTCGAACGCCGCCAGCGCCGTCCGCTCGAGGTCGTCGATCGCACGCAGCGCGTCCGGGCCTCCCGTGATGCGCGACTGCGTCGTGGCGGCATGGGTTGGTTCGCCGCCCACTTCGCCTAGGCCTCGTCCGCGATCTGCCTCTCGACGAGCGCCTTCATCTTGTCGCGGATCCGCTGCTTCACCTTGTGGACCGCCTGCGGCGTGGTCTTGCAGTCCGCCGCGATCGTCTCCACCGGTTCCCCCCGCATCAGGCGTTCGAACATCGCCACGCTCTCCGCCGCGAATGTCCGGCGGATCTCCGCCATCGCGATCCTGAAGTGGTGGTTGATCCATTCTTCCTCAAACGCCCTCTCGCTCGGGTCGACGCCCGAGTCGCGACCGGCGTCGCCCCCGGAGACGACGCCGTCATGCAGAGGTAGGGCAGCTGCTGCCCCTGTTGGACGGGCGTCCTTGGCACGAACGCGAGAAATCTCATTTCGCACCACGCGGAAGAGGTAGTTGCGAAATCGCCCCTTCTCGGGGTCGAGGCGGAAGGTGGGCATGGTGCGGAGGAGACCCGCAAGCACGGCCTGCGCCACATCTTCCGCATCGGTCGGCTGCAGCCCCTGGCGGACGGCGAAACGGAGGACGAGCCCGCGGTAGCGCGACTCGAACCGCTTCCAAGCCCGCTCGTCCTTCGGGTCCTGAAGTCTCGCAATGAGCGTGAGTTGGGTCGACGGGACGGACATGCGACGCA
>JBIKWD010000287.1:0-3333 GCA_044356505.1 Phycisphaerales bacterium
ACGCTCGCGGGCCTCTCGCCGCTCATGCTCGAGCAGAGCTTCCAGGCGCGGTTCCTCATCCCGATGGCGATCTCGCTCGTCTTCGGCCTGATGAGCTCGACCGTGCTGACGCTTCTCGCGCTTCCCGCGGCGATGGTGGTGATCGACGACATCAGGCGCGCGCTCTTCCGTCTGTGGACGGGCCGGCCGCTCGCCGACGCGGCGCCCTCCGCAGCCGCGGCGGCAGAGGGCTTCCGCAGCTGAATTCCTGCGCGGTACACTCGCCGCATGCGCATCGCGAAGGATTTTCCGAAGGACCAGGTCGTCGTCGGCGTCGACCTCGGCGGCACCAACATGCAGATCGGCGTCGTGGACGCCGAAGGCAGGGTCATCGGCCGCTGCAAGCGGAAGACGAAGGCGCATGAAGGCCGCGACACGGTGATCCGGCGCCTGGTCGAGGGCGTCGGGCGTGCGATGGACGACGCGAAGACGCCCCGCGAGAAGCTGTTCGGCGTCGGCGTGGGCGCCCCGAGCGCGGTCGACTTCGACAGGGGCGTTGTCATCAAGGCCGGCAACCTCGGCTGGGAGGACCTGCCGTTGCGCGACATCCTTGCGAAGGAGTTCGCGAAGGACGCGGGCGTGCGAGAGCAAGGCCTCCGCGTCGCGCTCGACAACGACGTGAACGTCGCGGCGTGGGGCGAGGCGCAGCTCGGGGCCGCGCGCGGGCGCGGGAACGTGCTCGCCGTCTGGGTCGGTACGGGCGTCGGCGCAGGGATCGTCCTCGACGGCAGGCTCTGGCGCGGGCCGCGCCACACCGCGGGCGAGATCGGCCATGTCATCCTCTTCCCGGGCGGGCAGCCGGGGTTCATGACGGTCGAGGACATCTGTTCGCGCACGGGCATCGTGAACGCGCTCAAGCGGCTGCTGCCGATGTACCCCGACAGCGCGCTCCACAGGCTGATCGCCGAGCGCGCCGACGAGAGCGGCGCGATCGGTTCCTCGACGATCGCGCGCGCCTACGAGAAGGACGACGAGCTCGCGCGCCGCGTCGTCGACAAGAGCGCGGACTTCCTCGGGATCGCGGTCGCGAACATCGTCACGATGCTCTCGATCGACTGCGTCGTGCTCGGCGGCGGCGTCACCGAGGCGCTCGGCGCGCCGTATGTGGCGCGCGTGACGAAGTCTTTCGAACGGGCCGTGTTCCCGTCGGTCCTGCGCAAGACCGACATCGTCGCGAGTTCCCTCAACGACGACGCCGGCGTCCTCGGCGCCGCGATGCTCGTCTCCAGCTGAGTCCCCGACGGGAGGTTTCCATGACGAACGCCGGACGGCCGCTTTCCGAAGTCATCGCTGCGCTCGGCGCCATCGCGCCGCTCTCGCTCGCGGGTTCGTGGGACAAGGTCGGACTGCTCGTCGCGGGCGACGGGCGGCCGGTCAGGCGCGCGCTCCTCGCGATCGACGTCGTCCCCGAGGTGCTCGACGAGGCGAAGTCGCTCGGCGCGGAGCTGATCGTCGGCTACCACCCGCTCATCTTCACGCCGCTCGAGCGCCTCGACGGCGCGACGTGGCAGGGCCGCGTGGCGATCGACGCCGTGCGCGCGGGGATCGCCGTCTACTCGCCGCACACGGCGCTCGACGCGGTCGAGGGCGGCATCAACGACTGGCTCGTCGAGTGCGTGGCCGAGGCGGGCGGCACGCGTGTCGCCGACTGCCACGCGCTGCAGCCTGCGGCGCAGGCCGCCGCGAACACGCACAGGATCGTCACCTTCGTGCCCGTCTCCGACGCCGACGTGGTGCGCGAGGCGCTTTCCGCAGCGGGAGCGGGACACGTTGGCCTCTACAGCCATTGCTCGTTCGCAGCCCCGGGCGAGGGGACATTCCACGGCGGCGCGGGCTCGAACCCCGCCCTCGGAGAGGCAGGGCGGCTCGAGCGCGTGGCCGAGGTGCGTCTCGAGATGCCCTTCCACAAGCGTCGGCTTGCGCAGGTCGTCGATGCGCTGCGCGCCTCGCACCCCTACGAGGAGCCCGCGTTCGACGTCGTCGCGCTCGAGGCGCTGCCGCTTGGCCTCCGCGTGGGCGCGGGACGAGTTGCGCGGCTGTCCAAACCCTGTTTTTCCGCGGAACTCGCGGAAAGCCTCCAGCCGTTGCTCGGTTGTAGCCGAATCGATAGAACGGGAACTGGTCTTGCCGGACGACCGTATCCGCTTGCGCACTCGGTGATCGCCGTCTGCGCGGGGAGCGGAGCGAGCCTGCTCGACTCGGCGGCCACGCAGGGCGCGACCTGTTTCCTGACTGGCGAGCTGTCGCACCATGATGTGCTTCGTGCGCACGCCCTCGGCCTCGAGGTACTTCTCGCAGGCCACACCAACACCGAACGCGGATACCTGCCGCGACTCGCCGCTGATCTTGCAGATCGGCTGCCTGGGCTCGACTGCGTCGTCTCGACCGCAGACCGCGACCCGCTGGCGCCGTGAACGCGCGCCCCGCACGGGCCGTCGGCGCCGCGGCGACATTTCCGCCGAATTCACGGGTTCTTTGCCGTTGGCCATTGAAAGGTCCCGCCAAGCGCGGGACTATTCCTGCGGCCAGACCCGACAAGGCCGCATCCAATTCAGCGCAGTTCCAGCCACAGGAGGGCTCGCATGCTGAACGAGAACCGCATGGACGCAGCGTCCGAGGCATTCACCGCACCCGCGCAGCGCGCGGACGGGAGCGTGCTTCGCAAGCACTTCGTGCTCGACACGAACGTGCTCCTCCACAACGCGAACTCGATCTTCAAGTTCGCCGAGCACGAGGTGGTGATTCCCCTCGCGGTGATCGAGGAGCTCGACACCTTCAAGAAGAACAACGACGAGCGCGGCCGCAACGCGCGGCAGGTGACGCGCGCGCTCGACCGGCTGCGCGCGCAGGGCGCGCTGTTCGAGGGCGTGGTGTGGAACGAGCAGGGCGGCGCGATCCGCATCGCGCGCTGCAACGGCAGCCGCGACTTCGCGCTCGACCTCGACAAGGCCGACAACCGCATCCTCGCGGTCGCCCAGGAGCTTCACCTGAGCGGCAAGCGCACGGTGTTCATCTCGAAGGACATCAACGCGCGCGTGAAGAGCGACGCGCTCGGCATTCCCGCCGAGGACTTCGAGCACGACCACATCGCCGCCGACTTCCTGCACGCGGGCTACATCGTGATGAAGGTTCCGGGCGAGATCATCGACGAGCTCTATGACGAGCGGCAGCTGCGCATCGAGCGGCTGGCGGAGTTCACCGCGCACACGCCCGACTATGCGCACACGGTGGCGGTCGAGCCGGTCGCGAACCAGTTCATCCTGCTGATCGACGAGCTCGACGAGCACCACACGG
>JBIKWD010000100.1:0-11600 GCA_044356505.1 Phycisphaerales bacterium
TCGCCTACACTCTCGATCCGATGTCGGAAGCCCAGAATCCAGACTCCAGCGCGACGCCTGCGCCCGCTTCGGCGAGTCCTTCGCCCGACGCGGTCGCGCGGACGCTCGCGCGGCACCCGCGGCCGCTCGGAGGCGACACGCAGCGCACCGCGGGCGCGTCGAAGCTGAGCCTGACCGGCGAGGTCATCAACAACCGCGAGGCGGAGGCGCATCACCTTCGCGTCCAGCGCAAGCCCGACTGGCTGCGCGCGCGCGTGCCGGGCGGCGAAGGCTACGAGCGGCTCAAGAAGATCATCGACGAGCACCGCCTCCACACCGTCTGCCAGGAAGCGTCCTGCCCGAACATGGGCGAGTGCTGGGGACGCGGCACGGCGACGATCATGATCCTCGGCGACACCTGCACGCGAGCGTGCGGGTTCTGCAACGTGAAGACGGGGAAGCCGCCCGTCTACGACCTCGACGAGCCACGGCGCGTGGCCGCTTCGCTTGCGCTGATGAAGCTCAAGCACGTCGTCATCACGAGCGTCAACCGCGACGAACTGCCCGATGGTGGCGCGGCGATCTGGGCGGAGACGATCGAGCGCGTGCACGAGTCATGCCCTGGCATGTCGGTCGAGATCCTCGTCGGCGACTTCCAGGGCGACGAGAAGGCGATCCAGACCGTGTGCGACGCGCGGCCCGAGATCATCTCGCACAACATGGAGACGGTGCGCCGCATGCATCCTGCGGTTCGCCCGCAGGCGAAGTACGAGCGCTCGCTCGCGGTGCTGCGGCAGTTCAAGGCGAGCGGCCTCGTGACGAAGACCGGCATCATGGCCGGGATCGGCGAGCACGACGACGAGGTCCTCGAGCTCCTCGACGACGTGCGCGCCGCGAGCGACGCCGACATCATCACCATCGGCCAGTACCTCCAGCCGACGCGCAACCACCTGCCGATCGACCGCTGGGTGCACCCCGACCAGTTCGCGATGTACCGCCGCGAGGCGCTGTCGCGCGGCTTCAAGGTGTGCGAGAGCGGACCGCTCGTGCGTTCGAGCTATCACGCCGAGGAGCAGGCCGAGATGCTGTCAGGCGCGAAGCGCGAGACGCACGCCGCGATGGCGCGCTTGATCGAACAGGGACGTGCCGGTTCGCAGCGCACGCCGTGACTCCGGTCCTTCCGGTTCAGTGACCTGCGCCCTTCTCGGCACCGTCGGTCTCTTCGCCCTTCTTCGCGTCGGCCGCCGCCGCCGCCTGCTTCGCAGCGACCTCCGCCTCCGCCTCCTCGGCGGAGAGCGAGGTGAAGTCGATCGGACCAACGCCCTGCGTGTGCACGGCGCGGTGGGCGAGGAACCACGCGGCGGGCGCCGAGACGAGCATGGTGAGCGCCACGGCGCTGACGACGACCCGACCCGACTCGGGCACGAAGCGCATGGGAATCGCAAGGATCCTGAGGATCAGCGGTTGCGGGAAGTCCGGCACCTCCGCAGGTGCGGGCGCGGGTTCGCGCTCCTTCGCCGGAGCCTCAGCCTTCGGCCTCTCCGCAGGCTTCGGTGCGGGTGCGGGCTCGGGAGCCGGAGCGGGCTTCTCCGCGACAGGCTCGGGCTCCGCGGGCTTGGGCGCGGGCTCGGGCGCAGGCTCGGGAGCCGGCTTCTCGGCGACGGGCTCGGGCTCCGCGGGCTTCTCCTCGACCTTGGTCGTGAACGCGCCCGTATCGCCCTTCGGCGCCTCGCCGAACTTGATGGCGCCCGGCGCCTCCTCTTCCTTCGGCAGCGCTTCGCGCGGACCAGACGCGACCTTGGGTGCCGCGGCCGACTTCAACCCCGTCTTCGAGAGATCCGCCGTCATCGGCCGCGAGATGCCGGCGAATCTCGGCGCCGGGTTCGTCACCGGAGCCTTGATCGCGGCGGCTGCGCCCGCCTTGCCCTTCGCAAGCGCCTGCGCGAGCGCCTTGTCGATCTTCTCGTGCTTGTTCGCGAGGATCTTCGGATCGAAGATCGACTCGAGCGCCTTTCCGAGCAGGCTGTTGGTCGCGGTGAGCAGCGAGTTGGTCTCGTGCGCGAGCAGCTCGTTGATCTCCTTGAGAAGAAGATTGACCTGGTCTGTCGCGGCGCCGCCCGCCGGGCGCTCGGCGCGCGGGTTCGACCTGAGGCTGTCGATGTCGCGCTCGAGCGACGCGATGTCGAGCTTCGACTCGACCTTCGGGTCTGACGACCCGTCGGGAGCGTCGGCGTTGGGGTCCTGCTCGGCCATGTTTCCGTTATCGGCAGAAATCCGGGGCTGCTCAAGGCAATCCCGCTTCGCTCGGGATGTTTCCGCTCCGCTCGGGGCCTCCGCCCACCCGTCCTCGTCGCCGAACGTGCCGATGCCGCCGTCTGTGCGGCCATTCCTGCCTCGAACGTGGCCGATCGGAGCGGGTTGCCGTCAAGAAGTGTCGACAATCAGCCGTTCCACCGACAGAGGACCTAACCCCATGCCGCAGCACCGAACCACGACCCGAGCCGCCACCGAACGCAGAAGCCATCTCGACGCCGGGCTCTCGGAGTCGTCCAAGGCCTCGACGTCGGGCGGTCGGGAACGCCGTGCCGCGCGCCGGGTGACGCTCCGCGCGCCGCTTTCGGTCCGCTGGGCGGGCGAAGAGGAGTTCGCCAAGCTCCGCATCCTCGACATCTCGCGGACCGGTTTCCGGTTCGAGTGCAGCCGCATCTACACGATCGGCAACCACGGCCACGCCGACAGCATCAAGCCCGAGGGCACCCGCATCGAGAGCGACTTCGTGGTCGTCTGGACGCGCGAGATCAAGGCCGGGGTCTACCAGTACGGCGCGCGGTTCGTGAAGTCGGCGTCTCTGCGGCGAAGCGCCTGACCTGTCCCACCCGTTGCGGGCCGGCGCGCGCGACGCGACAATCCCGCCATGGGCCTGTCGCTCCTTGCGCACTCCGCATGCCTTCTCGTCTCGACGATCGCAACCGCCGTTTCCCCGCCGGGATCGGACGGCCTCGACGCGCGCATCGCCGACGCCCTGAAGCAGGCGGGCGCAAACCGGGCCGGGATCAAGTCCTTCCTCGACCGCTATGAGTCGGGCGCCGACGACGAGAAGCGTCGCGCCGCGCGCTGGCTCGTCGCCAACATGGATGGCCACGGCTACGCGGTCATGGCGCTCGTGGATCGCGACGGCCGGGAGCTCGCCTTCGACGCGCTCGACCACCCGGACCTTGCCTCGGCGAAGCGCGCGCTCGACGCGCTCGAGCGCGAACACCCATCCGCAGGCTTCGCCAAGGTTCGCTTCGAGAGCGATCTCGAGCACGCGAGCGCCGAGTTCCTCTCGGCCCATCTCGAGCAGGCGTTCGAGGCGTGGCGGACGCTTCCGTGGGCGAGGTCGATCCGGTTCGAGGTCTTCCGCGACTTCATCCTTCCGTACCGCGGCAGCAACGAGCCGCTTGCGCTGTGGCGGGCCCCGGCGCGCGCGCGGCTGGCCGCGCTCGTCGCGGCGAACGCTGGCGAAGGCGATGTGCGCGTGTTCGGCGAGAAGGTCCGCAGCGAGGTCCATCCGTGGGTCGGCTTCAGCGATCTCTTCTACCTCCATCCGACCGACCAGGGCTACGACGAGATGTCCGCGCGCAAGCTCGGCCGCTGCGAGGACATCACCAACATGGTCGCCTACGGCATGCGTTCCGTCGCCACGGTGTGCGCGAGCGACTACACGCCCTGGTGGGCCGACCGCGACAACAACCATGCGTGGGAGGTCGTGCTCGACGCCGAGGGCCGCGGCCGCGCGGGGCTCTCGAACCGCTGCGCGAAGGTGTACCGCAAGACGTTCGCGATACAGCCGTGCAGCCTCGCGATGCAGAAGCGCGAGGACGAGAAGGTCCCGCGCTGGCTGTCGAGCTCGCACTACATCGACGTGACGGACCAGTACCTGCCTGTCACCGACGCGGAGGTCGACCTTGCGGCCGTGCCGAAGGGCGCGCGATTCGCCTATCTCGCCGTGTTCAACGGCGGCGAGTGGCGGCCGATCCAGTGGGGCCGGATCGACGGCGCGCGCGCGGTGTTCCCGAAGATGGGCCGCGACATCTGCTACCTGCCGATGTTCCACGTCGCGGGCCGCGACCTGCCCGCGGGAACGCCGTTCATCCTCGACAAGGATGGCCGCATGCGGCCGCTCGCGGGCGCAAGCATGCAGCGCGGATCGCTGCTGGCGACGTCGACGCGGCCCGCGACGCCCGATGCCGACACGCGCGCGACGATTCCGGGCACGGTCGTGAAGGCGGGCGCGGCGTACGAGCTCTTCCGCTGGCAGGACGGCGGCTGGAAGGGCCTCGGCCGCATCGAGAGCGGCATGCAGGACAGGCTCTTCGAGGATCTTCCCGACGACGCGCTCTACTGGCTCGTCGAGGACGGCTCGGAGCGGCTCGAGCGCATCTTCACGATCGAGGACGGGCGGCAGGTGTTCTGGTGAGGGCGCCGCTCGAGCTCATCGTCAACGTCGACGATCTCGGCCTGCACCCCGCGGTGCGGCGCGCGGTCGAGGAATGCGCCGCGCTCGGGACGGTGACGAGCGCGAGCGTGCTCGCGAACGGACCCGACCTCGACGCGGTGAAGCCGGTCGCGGGCGTGTCTCTCGGCGCGCATCTCAACATCCTGCGCGGGCCGCCGCTTTCGCCGGCGCACGAGGTCCGCTCGCTCGTGGGCGACGACGGCCTCTTCGTCGGAAGCGCCGCGAAGCTCGCGCTGCGCGTGCTTCGCGGCGCGGTGAAGCGCGAGGAAGTGCGGCTCGAGTGGTCGCGGCAGGTCGCTGCGCTTCGCGATCGAGGGCTCGTGCTCTCGCATGTCGACGGAGAGAAGCACACGCACTGCCTGCCGGGGCTCTTCGCGGTCGCGTGCGAGGTCGCCGCCGAACACGGCATCCGCTGGGTGCGGCGCAGCGACGAGCGCTTCGGGAATCTCCGCTGCGGTCCGCCGGCGGTCCGTCGTGCGATCCTGCGCGCGCTCTGCGTGTCCGCGCGCAACCGGGCCTCCACCGACTCGATCGACGCGGTGTGGGGCATCGCCGAGCAGGGCGACCTGTTCTCGGCCGCCGCATGCGAGCGCGCGCTCGCGGGCATCGGCCGCCGCCGCGTCGAGGTCGTCTGTCATCCCGGCGAGCGAGTCGACGGCGATCCTGCCTTGCCGTCGTCGTTCGGTAGGATGCGCGTCCACGAGCTGTGGGCGCCCGAGTACAGGAGCCTCCGCGACGGCGCGTGGCTCGAGACCGCGGCGCGCAACCGCTGGAAGCTCGTGAACTTCGAGACGGTCTCCTCCGACGCACGACGAACCTGATTCGATGCCGCACGACACGACCGTCACCTCCGCCGAGCCGATCGCGATCTCGGTCGTCACGCCGATGCACAACGAGGAGCTGTGCGTCGAGGAGTTCCTGCGCCGGACCGACGCCGCGCTGCGCGCGATCGGGCGCCCGCACGAGATCGTCATCGTGTCGGACGGCTCGACCGACCGGACCGAGGAGATGCTGCGCGCGGCGGCTTCCCGCTATCCGTCGCTGCGGGCGCTGTTTCTCGCGCGCAACGTCGGCCAGTGCAGCGCGCTCTACGCGGGAATCCAGGCCTCGCGCGGCCGCGTGGTCGTCGTGGCCGACGGCGACCTCCAGCACCGGCCCGAGGACATCCATCTCCTCGTCGCCGAGATGGACAAGGGCTACACGCTCGTGTCGGGCTCGCGCCGCGACCGGAGCCATGAGAGCCTCTCGAAGCGGCTGCCGAGCCGCATCGCCAACAAGCTGCTCCGCACCGTCACGGGCTGCGACATCCGCGACATGGGCGGCTTCAAGGCGATCGACGGCGACATGGCGCGTTCGTTCCGCCTGCGGCCCGGGCATCATCGGCTGCTTCCCGCGCTCGTCCACATGCGCGGCGGCTCGACCGCCGAGGTCTTCGTCGAGGCGAACGAGCGTTTCGCCGGCAAGAGCCACTACGGGATCTCGCGTTCGTTCGACGTGATCTTCGACATCCTCATGCTCGGCTTCCAGTCGAGCTTCAAGGCGCGCCCGCTCTACCTCTTCGGCCGCGTCGGCGTCGCGCTCCTCCTCGTCGACTGCGTCGTGATGCCGTGGCTCCTCTACGAGAAGTTCGCGCTCGGCGTCGACATGGGCACGCGCCCGCCGTTCCTGGTGGCGATCATGTTCTTCCTCGCGGCGCTCTTCTTCCTCGCGATGGGCTTCGTGCTCGAGCTCCTGAGCGACGCGAACAACGCGATCGGCGCCATCAAGCCCTACGTGGTGCGCGAGTCGGTCGGCGCCCGCGGCGCTCGCTGACCGCGTCTTTCGCTACATTGCGGACACGCAGCGGCGAAGGCCGTTCGCGAGGAGGGTCTCGATGAAGATGACGACGAACGTGGTGGCGGCGCTGTCGCTTGCTCTGGGAGTGCTTGCAGCGGGTGCGCACGCGATGCCTGCCGACGACGCCGACCTGCGGCGCGCGCTCGACGAGATCTCGGCCCTGCGCCGTCAGAACGAGGCGCTCGCGGAGCAGAACGCGGCGATCGCCGCGAAGGTCGGCGCGCTCGAGGAACGCGTCGTCGCCGACGGAGACTGGCTGACCGAGGAACGCGCCCGCGAGATCCGCGCGATCGTCGGCGACGTGCTCGCGGACAGCACCGCCCGCGAGTCGCTCGCGGGCGACGGCGCGGTCGCCGGCTACGACAGGTCGAAGGGCTTCTTCCTCGCGAGCGACGACGGCAACTACACGCTGTCCGTCAAGGGCGACATGCAGCTGCGGTGGGCCTACAACAGCCGCGACATCGGTTCGCCCGCGGCCGCGCAGGGCTCGCCCGCGAACACGTCGTCCCCCGAGACGTGGGGCTTCGAGTTCCGCCGCGTGCGGCTCACGTTCTTCGGCAACGTCGTCGACCCGACGTGGACCTACGAGATCAAGATGGCGTACAACCGCAACGCCGCCGGCGGCGTGAACGGGTTCCTCGACGATGCGTTCATCGGCAAGGACCTCGGCGGAGGCTGGTCGCTGCGCGCCGGTCAGTTCAAGCCGCCGTTTCTCCGCGAGGAACTCGTGAGTTCGGTCTCGCAGCTCGCGGTCGAGCGCTCGCTCGTGAACGACGCGTTCAGCGCAGGCCGTTCGCAAGGCATCCGCCTCGGCTGGCAGGGCGAGGAGATCCGTGTCGAGGCCTTCTACGGGGACGCCATGCGGGCCAACGCCACCGCGCCGTATGCGATCGCCGCCGGCGGGACGGGGCCGCTGAGCGCGGGCGGAGCCCTCGGCGTCGCGGCGTCGCAGAACACGGGCTTCAGCGCCAACCAGGGCGACTACGCCTTCGCCACACGCGTCGAGTGGAAGCCGCTCGGCGAGTGGAGGCAGTTCAGGGACATGCAGAGTTTCCGCGGCGAATCGGCTGGATTGCTGCTCGGCGTCGCCGGCTACGCGCAGCAGGTCGAGGCGGTGCCCGCCGGCAACGGGGCCGCGCCCGACATGATCGTGAGCGCCACCGCCGATGCGACGATCGACTTCGGAGGCGCGAGCATCCTCGCGTACGGCGTCTACCGCAACGTCTCGCTCCAGTCGCCGCAGGCCGTGCGCGGCGGTGGCACGAACGACGGGCTCGCGCAGTGGGGCGCCGTGATCCAGGGCGGCGTGTTCGTGACCGACGACATCGAGGCGTTCGCGCGATACGAGATCGGCGACACCGACACCGACCAGTACCGCACGCAGGCGACGGCGCTCTCCGCGTCGGGGCAGGACCTCAGCGTCCTCACCGTCGGCATGAACTGGTGGCTTGCCGGAGTGAAGAACAAGCAGGTGAAGTGGACCACCGACTTCGGATACAGCTTCGAGCCGGTCGTCGACTTCGCGGCGTCGGGCGCGGGCTACCTTCCCGACTACACCGCATCGGGCGGCGAGACCGGCGACGGCCAGTGGGTCGTGCGCTCGCAGCTCCAGTTCATGTTCTGAGACGACTTCCATGCCGAGGACCTCGATCCCGTTCCGAACAGCGACCGTCTCCGCGCTTGCCTGCGCGGCGCTTCTCGCAGGAGGCTGCATCGCCTCGCGCTCGTCGGCGCCGCGCGTCACCAAGGCGGTGACGAGCTCCACCGACTTCAGCCGCAACGCCGCGCTCGAGAAGATCGACTCCGAGGAGCTCAACCAGCTCTCGAACGCGTTCGCGGACCGCTACCGCACCCTGATGGAGGACGCCATCAGCGCGATCATCGTCGGCAATCCGAACGCGCGGCAGCGCGCCCTCGCCAACCGCTTCCTCGTCGAGACGACGACGAGCGCCTACGACATCGCCACGAGCGGCGAGCCCTTCTCGCAGGTGCTCGACCTCACCATCATGATCACGCTGACGAGCCAGGTGTGGATCGACAGCAACCGCGCCGACCGCGAGTTCGGCCCCGAGCGCGGCCAGATCCTCGTGACGGCGTTGCGGCAGGCGCGGGAGGAGGCGTGGGACATCGCGGGCCGGGTCCTGCTGCCCGACCAGCTCTCTGCGCTCGACTTCATGATCGCAAGCTGGCGCCGCAACAACCTCGGCGTCGAGGACGTGAGCTTCGTGCGCTTCGACGACTTCGCCGACTCGCGCGGCAGCGCGCTCATCGCCGATGCGGAGCAGGGAGGCGGCCTGTTCCAGCCGCTCAACCAGGCCGTCGACGAGGCCGTCGCGTACCGCAAGGCCCTCGAGCGCATCTTCTTCCTCGCGAAGCGCGCGCCGACGCTCGTCAACTGGCAGGCGCAATCGGTGATCGACCAGGTGCTCGCCAAGGAAGAGACCATCAAGGCGCTCGGCAACCTCGACACGGTCACAGCGTCGGTCGACGTGCTTGGCTCGACCGTCCGGCAGCTGGCAGAGGACGTGCCCAACATCGTCAAGAGCGAACGCGAGGCGATCTTCGCGGAGCTCGACCGCCGTCAGAAGGACATCGACGGCGCGCTCGCCGACGTGAAGACGATCGCGAACGACGCGCGTCTCGCCACCGACAACGTGCAGAGGACGCTCGACGGCGTGGCGCCGACGCTCAAGGACGTGCAGGCCACGCTCGACGCGGCGCAGCCGACGCTCGCCGCCGTGGAGCGTCTTGCAGCGACGTCGGAGCGCATGCTCGGCAAGGTCGCCGAGATGTCGGGACCGCCCGACCCGAACGCGAAGCCCTTCGACATCGCCGAGTACCGCGGCGCGCTCGCCGACGCGACGGCCGCGCTCGTCGAGGCGAACAAGGCGCTCGACCGCGGCGAGTCGCTCGCCGCCTCCCCCGCGATCAAGGGCATCATCCAGGAAGTGACCCACGCGACCGAGGAGCGCATCAACAGCCTCGAGACCACGCTCTCGCGCATCGTCTGGCTTGTCGGCGGAGTCGCCGCAGGCCTCCTCGTCCTCACCTTCGCGCTCGCCATCGCCTATCGCCGCCTCGGCGGAGGGCCGTCCGCATGAACCGCATCGAACGAACGAACTTGAATCCGCTTCGAACGCTGGCTGCGCTGTGCGCGGTGCTCTCGGCCGGCTGCCTGCAGGTGCAGCAGCCTCCGCGCGAGGTCGTGGTGTCCGACGCCGGCATCGTCGTGGAGCCGGACGCGTCGGACGACATCGACGCGAGCCCGTATCCGACGTTCGTACCCGATCCGTCGATCAAGGGCACGGTGCGTTGCGTCGGAAGCTCCTCCGTCGGCCTGATCCTCAACGCGATGCGGGCGGACTTCGGCGACGCCGAGCCCGGCATCGAGCTCGAGGTCGTGTCGTCGGGATCGGGCGAGGCGCCGAGGCTCCTCGCGAGCGGCGAGTCCGACCTCGCGCCGATGAGCCGCGCCATGAAGCCAGAGGAGATCGCGCTCGTCGAGAAGGCGCGTGGCTGCAAGGTCGAGTACGTCGACATCGCCGTCGACGCCATCGCGGTCTGCGTGAACCACCGAAATCCGCTCGTGCAGCTCTCGATGAAGGACATCGACCGGGTGTTCGGCCGCGAACGCAGGCGCGGCGGCGCTCCGGCCCTGACCTGGGGCGATCTCGGCGTGCAGGGAGAGCCGTGGGAGCAGGGGCGGCTTGTTCTCTTCGGCATGGGACCGAAGACCGGCTCGCACGGCATCGTGCAGGAGGTCATTCTCAAGGCGGGCGCGTTCCGCGGCAGCGTCAACGAAGAGCCGGTCGCGTCGAGCGTGGTGCAGGCGATCGCCACCAACCCGAACGCGATCGGCTACTGCAGCGCGTACTTCGTCGAGCGCGCCCCGCGCGTGCGCGCGATCCTGCTCGAGGCGACCGACGGCAGCGGCTACGTCGCGCCGACCGACGAGTCGATCCGCTCCGGCCGCTACCCGCTCAGCCGCTCGCTGCGGATCTACTTCGTCCGCGATCCCAAGCGTCCGAACCCGGCTGCGGTCCAGTTCCTGCGCTTTCTGGTGAGCGACGACGGCCAGTGGGTGATCGGCGAGCTCGGCCAACGGAAGATCGCGCCCGAGCAGGCGCATGCGTACTTCCGGAAGCTGGCGAAGTAGACCGCCGTCACCGCGCGCGACGCAGCGCCGAGACCGGCAGGCTCACGCTGTGGAACCGCTCGCCCCTCGCGTTGACGAATCTGGCCATGAGCACGCCTTGCGTCGGAGCGGGCGTCTCGGCGTCGAGCATCAGGAATGCGTTCGGCTCGCCGCGGTCGAAGAGGACTTCGGCCGCGATCGCCGGCGGAGCATCGGCTGGCCGCGCCGCGCCGTCGGCCGGCTTCCGCACATCGGCGTCCGCGATGACGCGGCCGTGCAGCGGGCTCGTCGCGAACTCGGTGAGGTCGTAGCCGATCACCGAGGCCGTGCGGTGCACGACGACGCGCGAGCGGTGCACGTCGCCCGAGACGAGCACGACGCCTGTCGCCTTCGTCGATGCGACAAGCCTCACGAACCGCTCGAACTCATGCGGGTACGCGCCCCAGCAGTCGGTCTTTCCCGGAGCGACGAACGCGCTCCACACCATGCCGCACGCGATCACCTTGAAGGTCGCGTCGCTCCGCGCAAGGCCGGATTCGAGCCAGCGCCACTGCGGTTCGCCGAGCAGCGTGGGCTTCGCCGGATCCTGCCTCGAAGGCTCGGTTCCCGCGAACCACCGCGTGTCGAGCAGGAAGACCTCGACATCGCCTTGCCGGAAGGACGTGTAGATGGCGGCCGCGCCCTCGCCGTAGCCGGGGTTCGGCCGGCTCTCCATGAACGCACGCCTGCTGTTGGCCTTTCCGGCGAGGCGTCCGTCGGTGTTGTTCGCGCCGAAGTCGTGGTCGTCCCAGATCGAATACAGCGGCGTCTTCGCGACGAGCGACGCGAAGGCGGGGGCCTGTGCGAACTGGAGGTATCGCTCGCGCTGCGTCGCGAGCGCGGTGGTGTCGATGTACGGCGTGTCGCCGAGCAGCACGAGCGCATCCGGGTGTTCGCGCTCGATGGCCGTCCAGGTGCGCGCGGTCGATTCGTCGATGTCCGCGCACGAGCCGAACGCGAGGCGCGTCTCGGGCGCGCGCGTCGCGTGGGTGCGGAGGCGGCTCGTCGCGAGCTCGCGATCTCCGCGTGCGGTCTCGATGCGGTACGTGTAGCTGGTTCCCGGGCGCAGACCCTCGACGCGGAACATCGCGGTGCCGTTCGAGTCTGCGGTCG
>JBIKWD010000101.1:0-11588 GCA_044356505.1 Phycisphaerales bacterium
CGACCAGTCGGCTCGACGCGATCTTCGTGGCCTGCGGCGAACTCATCGATCAGCTCGCGACAGCCCTCGAGTCGCGGCGCGAAGGGATGCGCGGGGCGCGCTGGGTCTTCCGTCATGCCCAGCTTCCATCCGATCTTTCGACCGATGCTACTTCGCTTCGCGCCGGCGTACCGGGTGCGCATCCATCTTCGTGCGGAGGGATGGCAACACGGCAGATGGTCTCCGAACTTGAGTTGCGTCTTTCGGCGCCGACGGCGAGTCGCACGCATCTCTGGTCCATGCTGCGGCCCAAGCTTGAGCATCTGCCGCTCGATCACGGAGTCGAGGAGATCACGGTGCATCTTGACGATGCTGCGCGTCTACGGTCGATCCAGCGTCGCCTGGCTTGGCGACCGGTACCGGATCGGCCGCACGTGCCGCAAAGCCGTTTGAATGGCGTCCAGCCTCAGGCCCGGCAGACCGATCGAAAGGAATGCCGCCCTGCCATGGTCTGGAGCGGTCTCGATGAGGCATGTGCGGGCTGGATACCCGTCGGTTACGCATCGCTTCGCGCGGGTGGCGACGATGCGCGCCCCGAGGATTTCGAACGGCTTCAGGAATGGATCGATCTGATAGCAGCAAGGATGGGTCGCGACTGCGTATGTCGCGTGTCCGGCATCGCCGCAGGGCGCGGCCGGGCAGGCGTTCTCGAACTGGATCGGGATCCCATGGATGCGATTGACGACGCATGCGGTGTCGCCATGCATCTTGGCCAGCGACCGAGCCAGCGCTTCGCGGCCGCAGAGTCCGCTGTGATCGTGGGCGACGCATCGAGTGCAGCGCTTGCCGCCAGCATCGCCGAGCGAAGCGCGTGGTGCTTCGAACCGGCGCATGGCCGATGGCCCGTCGCCGCGATGCAGCCGTCGCTTCACTGGCGCGGCCGCATATGGCCTCTGTTCGCGATCGACGGATGGGAGCGCGCTGCAACTCCGTGGTGGGATGCTGCATGGGAGCAGGACGTCCCCGACCCAAGGGGATGTGCGCAAGGCGTGCATGCGGAGGTCTCCACGCATGGCGGCGATCGTGCGGCGGCGATCGCACGGCTGAGCGGAAGACTTCACGCGCGCCTCCAGATCGGGAGCGGACTCTGGCTGCTCGCGCGGTTTCCGGATCGAATCGCGCCGTCAGGCGTCGAAGGGCATCTGGTTCATGCCGCCGGTGTCGAGCCGGCTTCCCGCATGCAGCATGTCGACCAATGGCGAGATCGATGCGGACAGGCATTCCGAGCAGGGCTCGCCATCTCGGTGCTGGGGGCGTGGGGGTAGCGCCATGCCTGACGATCCAACTCCCAGACTCTGGCGACATCCGCTGAGAGAGATCGCATCGGCTCCGCAATCGGCGACAGTGATCCGCCGCGAGGCGACGGAAGCCTTCGCCCGCACGGCACGCAGGCCTCTCCAGCCATGCTGGGGCGAACTCGCCGTCACCAGCAACCATACCTTCCTCAACGGTGCGAGCCATCCCGAGGAACTGGTTCGAGAAGCTGCACGGCTTGGGCACGCCGGCATCGCGCTGACCGACTTCGAGACCTTCGGCGGTTCCGTCCGGGCACATGTCGCCGTGCGCGAGGCGGTCGTCGGCGATGCGGGGGGAGCGCAGGCGGGCTCGAGGCTGAAACTCGCGCATGGAACCCGCGTGCGGTTCTCGATCGATGATCCGCCGCTGTCGAGTCCGTCCGGCACCGGCGACTCGTCGCACGATGCCGCTGCATCATGCGTGGGTGAAACGATCGACGTCCTGCTCTATCCAAGCGATCGCGCGTCCTGGGGAGCCATTTGCCGGCTGCTGACCACGGCCCGGACCGCGGGCGCGGTCACGTCGGACGGCGACACCGATCGCGAGATCCCCGGAGCCGGGCGCGGAGGACCGACCGAAGGGCGCCGCGCGGGGAACCCGAAGGAGAGACGTCATCCGCTCCGTCTCCACGATCTCGTCGAGACGCTGCGCGCGCCCGGTCTCAGGGGCGAGGGCCTGCTCGGCGTCGTGCTTCCACCGCGCATTCCACGCCAGCGGTTCCTCGAGGCGGCCCAAGGGCTTGCGGGCCTGATGCCCGGCCGCCTTGCCGTGGCACTGACACGCGTCGACGATCCCGACAGCGCAGCCGACGCCGAGCGCGCGTCCGTGCTGGCCGATGCGCTCGGGATTCCGCTCGCTGCGCTCAACGACGTCCGCATGCACACGCTGGCCCGCAAGCCGCTGCTCGACACGCTGGCCTGCATCCGTGACGGCGTCTCCATCGATCGCGCCGCGCGCCAGGTCGCGCAGCATGCCGAGCGACGCCTCCGCGCGCCTGCCGACATCCTGCGCCGGTACGCCGACCGCCCCGACGCGCTCGAGACCTCCTGGCGCTTCCTCGAGCGCGCAGCGGCATTCTCGCTCGACGAACTGCGCTACGAGTACCCGGACGAAGTCGTGCCGCAGGGGATGCCGCCGATGCAGCACCTCCGGAATCTGGTGTGGAAGGGTGCGCGCGAACGCTATCCGCGCGGCGTGCCCGCCAAGGTCGCGCGCCAGTTCGAGCATGAGTTCGCCATCATCGACGACCTCCGCTACGCGCCCTACTTCCTGACCGTGCATGACATCGTCGCGTTCGCCCGCTCGCGCGGCATCCTTTGCCAGGGGCGTGGCGCGGCCGCCAACAGCGCCGTCTGCTACGCGCTGGGCGTCACGGCGGTCGACCCCGACCGCATCGATGTCCTCTTCGAGCGATTCGTAAGCCGGGAGCGTAACGAGCCGCCCGACATCGACATCGACTTCGAGCATGAGCGGCGCGAGGAGGTGATCCAGCATATCTACGCGAAGTACGGCCGCGACCGCGCCGCACTCGTATGCGAGGTCATCAGCTATCGCGGACGCAGCGCCGTGCGCGACGTCGGCAAGGCGCTCGGCTTCGCACCCGACACGGTGGAACGCCTTGCAAACGAGGTCGACCGCTGGAGCGGTGGGGGGCTTGGTTCGCGCGACGATGCCACGGAGTGCTTCGCCGACGGATCCTTCGAGACCGGCATTGACCGCACGTTGCCAAAGGCGGCCGCCGAGCGGGTGCGCGCCGCAGGGCTTGATCCATCCGCTCCGCGCGTGCGGGCGATGGTCCATCTTGTCGGCGACATCCTCGGTTTCCCCCGGCATCGCTCGCAGCATGTCGGCGGGTTCGTCATCTCCCGCGCGCCGCTCATGGAGATCGTGCCGATCGAGCGCGCCGCCATGGAGGACCGCACCATCCTCGAATGGGACAAGGACGACATCGAGGCGCTCGGCATGCTCAAGATCGACCTGCTGTCGCTCGGCATGCTCACGGCGATCCGAAAGTCGATCGATCTTGTCAACGGCGACGAGGCGGCGCTTGCGCTCGGCGCGATGTGCGAACGGCTGCCTGACGCACCGGAGGTCCGGCCCGATCTCGCATCCGTCAGTCCGCCGCAGGCATGCCGGCCGGCATCCACGCGAGCGGAAGCATCCGCCGGAACGCAAGCAGACTCGGCATCGGTGCAGTCCGCCGAGAGCAGCCCCGCGCGCGTCGAGTCCGATCCGCTGGTCTTTCACTCCATCCCATCCGAGGATCCAGCGACCTACGACATGATCTGCAAGGCCGACACGGTCGGAGTCTTCCAGATCGAGTCGCGCGCCCAGATGTCGATGCTTCCACGGCTCAAGCCGCGCCGCTTCTACGACCTTGTGATCGAAGTAGCGATCGTCCGCCCCGGCCCTATCCAGGGCGACATGGTGCATCCGTACCTGCGCCGCCGCAGCGGAGAGGAGCCGGTTCTCTATCCGAACGACGCAATCCGAGCCGTCCTAGGCAAGACGCTTGGCGTACCTCTCTTCCAGGAGCAGGCGATGGCGCTGGCCGTCGTTGCGGCGGGATTCTCCGCCGGGCAGGCGGATGAACTACGGCGGGCCATCGCGGCCTGGAAGCGAAGCGGAAACAAGATCGCCCAGTTCGGCGAGGCGCTCGAGCAGGGCATGGTCGCGCGTGGGTACACGCCGGCCTTTGCACGGCAGGTGTTCGAGCAGATCAAGGGCTTCTCGGGATACGGCTTCCCGGAATCGCATGCAGCGAGTTTCGCGCATCTCGTCTACGCCAGCGCCTGGCTCAAACGCCACCATCCCGCAGCCTTCGCAGCCGCGCTGCTCAACAGCCAGCCGATGGGTTTCTACGCGCCTGCCCAGATCCTCCGTGACGCCCGGGACCATGGCGT
This sequence comes from Phycisphaerales bacterium, assembly GCA_044356505.1. GTDB lineage: Bacteria > Planctomycetota > Phycisphaerae > Phycisphaerales > SM1A02 > QWPT01. The sequence goes on from JBIKWD010000101.1 coordinate 4,239, forward strand.
CGCCGTCCGCGGCATCGACGTGCACTGCTCGCTCTGGGACGCGACGCTCGAGCGCGGGCCTGATCCGTGTCCGATGCTTGCCGCCGACAGGGCCTCGGGCCTCTCCACGGTTCGGATCGACGGAAGCGGTCTTGGCCCAAGGCTTTCCTGCATCGGTCCCGCCGGCGGTTCTCCGTTGCGGTGGCGCGAGATCCGCATGGTCGGCGCTCCTGAAGCGCAGGATGGCGACGCTCCGTTTCGACGGCTGCACTCGCGCGGGCGAAGCATCGTTGCACGGGCCGAACCGCCGCACGATGGCGCCGAGCTCGCGCAGGGGCGCCGTGCGGAGCCGCTCTGTCCGCCGGACAGCCCCGAGCGGCACGACATGCCGCAGGGGCGTTCCGGCCCGTTGCCAGCCCAGCCCGCCATTCGACTGGGGCTCCGCATGGTCCGCGGCCTCGAGCCCGAGGCGGCGCAGCGCGTCATCGAGGCGGTGACCAGACATGGCCCATTCCGACGGATGTCGGATCTTGCCGAGGTTTCCGGGCTCACGCAGGCGACATTGCGCAGGCTCGCGGCCGCCGATGCATTCGGCTCGATGGGTCTCGACCGCCAGCAGGCGGTCTGGCAGATCCTTGCGCTTCGTGATCGCGATCGGCCCCTATGGTCGCTTGGCTTCGATCCGGCCGCAGCAGCCGCCGCACAGACGTCGGAAACGAAGCCGTCTGTCGAGCCGGACGATACCGAGCCGGCCTTGCCGCCCGTCGCGGAGCTTTCGGCGATCGCGCAGGACTTCGATGCAACGGGTGTCACCCTGAAGCGTCACCCGGTCGCATGCATTCGCCCCGCGCTCTCGAAGTCGAGAGCCATTCCATGCGCATGGCTCCGCGATGAGGGAAAGACGCCCGGCGGCAGAAGGGTGCGCGTGGCCGGGCTCGTGCTGGTGCGCCAGCGGCCCTCGACGGCGAACGGCATCGTGTTCATGACGATCGAGGATGAGTCGGGAGCTGCGAATCTCATCTTCCGACCGAAGGTGTATGCGCGCGTTCGTGCGGAGGTCCGCGGCGCAAGTCTCGTGATGGTGTCGGGAAAGGTCGAGCGGCGCGATGGAGTCGTGCATGTCCTCGTCGACGGCGCACGCGACCTCAGCGTCCAGCTTGCAAGCGGCGCCTCGGTCCTTTCTGTCCAGTCGAGGGATTATCGATGAAGACTGATCCGCGAGGACTCAGGCGCGAGGACTCAGGCACGAGGACTCAGGCGCGAGGACTCAGGCGCGAGGACTCAGGCACGAGGGGTCGCCCATGCGAGTCAACCCATGAAGCCCCACGCAGAGGCGTCAGTTCCCTTGCCCGCGGTTGCGCCGTGTCGTGTACCCTTCGTCCATGCGCCGCGTCACCAGCGATCTCCATCGGACAAGCCTCCATGAGGTTCGAATGCACGGCGTCGACGCCCGAAGCCCGGGCCGCGGCGCTCGCATCGCGGTTGCGCGGAACATTGCCGTGCTGATCTGCGCCGCCGTCGTGCTGTCCATTGGCTTCGGGTGCGGCAGCGTCCGCGGAACCGGGAAGCCGTTGCTGCAGGAAGATCAGGTGAGGTCGGAGACCACCGGCTCCGGCCCGACTCCGGCCAAGGCAGACACGCAGCTTGACGCGAAGGATGCCTCGAACAGGTAGCGCTGAAGGTCCGTGACTGAAGGTCCGTGACTGAAGGTTCGTGACTGAAGGTTCGTGACTGAAGGTCCGTGACTGAAGGTCCGCGGTTGTGGCTCTGTGGGTGTAAGTCTGCGGCTGTCGCAGCGCAGCCATGGGCGTGTCGCAGTCGAACTGACGCCGCCAAGCCCGTTCTCAGCCTTCTGGGCCGAGCCTGCGGTGTTCTTCCTCTTCGACCTCGGCCTCGCGGATGTTTCTCCGCATCGCTTCTTTTTGCGAGTCCTCGGTGCCTGCCGAATCCATCGGCCCGATGAGCGTCCTCATGCGGCGGAGCGCCGGGAACGTGAGCGCGACGAACGCCACGACCCCGAGTGTGCCGAGGCCGCCGCTCACGACCGACACGATCGGTCCGAAGTAGGCGGCGACGAGACCCGACTCGAATGCGCCGAGTTCGTTCGAGCACTCGATGAACACGCTGTTGACGGCAGTCGTCCTCCCGCGAAGCTGGTCGGGGGTCTTGATCTGCACGAGCACGTGGCGGATGACGACCGAGATGTTGTCGACGGCACCGCTGACGGCAAGCGCGATGAGCGACAGCCAAAGCGAGGTGCTCAGGCCGAACACGATCATGCACACGCCGAACGCGGCGACGCTCAGCAACATCGCACGCCCCGCGTGGCGGAACCCCGGACGGGCAGCGAGCCACACGGCCATCAGGAATGCGCCAACATAGGGCGCCGCGCGAAGGGCGCCGAGTCCAAGGGGACCGCAGTCCAGGATCTCCGTCGCGTACATCGGCAGCAGTGCGGTGGCGCCGCCGAAAAGGACCGCGAGCATGTCGAGCGTGAGCGCACCGAGGATCGTCTTCTCGCGCCAGATGTGGTGAAGGCCGTCGAACATCTCGCGAAGGCGCGGAGGTGCCCCGGTGCGCTCGACCGGTCGCGGCTTCAGGAACAGCGCCGCGATCCCGGCCGCGATGCATAGGACGGCCGTTCCGAGATAGACGATCCAGGCGCCGCCGCTCTTTGCGATCAGCCATCCGGCGATGAGCGGCCCAGCCACCGCCGCAAACTGGAACAACCCCGACTGCCATGCGATGGCGTTTTCGAACCGCGACATCGGCAGAAGCGAGGGAAGAAGCGCACCGCGCGCCGGGGCGTTGAAGCTGCGTACGCAGCCCGACGCGAGGAGCAGGACGAAGAACAGCCAGATCGGTGCGGACGCCGCGCTCGTCGCCGCCAATGCAAGCGCCACGAGCCCGAATCCGACCTGTGTCGTCGCGAGGATCTTCTTTCGGTCGCCTCCGTCGACGATCGTCCCGGCCGGCAGCGTGAGTGCGATCACTGGCAGCGCGCGGGCGAGCCCCGTCGCTCCGAGGATCAGCGCGTTCTCGGTGCGTTCCCAGATCTCCCAGCCGACCGCTGTCGACAGCATCTGGAGCCCCATGCTCGAGGCCACGAACGCGCCTGCGAAGAACCGGTAGTTCGGGTCGCGGATCGCCGCGAACGGGTCGTGCTTCGGCAGCGCTTCCTCGGGCTGCGATCGGGGTGAGCGGTTCGGTTCGTCAGCCACGGGAGGGGGCGGTCACGGCGCGTCGGCACGGTTCGGGAAGGGATTGCCGCGCGCGAACCCGTTCTCTGACGGCTCTCGACGGCCATTTTGGTCGTCTCCGCGCGGGACGAGGGTACCATCTCCGACATGCCCGAACTTCGTGAAGCGATGCGTCGTTCGCTCCTCCCTCCCGGCCATCGCATGGTCGCGACGCTGCTCATCGCCGCGCTCGCGGCGGTGGGATCCGGCTGCCAGAACCGAAAGGTGAAGGTCGAGATAAGCGCCCAGGGCGACTCGGCCACGCGAACCTTCTCCACCAACGAGAAGGACTCCCGCGCGCTCAAGGCGGTCGAGGAGGCCTACGGCGCCAAGGCCGAGTCCGACGCCGATCTCGGCTCGCGCTTCACGGGAACCTTTGCCGAGGATGTCCTGCCTTCGGAAATGGGCAACCGTGGGGCGATCGGGCGCCTCGACAGTTCGCTTGGCTCGACGCGCGGCTACTACGAGCAGTTCGCGGATCGCCGGCAGGAGTGGTCGGCGCTGAAGGACCGTCTCGACGGCGGCATCCTCTGGCTGCAGATCTTCGGCCGCTTCATCGAGGTCCGCAAGCTCAAGGACGATGCCGCGCGTGCCGAGTTCACGAAGTGGTGGAACGACGAGGCCATCCCGCTCGTCGCCGACGCCTACCTGATGTACTCGGGCATGCAGGCCGTCGTACAGGCCCAGCGCATCGGTGCGACGCCCCGCCGATCCGAGGACTTCGGACAGCGGACGCCCGACGAGTCCTTCCGCATGTCGGTGTTCGAGCCGCTCGCGATCCTTCTTGCCGAGCGCGGCTGGCTCAGCGCCGACGAACTCGCGGCCATCCATACCGTCGGCATCAAGGGCACGGTCAACCGCCGCGAGGGCGAGTGGCTCTCCGAGAAGATCTTCCAGCCGGCGGTCGAGCGCATCCTCGTCCGCTTCGACCCATCGAAGAAGGGGATGAAGCTCAAGGAGTTCGCGCCCATGGGGCTCGAGTTCCTGCTGTGGCTCAAGGCGTCGCGCGAGTACCGCGACCTCGTGCTTGCATCGCCCACGATTCCCGAGGCGACCAAGTCCGACATCCGCGCAGGCAAATGGGACTTCGAACTGCCGCCTCCGTTCGGTTTCCGGCTGCTCGAGCGCCCGAAGGTCACAAGCGCGGAGGTGATCCTCGACACCGGTGCGGAGCCATTCTTCACGAACGGCGTGTGGAACAAGGAGTCGAGGCGCGTCGAGTTCAAGGGTGGCTTCTACGAGGCGCGCTACCGCTACGCGCCCTACAGCGCGCCGTACTACGCGTTCTGGTCGCTGCCATCGCAGCGGCAGGAGTCCGTCTTCGGCGCCGTGATCCTCGTGGGCGACACGCTTGCGCAGTACTGCGCGTGGGAGAACGCCCTTCCCGAGGAGCGCAAGGCGCAGTGGCTCGCCGCACTCGACGAACTCGCGGCCAACAAGGAGCCGATGCCCGCCTACGTCGTCATCAGCGCGCTTGAGAAGGACCACCCCGCGCCGATCCCGCTCGCGAAGTGGGTCTGCGAGAAGGCGGGCAAGGAACTTCCCGACGCATTCGTGCCAAAGGAAGAGCGCGAGGCCCGCGCCGCTCGGCGACAGGCACCCGCGCCTTCCGAAGGCTGAAATGTCGCGCCGCGCCGAAGTTCGGGCGGTTCGGTTCAGAACCCGACCGACGACCGTTGCCCCTGCTTCACGACGCTTGCCTCGCCCTCCCACACCGCACGGCCGGTGTCGGTGTTGGTGAGGCTCATCTGCAGGAAGTACGCGACCTGCCGGGTGCTTCCCGACCGCGCGCGGTCCTCGATCAGCTTCGCGGTCAACGTCACGTCGGGCACGTTGTTCGGGTTGATCTGGTTGTCCGCACCTGTCTGGAAAGCCTTGAGATCCTGGGCGCCCTTCGCGATTCCGTCCTCGGCTCGGCCGCCGGGGCCACTCGTCATGATGACCTCGCATCGGCCCGTGCTGAGGAGCGAGATGCGGATCTTCTTCATGATGGCGTCGGTGTCGAACTGCTGGGAGGTGGTGTTGATGACCGGGTTGAGCAGGACGCCGGCGGGCTGCCTCGGAAGCCTTGCGAGCACGCCCGAGTTCACCATCGACTGGACCACCTGATCGGCGAGCTTGTCCCAGTCCTGGATGTTCATGCGGTCCGCGTTGACGATGAGGTCGTTCCCCTTCGGATCGACGTACTGCGCCTTCTGGCAGCCTGCGAGGCCGAGCGAGAGGGCGAGAGGAAGAACTGCTGCGGTGGTGATGGTTCGGTGGTTCATGGAAGTGGTCTCTCGGCGCAACGCGCCGGCTTGCGGTGAAGTCAGTACTGCGCGTCGAGGAAGGTCAGCCGCCACTGCACGGCCTGCGGCGATGGCGCCACGGCGGTCAGCGTGATCGTCTCCTTCGGCTTGATCGTGACGCTGGTGAGCGATGCGGTCGCGCTCTGGACCGGCATCCCCGACGCATCGGACCAGTCGAAGCGGTAGCTGAAGCGCTGGGTGGTGAGCTGGTCGCTGTAGACGTCGACCGCGACCCGCTTCATGTCGCCGTTCACCGTGCCTTCGCGCACGGCGACGATGTTGGCCTTGTACTTCAGCCAGCCGTTCGTGACGATCTGCTTGTAGGGCACCGTGCCGTCGGCATTGGCCGGTCCGGTCGCCGTCGTGGTGTTCGCCGTGTTGCATCCGGCGAGCGCGCATGCAAGCGCCGCCGCACCGGGCAGGGCGAGGCGTGCAAGGAGACGCGGAACTCTGGTGGGATCGATCGGCATGGAGTTCTCCGGTTCGGTTCGGTTCACTTCACTTCACTTCACTTCAGGGGGAAGCGCATGGTACGCACCGCAGGGACGGCGCCCATCCGCGGCGTGCGCACATGGACGATCGTGGCGCCGTTCGATTCCGTCTCGAGCGGTCCGATTCTCTGTCCGTCGCCGAGCTCGATCTCGATCTGTCCGTCGGGCGGCGCGGGGAACCGCGCGTAAAGCACCTGCTTCGGCAGGGTGAGCCAGACGCGCAGGTCTGCGTTGTTGGTGGCGACCTGGTAAAGCGCGCCCGCGATCGCGACGACCCACGCCGCGTCGGGGTTCTGCTCGTACACGGCCCGCTGCGCCAGATAGGTCGCGATCGCCTTCGTGGCGCTCGACACGATCGTCATCGTGATGATCGCGGGCAGACGGCGGTTGAAGTCGCCCGCCACGACCTTGTCCATGTCGGTGAGCACGCTCGACGGATAGCCGGCGCCTCCCGCGCGCGCGGTGAATCCGCTCGCTGCGCCCTCCTTGAACTTCAGCACAGGGAACGCCGCGCCCACGTAGGGGAGCCCGCGGATGAAGAGCGGGATGTCGAGCCTGAACTCGTCGAGCCACGGCCCCATGCCCGTCTCGACGAGCACGTACACGGTCGGCGGGATCGCGGCCCCAGTCGTCGCCGCCTCCGCGAGGCGCGCGTCCTCCTCGGCGTAGGCGCGGTCGGACTCGGGCAGCATTCCCGCAGCGCGTCGGAAGGCCACCGTCGCCTGCGCCAGTGCATCGGTTCTTCCGGTCAGCTGGAACTGCAGGGCCTGGAGGTAGGTCGAGTACGGAACGGCGAACTCGGCGTATCCCTGCATGTCGCGCAGCGGACCGTAGGCAGAGTCGAGGCCCCCCCTCACTCCGGGGTCTTCGAGCGCGGCTTTCGCGTCGTAGCTCTTCTCGGCCGAGGCGGCGTTCGCCTTCTCCTCGAGCGCCTCGATCTCCTTCGCGTACTTCTCGGCCGCGTCGCGCTGCCACTCGTACGATCGGCGCAGCGAGACGCCCGCGGCGTCGAGGTTGCCCTGCGCGAGATGATTGAGCGCCTGATAGGCCGTGCACATGATCCGGTCGTAGGGGCGGCCGGTGTAGGTGATGACCGTCTGGTTGGTGAGGATCGCGGCGGCCTGCTCGGAGATGCGGACGTCGGGCGCGTCGTCGAGGTACTCCCACATGCGGTCGTCGGCTGCCGCGAAGGCCGCCATCGACTGCTCGATGTCGCCCGCTGCGGCGTACACCGAGCCCGCCTCGAGTTCGTAGAGCGTGCGGTCCTTCTCGCTGTCGCGGCGGTCCTCGAGCAGGGGGACGAGTTCAGCGGCGGCCAGCGCGTAGTTGCCGCCCTCGTATGCGGACGCGACC
>JBIKWD010000288.1:0-3292 GCA_044356505.1 Phycisphaerales bacterium
AGGCGTCGCAGGCCGTCGCCTCGCCGCTCACCACCAAGCGGCTCGAGCGGCTGCTCAAGGTCTATGTCTCGCCGACGCCCGAGGAGGCCACCGCGATCGACCGTCTGCACGAGGCGTATCTCGCCAGGTTCCGCGCGGAACTCGACCCCGAGATCCAGGCGGTGGGCCGCGCGATGCAGGGCGGCATGCCGTCGCAGCAGCAGTTCGAGAAGTTCCTGCGCGACCTCGACCGCCTGCAGGCGAAGATCGCCGAGGCCGACAACGCGCTCCTCGGCAGCGCGGCCAATCTGGTCGCCGAGGAGCGGCGCGCGGGCATGCAGCGGATCCGCGAGGCGCGCGAGCGGCAGCGCGAGCTCTCGGGCTTCACGCGCATGGGCCCGATGATGTTCGGCGGCGGTGGCAGCTTCGTGGACCTTGCCGACCTCCTTGCGCGCGACGAGTTCGTGCGCCAGGTCCCCGAGCCCATGCGCGAGCAGTTCGACGCGCTGCTCCGCGCGCAGGAACAGCGACTGCTCTCGCAGAGCCGCAACTACGGCAGCGAGATCCGCAAGGCCTTCGACAAGTTGTACGCGATCATCTCCGAGGCAGAGCAGTCGGTGGCGGAGCCCGCCGAAGGCGAGGATCCGGGCGCCGCGATGAGGGCGCAGATGGCGCGCATGCAGCAGATGATGCAGCGCATGAAGGAGCTCGGCAAGGACGCGAACCGCGTGCTTGAGCTCAACGCCGAGGCGAACCGCGCGGCGGTGCGGCAGTTCGAGTCCGTGCTGCCCGAGATCACCTACCACAGGCTCCGCGGCGACGTCGCGCGGCGCTCGACCAACATGATGGCGAGGATGACGCTCGGCTTCGGCGGAATGGAGATCGAGGCAGCGGGCGACCTCGCGACGCTGCTCGCGAGGCTTCGGCGCGATCCCGAGGTGACCGCCGACATGCGGGCGCGCTTCGACCCGATCGAACTCAGTTGGCGCCGCGAGCGGGCGGACAACGCCGAGAAGGTCGCCGAGCTGTCGCGCTCGCTCGACACCACCGCGATGATGGGCGGAATGATGGGCTCCGACGGGGCGCCGAACGAGTCGGTTGCGGCGCTTCAGGCGGCCCAGAGCGAGGGCGAGGAGATCGACCAGCGCGCGTATCGCGCCGTGGCCGACGTGATCGGCTCCGAGAAGCGCAGGCAGGTCTTCTCGACCCGGACCACCCTCGAGGAGGATTCGAAGGTGGCGAGCAGCATCCTCAGGCCGATCTTCGCGCCGACGGATGCGGCTCTGTCCGAAGAGAAGGAGCTCTCCGACGAGCCGGGCTACATGGGGAGCGCGGCCGCGCTTTCGTCCGAGCCGCCCCAGTGGAGTGCGGCGCAGGTTGCGCGCCTCTTCAGGCCGCTGGGCGCCTCCGAGTCGTCGGTCGCCGTGATCGAAGGCGTCGTCGAGGACTGGAGCGCGCGCGAGTGGAACGCGAAGGTCGTTCCGCTCGGCCGCGAGCTGGCCGAGGCCGTCACGGCCCTCTTCCGTGACATTGGGCCCCGTTCGGAGGATTCCGGCGAGGCCCGGCCCTTCCGCTTCGATCCCCAGAATCAGGCAAAGACTTCGGCGTTGCGCCGCAGCGTGATGGATGCCGCCTTTGCCGCAGACGAGGTGTTCTTCGCAGAGATCGGCGCCGCGCTCGGCCTCGATCCCGCCAGCGCCGAGATGCTCGTCCTTCGGCTCGAGCGGGTCCAGCTCGCCACCGATGCGGTGTCGTTCGGCGGTGCGCAGTTCGTGGCATCGCCTTCCATGCTCCTCGCGCGCGCGAAGCTGTCCCCGGAGGATGCCCGCGCCTTCCTCGAGAAGTCGGGCGCCGAGTGGGCCGCCTTCGCGGATTCGCTCGACGAGGCGATTCGCGCCTCGCTCGATCGCGACGAGGTCCTGCAGCGGGCGATGCAGGAGGCGCAGTCCGGCCAGGATTGGCAGTCCTACCAGAAGGTCATGGCGGCGAGCGCCGCCGCGAGCCGGGAGTTCTACGGGCGATACGCCGCGCTGATCGAGGCGGCGGCCGCGAAGGCGAGCAGTCGTCCGGAAGTGGCCACTGCGATCAAGCGTGCGCGTCTGGCGCTGGAGCGGCCCGATGTCTACAAGCGTTCGGAGTCCGCGATCCCGCAGCTCGAGCGCGCCATCGCCCTCGACGGGATCAGCGAGGACCAGCGCGCGCGGCTCGAGGCGCTGCAAGCCGAGTACGAGGCTGTGTACGAGATGCTGTCGGAGAAGATCGCGACGGGCGGCGAGCAGGCCGACCCCAACGACAGCGAGGCGTGGCGCGCGATGCAGGAGCGCATGGAGGCCGAGGAGAAGCTCCGCTTCCAGCGCAACGAGCGCACCGAGAAGGCGCGCTCCGAGGCGCGGCGCATCCTCGGCGATGAACTCGCCTCGCGCGTGCGCGGGCTCGTGCCCGACGACGTCGACGCGGCGGCGTCGCGTCAGATGAACCGCTTCGACCCGTTTGCCGGGGACGACGACTGAGCGGGCGGTGGCGCGCGGGCTGCGTATCCTGCGCGCATGACCGACGCCCCATGCCACATCCTCGCGCTCGACTGCGGAACGACCAGCGTGCGCGCCATCGTGTTCGCGCTCGGCGCCGACGGCGGTGCGCGCGAGCTTGGCGCGGGACAGCGCGAGTTCGCCCAACACTTTCCGAAGCCGGGCTGGGTCGAGCACGACGCAGACGAGATCTGGACGGCGCTCGTCGCCTGCATGAAGGACGCGCTCGCGGCGGCGCGTGTCGCCGCCTCTGATGTCGCCGCGATCGGCATCACGAACCAGCGCGAGACGATCGTCGTGTGGGACCGCGCGACGGGCAGGCCGATCCACCGCGCGATCGTGTGGCAGGACCGCCGCACGGCGTCGCGGCTCGTCGAGCTCCGCGCCGAAGGGCACGAGGACGCGGTGCGCGCGGCGACGGGCCTGACGCTCGACCCGTACTTCAGCGCGACGAAGCTTGCGTGGATCCTCGACGCTGTACCCGGCGCGCGCGCGCGTGCGGAGGCGGGCGAACTCGCGGCGGGCACCATCGACTCGTGGGTGCTGTGGAACCTGACGAACGGCCGCGTGCACGCCACCGATGCGTCGAACGCGAGCCGGACGCTCCTTGCCCGGATCGGCGGCGACGCAGGCTGCGCGTGGGACGACGCGCTGTGCGCGCTCTTCCGCGTGCCGAGGGCGGTGCTGCCCGAGATCCGCGATTGCGCGGGCGACTTCGGTGCGTGCGAACCCGTGCACCTCGGCGCGGTGATTCCCGTCACGGGCATCGCGGGCGACCAGCAGTC
>JBIKWD010000102.1:0-11444 GCA_044356505.1 Phycisphaerales bacterium
TTCTCGGGATCCTCGTCCTTTTCCTCGCGATTCCGCTCGTGATCCCGCCGCTCCTCGGGCTCACGCGGCTTCCCGCGGGCGAGCTGCGCGACGACCTCGTCGAGCTCGCGTCGGGCGCGGGGATAGGTGTCCGCGAGATCTGGGTCTGGCCGACCGATGGCCTCGTGGCGAACGCTGCGGTGATGGGCGTCTTTCCGCGCCTCCGCTGCGTGATGCTCTCCGACGCGCTGATCGAGTGCCTGCCGCGGCAGCAGGTTCTCGCGGTGATGGCGCATGAACTCGGCCACGTGGCCCACCGGCACCTCGCGTGGATGCTGCCCGTGATCCTCGGCGCATGGTGGCTCGGCGCGCTCATCGCCGACCCCGCCGCGCAGGTGGTCTTCGCGGCGCTCGCCGCGCGCGTCGCCGAGGCGGACGGCGCCGCGCTGGCCGAAGCGGTGGCGCTCGTGCGCGACCTCTCCGTCGTCGTCTTCGGCCTTCTCGCGTTCGGCTTCGCGAGCCGGCGGTTCGAGCGCCAGGCCGACACCTACGCCGTCCGCCTGCTCAGCAGCCGCGCCGCGAGGAGCGACGCGACGCCGGAAGCCGTCGCTGCGATGACCGGCGCGCTGTCGATGGTCTCGTTCGTGAATCACGTTCCGGTCGAGCGCCCGAGCTGGCGGCACGGCTCGATCGCGTGGCGGCAGGGCTACCTCCGGTCGCTCGTCGGCAAGCCCTGCGCGCGCCTTGGCAACGACACGCTCGTGCGGGCGATCTGCTGGATCGCGCTCGCTGCGGTCGGCGCGATGGTGGCGCTCGCCGCGCTCGCCTCGGCCTGACGTGTACACTCGCGACATGCGCTTCACGAAGATGCATGGCCTCGGCAACGACTATGTGTACATCGACGGCTCGCAGCATCCGTCGCTCGACTTCGCGCGCGCGGCGCGGCTTGTGAGCGACCGGCACTTCGCCGTCGGCAGCGACGGGCTCGTCGCCGTGTGTCCGCCGACGACCCACGACGCCGACCTGCGCATGCGCATGTTCAACGCCGATGGAAGCGAAGGCGAGATGTGCGGCAACGGCATCCGCTGCGTGGCGAAGTTCGCGGTCGACCGCGGCATGTCCGCCGTGAATCCGCTGCGGATCGAGACGGGCCGCGGCATTCTCGAGGTGTGGTGGGAGCGCGGCACCGACGGGGCCGTGGCGCGTGCGAGCGTCGCGATGGGCCGGCCGATCCTCGAGCACGCGCGCATTCCCGCGCGCGTCGACCGCGTGGCCGCCGATGCGCGGGTGGTCGGGCACTCGATCGATCTCTCGCGCTGGCAAGGTGGACCGGCGGGTGAGGACTGGTGGCGCGACGCGCGCGTCGAGCCGCACATCACGCTCGTGTCGATGGGCAACCCGCATGTCGTCTTCGCCTGCGACGACCCGTGGAAGGTGCCGCTCGAGCTCGTCGGCCCGCGCATCGAGCGCGACGCGTGGTTTCCGGCGCGCATCAACGTGCATTTCGTGCGATTTGGCCCGCGTTCGGGCGAGGCGGTCATGCGCACCTGGGAGCGCGGCTCGGGCATCACGCTCGCCTGCGGCACCGGCGCGAGCGCCGTGTGCGTGGCGGGCGTCCTTCTCGGGAAGAGCGCCCGCACGCTCGATGCCCGGCTTCCCGGCGGGCCGCTCCAGCTCGAGTGGCCGTCGGATGGCGCCGACGTGCGCATGACGGGGCCCGCGACCGAGGTCTTCGAGGGCGAGGTCGATCTCGACGAACTCGAGGCGAAGCTTGCGATGCATGGCGTCCTCCGCGACGCGCCGCGCGCGGGGGCGGTGCATGCCTGACACGCTCACGGCGATCGAACGCGATCTCGCGGCCCGGCTAGCGTCGCGCCAGCCGCGCATGGAGGCCGATCTCGCCGAGTATGTCGCGATTCCGACGGGAAGCGGCCACGAGCCCGGGCTTGCGAGGCTGCGCGCGATCTTCCGCGCGCGGTTGGCGGCGCTCGGCGCCGAAGTCGGCGAACTCGCCGGCGACCCGCGCCCCGCGTGGATCGTGCAGCCGGGGCAGTCGGCCGATGCGCCGCCGCCGCCGGCGCTGTGTGCCGTCGCGCGCGGAGGGAAGGGGCGCCCCGTCCTCCTGACCGGCCACCTCGACACGGTGCATGACCCGTTCGGTGCGTTCCAGACGCTTGTGCGCGAGGCGGCGAACGGATCGGGCGGCCGCGCGGTTGGCCCCGGCGCGATCGACATGAAGGGCGGGCTCGTGATCATGATCCACGCGCTCGAGGTGCTCGCCGAAGTCGGCATCGCGCCCGCGTGGACGGTGCTCCTGAACTCCGACGAAGAGACGGGAAGCCTTCACAGCCAGCGCGCGATCCGGGCGGAGGCGCGCGCCTGCGCCACCCGCGGCGGATTCGGGCTCGCGATGGAGCCGTCGCTTCCCGACGGTTCGCTTGTCGTCGAGCGGCTCGGGAGCGCGACCTTCCGCATCGAGTGCGAGGGCCGCGCGGCGCACGCTGGCCGCGACTTCGCGCAGGGCGTGTCGGCGGTGAACGCGCTCGCGGCGAAGATCCTCGACGCCGCGAGGCTCGTCGACCTCGACGCAGGCACCGTCGTCAACATCGGCCCGCTCGAAGGCGCGAAGGCGACGAACATCGTCGCCGACCGCGCGCGCGCGTGGGGCAACGCGCGCTTCCGCGACGCCGCGCGCGAAGACGCCGTGAAGGCGGGACTTCTTGCGTTGGCGACCGCCGCCGACGCGCCGCTGCCGCGGACGCGCGTCGACTACGAGCCGAACCGTCCCGCGAAGCCCGAGACCCCGGCCGTGCGCGCGATCGCCGAGGAGGCGCGCTCGGTCGGCGAGGCCCTCGGCGAGAAGGTCGGCTTCGGCAAGTCGGGAGGCGTGTCCGACGGAAACCTCATGCAGGCGGAGGGCCTTCCGACCCTCGACACCATGGGGCCTCGCGGCGGGAACCTCCACCGCACCGACGAGTACATCGAGCTTCCCTCGATGGCGCCGAGGGCCGCGACGCTTGCGATCCTGCTCGCGCGGGCGGCCTGCGTCCCGTAACTCGCGGAAATCCAACAGCCTACGCTACAGCCCCCCTCCGCGAACGGACGAAAAACCTTCGCTGAAGCGGGCGTCCGTCGCAAGGCCGACGCTCCGCACTCCCTCCGAGAGACCGCGATGACCACAACGCTCACAGATCCGTCCGTCACCATCGGCGAAGCCCTCCGCACGAGCCCGACCATCGAGGCCGCGATCCGCGCGATCCGCGGCGAGGTCGAGGCGAAGAGCCGCGCCCTCACCGGTGCGCGCCCGGCTCGCGCCGACCTCAAGGAGACCCTCGACGGCTGGCTCAAGCGCGCCGCCGAAGTGCGCGGCCGCGGCCCGCTCTACCCTTACCTCGGCTCCGGCGCCGGCAACGGCGCGCTCGTCGAGCTCGTCGACGGCAGCGTCAAGTGGGACCTCATCAACGGGATCGGCGTCCACATGTTCGGCCACGGCGACCCCGAGCTCGTCGAGGCGTCGATGCGCGCGTCGCTCTCCGACCTCGTGATGCAGGGGAACCTCCAGTACAACCGCGACGCGATCGAGTTCGGCGAGTTCCTCGCGCACGAAGCCGCGCGCCACTCGCGCCTCAAGCACTGCTTCATCACGAATTCCGGCTGCATGGCGAACGAAGCCGCGCTCAAGGTCTGCCAGCAGAAGACCAACGGCGCCCCGCGCATCATCGCGTTCGCCGACTGCTTCATGGGCCGTTCGACCACGATGTCGCAGATCGGCGACACCGCCGCGTACCGCCAGGGCATCGCGCTCAACATCCACGTCGACTACCTGCCGTTCTTCGACGCGTCGATGGGCGAACAGCGCTCGATCGACATGACGCTCTGGCACCTCGAGCAGCTGATCCACCGCTACCCCGGGCAGCACTGCTGCCTGATCGCGGAGCTCGTGCAGGGCGAGGGCGGCTTCAACACCGCGCCGCGCGAGTTCTTCGTGAAGCTCTTCGAGGCCGCGAAGAAGGCGGGCATCCCGATCTGGGACGACGAGGTCCAGACCTTCGGACGCACCGAGAGCATGTTCTGCTTCGAGCGGCTCGGGCTCGGCGAGTACATCGACGTCGTCACCGTCGGCAAGATCACCCAGGCGTGCGCGTGCCTCTACACCGCCGACTTCAATCCGAAGGCGGGCCTCCTGTCGGGCACCTTCGCCGCGTCGACGGGCTCGCTCGCCACGGGACTGTCGATCCTGAAGCGCCTGCAGTCGGGCGGCTACTACGGACCGACCGGCCGGATCGCGAAGCTGCACGCCGCGTACCGCGAGCACGCGGACGCGTTCGTCGCCGCGCATCCGCAGTGGTTCCCGCCCGTCGTCAACTCGCTCGGCCGCGCGAGCAACGCGTGGGTCGCGGGCACGGGCGGCATGATGCGCCTGACGCCGTTCGGCGGCAACCGCGAGAAGATCGGCAAGCTCCTCAACAACCTCTTCGACGACGGCGTCATCGCCTTCAGCTGCGGTCACGGTCCGTACCACCTGCGCTTCCTGCCGCCGGTCGGCGTGATGAAGCCCGAGCAGTTCGGCCCGGTGTTCGAGATCATGGAGAAGGCGTTCGCGCGCACGGCATGAAGCCCGCGCAGCGGTCGAAAGGCAAGCAATGTTCCTGATCCGCCCGGCCATCCTCGACGACCTTCCGACGCTCCTCAAGCTCGCGAAGATGGTGCACTTCATCAACCTTCCCGCGGACAAGGAGCTTCTTGCCGCGAAGATCGGGCGCAGCCGCCGCAGCTTCGCGGGCGACGTCGACGACATCCGCCTGCGCGAGTTCATGTTCGTCCTCGAGGACAGCGAGTCCGACGAAGTCGTGGGCACCTGCTCGATCCTCTGCTGCGTGTCGTGGGAGGGACGGCCGCACATCTACCTGAAGACCGGCAAGCGCTCGTTCTACAGCGAGGACCTCCAGCTCGGGCAGACGCACGTGACGCTCGAGCTCGGCACCGACACGAGCGGCCCGAGCGAGGTCGGCGGACTCATCCTCGCGCCGGGTTTCCGCGGGCGGCCAGAGCGGCTGGGTTCGCTCCTGTCGCTGATCCGCTTCCACTTCATCGGCCTCAACCGCGAGATGTTCGCAGACCGAATCCTCGCCGAGATGATGGGTCCGCTGACGCCCGACTCGGGCACGCTCCTCTGGGAGTACCTCGGCCGGCGCTTCATCAACCTCTCGTACAAGGAAGCCGATCTCTTCAGCTCGCGCTCGAAGGAGTTCCTGCTGTCGCTGTGGCCGAAGGGCGAGATCTACGCATCGCTCCTTCCGCCCGAGGCGCGCGCGCTGATCGGCAAGGTCGGCGACGAGACCGAGCCCGCGAAGCGAATGCTCGAGAAGCAGGGCTTCCGCCACCACGGCCACGTCGATCCGTTCGACGGCGGTCCCTATCTCGACGCTGCGATCGCGGACATACCGATCGTGAAGGCGACCTCCACGCGCCACATCGCCGCCGCGAAGGAAGTCGGATCGTCGAACGAGGCGTTCGTCAGCTACAAGGGCCGCGGCGGTTTCCGCGCCACCCGCACGCGCTACGACCTCGCCGGCGAGCGGGTGACGCTGCCGGTCGCGACGCTTGCCGCGATCGGCGCGCCGCACGATGCGGTGGTCGGCTTCACGCCGCTCCCAGAGTCGAAGTTGCCCAAGCGTCGCGCGGCGAAGAAGGGCTGAGGCATGCTGCTTTCACAGGCGTATCTCGGTCGGGCGCCGAGCGACTACATCGACGGCGCGTTCCGTCCGCTTTCGGGCGACGCGATCGCGACGCGCGACCCCGCGCGGCCGAGCGGCGTCGTGTGGACGGGCTCGCCCGTTCCTTCGCATGCCGAGGAAGCGGTCGCTGCGGCGCGGCGGGCGCTTCCCGCGTGGAGCGCGCGCCCGTTCGACGACCGTCGCGCCCATCTCGAGAAGTGGCGCGAGACCTGCGTGAGGCACGCGGCGCGGCTCTCGGCTGCGATCTCGCGCGAGGTCGGCAAGGTGCGGTGGGAGGCCGACCTCGAGGCGAAGATCGTGGCCGAGAAGGTCGCGATCACGCTCGAGGACCGCGTGCTCGCGCGCGTCGCTGGCTTCGAGGTCGCCGCAGGCGCGGGCAAGACCGGACTCTGCACCTTCAAGCCCCACGGCGTGATGACCGTGCTCGGGCCGTACAACTTCCCGGCGCACCTTCCGAACGGCCACCTCGTGCCGGCGCTCCTGCTCGGCAACACCGTCGTCTTCAAGCCGAGCGAGAAGGGCGCATCGGTCGGGCAGCTGATGGCCGAGCTCGCGCACGAGGCGGGGTTCCCCGCTGGCGTCTTCAACGTGGTGCAGGGCGGCGGCGCGATCGCCTCGCGTCTTGCGACGCATCCCGAGGTCGACGGCGTGCTGTTCACGGGGTCGTTCCCCGTCGGGCGCCGCATCCTCGAGGCGAACCTCGACACGCCCGGCCGCCTCGTCGCGCTCGAGATGGGCGGGTCGAACCCGGCGGTCGTCACCGCGAAGGCCGACCTGCGTCGTGCCGCGATCGAGTGCGTGCGCGCGGCGTTCGCGACGACGGGCCAGCGCTGCACCTGCACGCGCCGCATCGTCGTCGAGGAATCCGTCGCCGACCGCTTCGTCCCGATGGTGCTGAAGCTCGCCTCCACGCTTGTCATCGCAGCAGCCGACGACGGCGTGCCCGCGTTCATGGGCCCGCTCGTCACGGGTGACGCGCGCGACGCCGTGCTGCGCGCCCAGGCGAGACTCGCCGCGCAGGGACGGCTGCTTCTCGAAGCGTCTCCGCTCGACCGCGACGGATTCTTCCTCTCGCCGGGCGCGGTCGAGATCGCGCGCTTCGAGCGGCGGAGCGACGAGGAGGAGATCTTCGGACCGTTCGTCCAGATTTCGCGCGCCGCCGACCTCGACGACGCGATCGTGCAGGCGAACGCCACCGGGTTCGGACTCGCCGCGAGCCTCTTCTCAGAGGATCGGGCCGAGTGGGAGGCGTTCTTCGCGGGCACGCGGGCGGGCTGCATCAACTGGAACGCAGGCACGGCGGGCGCGAGCAGCAAGCTGCCGTTCGGCGGACTCGGGCGATCGGGCAACCACCGTCCCGCGGGGGCCTTCGCGGTCGACGCCGTCGCCTATCCCGTTGCCACGATGGTGGATGCATCGGAACCCGCGGCGCCGCAGGGCATGCTGGTCGACGAGCGGATCTTCGGGAAGTGACGGGAAATCTCCGCATGATGCGATTCTCGTGACGGAGGGCGGCACGGAAACTCGTATTGTCGTAAGCGGGGTCGATCCCTGTGCGTCTGCGTTCGTAGGGGCGATCCGCCGAGTCGCGGTTCGCGGAAGACAAGCCGAGGGGGCGCCGAGGGGGCGGCGAGGGACCATGTGTCCGACGGTTCCGACGCCGCTGACGACGAAAGTGTGTCGTGCCGATGGCCTCGAGAGATGAGGCCTGACAATCCAGTTCCCGACCTCCGCGCGTCCCCGGGCTTCCCTCGGATGCGTCCGATACGGTGCGGCGTCGCGTGCTGCGGAAAGGCACACGGCGCCGCGCCGCCTTTTTGGGACGCCTCGGGTGAGGCGTCCCGCCTGCCTGCTGCGGGATGGAGAGATGGAATGGTTTCTCCAGCAAGCATTTAGGTGCTACATTCGGGTTCCGCATCGGCGGCTTGACCCATCTCGCAGGATGGTCGAAGACACGGGAGCGGAGGGCGGATCGGCGCCGCGCATTCCCTGACCAGACCAAGGTCGCCCTCGAGCCAGGACCCCTCCGTACCGCACCACCGACCATGCCGAGCGAATCCTCCAACCAGAGCGCCGGCGGGGTTCCGCCTCCAGGGAGGGGTCGGGGTCCTGCGTCACACGCGGACTCGCCGGATGGGGGTTCATCGCAGGCGGATCTTGCGGCCTTGGTCTACACCGAACTGCGCGCGTTGGCCGGGGCCTTCATGCGCGCCCAGTCGCCCGGGCACACCCTCCAGCCCACCGCGCTCGTGAACGAGGCGTACGTGCGGCTTGCCCGCAGTTCGCCCGAAGCGCTCCGCAGCCGCTCGCATTTCCTCGCGGTCGCCGCCAAGGCGATGCGCCATGTCCTCATCAACCACGCGCTCGCCAAGAAGACCGCCAAGCGCGGCGGGGGAGCCACGCGGGTGTCGTTCGACGCCCTGAGCCCGGGGGACTGCGAGATCGACCAGCTCGAGGTCCTGGCGGTGCATGAGGCGCTCGGAATGCTCGAGCAGCTCGACCCTCGTCGCGCGCAAGTCGTCGAGGCGAAGGTGTTTGGAGGTCTCACCAACGACGAGATCGCAGAGGTTCTCGGCGTTTCGACCACCACCGTCGAGAGCGACTGGCGCACCGCCCGCGCGTGGCTCGCGGCCGAGATGGACGGTCGCCGGACAGGTTCGGACCGTGGAACCGATTCTCGACCGAGCGGATAGCGCCCGTTTACTGTCTGTACGGTGTGGAACCGATGGTTCCGGACGCCATGGAGACCTCAGGCAGCGACAACCCGCCCCTCGATCGCGTCGCGCGCTACCGCGCTGCGACCGAGCTGTTCGATGCGGTGCGTGATCTCCCTGCGGAGGAGGCGCGGGCGCGGGTCGCCGCCCATCCGCGCGCCGATGTGCGCGACGACGTGACGGCGATGCTTGCGGCGGACCGCGCCGAGGCGGCGAAGGTGCGCACGATCGTCGACGTGTCGGGCGTGATCGCCGAGGTGCAGGCGCCGCCCGAGATCCCTTCGATGGTCGGCGAGTACAAGGTGACGGGGCTGCTCGGGCAGGGCGGTGGCGGAGTCGTGCTGAAGGGCGTCTGCCCGCGGACCGGGGGCGACGTCGCGATCAAGGTGCTCGGGATCGGCGCGTGGAGCAGCCGCGTGCTCGGGCGCTTCCGGCAGGAGATCAAGCTGCTCGGGCACCTCTCGCACCCGGGAATCGCGCGCATCCTCGATGCCGGCACCGATCGCTCGGGCGTGTCGCCGCATCCGTACTTCGTGATGGAGTTCGTGGACGGACCCACGCTGGCGGCCTGGCGCCGGGCGGCGCCGCGCGGAACCCGGGAGGTCGTCTCGCTGTTTGCAGACCTCGCGGACGCGGTCGCCTACTCGCACGCCCGCGGAATCACGCACCGCGACCTCAAGCCGAGCAACGTGCTCGTTGCCGAAGACGGCCGACCGAAGATCCTCGACTTCGGCGTGGCCACGGTGGCGGCGGGCGCCGATCCCGACCTCGACCCGCTGCGGACGCTGACGCTTACGCTCGGACTTGGAGCCCTGGCCAACCCGCTCGACTTGTCGCGGGCGTCCGAGTCGGGCGACGGCGGCGTGATCGGCACGCTTCCGTACATGTCGCCCGAGCAGATCTCGGGGAAGCAGCTCGTCGACGCGCGCAGCGATCTCTACTCGCTCGGCGTGATGCTCTTCGAGGCGCTGACGGGCCGACTGCCGTACGAGATCTCGGGGAGGTCGATCGGCGAGGCCGCGACCGTGATCCGCACCGACATTCCGCCCACGCTCGGCCGCCTCGACCGCACGCTGCGCGGCGACCTCGAGGTGATCGTGTCGCGGCTCCTCGAGAAGCGGCCGGTCGACCGCTACCAGAGCGCGCAGGAGCTGCTTGGCGACCTTCGGCGCTATCTCGACGGCCGCCGCACGCTGGCGCGGCCGATTCCATGGCGGGTGCGGGTCGTGCGCTTCGCGCGGCGGTATCCCGGCTACGTCGCGGCGTCTGCGGTGCTCGGCTGCATCGCGCTCGGCTCGCTCGCCTATGCGGGCTATCTGGTCGCGGCGGAGCGCATGGCCGAGATCCGGCGCGTGGCGACGGAAGTCGACGCCATGCGCCTCAACCTCTCGACGGCTGCATTCGCGGTCGGACGCGGGCAACCCCAGGAATCGCTCGCGGGGCTCAGGCAGGTTCCCGAGAACCTCCGCAACTGGGCGTGGCACGCGATCGACCGCCACCATGGCCGCGGATCGGTGGTCTCCTACGTCTACTACGCGCCCGCCGACCTCCACCCGCGCGGCGACCGCGTGTTCGTGCGCGAAGGCTTCGAAGGCGAGTCGGTCGCCGTGTACGACCTCCGCAGCGGCACGCGGGATTCCCTCGATCTGTCGCGGCCGGGCGTTCCCTTCGCGGTGTCTCCCGATGGAACGCGGATGGTGCGGGGGTCGGTGCGCGAGGGGCAGGTCGTCGTGCGGTCGACGGTCGACGGCGCGGTGCTCGACGTGGTCGCGTGTCCGCTCGCCGAGATCGACGCGATACGCTGGTCGGGAGACGGCGCCCTGCTCGTGATGGCGAACAGGGCCGGCGAGATCGGCGCGATCGATGTCGCGACGGGCGCCACGCAGCGTGTGGAACTGGGGTGGATCGTGCCCGCCGCGAGGACGGTGCAGCTGGGAATCGTCGACCGCACGGTTCTGGCCGCGCCCGAGGGGGGCGACGCGATCCACGCGTGGCGGTTGCCGACCCTCGGCGGAACGGGTGAAACCCGCCGGATCGCGCTCGACGCCCTGACGGTCTCGAGGGTCGACGCGGTCAGGCTCGGTGGCGTGCTGCATGCCGCGGTCGGCACCGAGCAGGGCGCGATCGCGCTGGTCGATGTCGAGCGCGGCGCAACCGCGCGGAGAATCGACTTCGCGTCGAGTCCCGTCACCACGATGGCGATCGAGCCCGGACGCGCGCTCCTCGTGGCAGGCTGCAGCGAGCGCGTGGACCAGCGGCGCGGCGTCGTGCAGGCGTGGGACCTGTCGACCGGCGAGCCCGCGGGAACGCTCGGAGTGCAGCGCGCGCCGCTCAGCGCCGCCTTCTCCGCCGACGGAGGGACGCTCTTCGTCGGAGAGGTGTCCGGCGAGCTCAAGCGGTTTTCCGTCGAGCGGGAACTGCTCGTGCCGAGCCTCGGCGGGGGTTCGTCGCGGATCGAGCGCATGTCCTTCGCCGAGGGCGGACGCATGGTCGTGTCGACGGCGGAGGGGGCGTTCTGGTGGAACTGGGACATCGATCGGCAGGCCTCGCGCGCAAGGCTCGAACGCTGGCCGTTGCCCAGCGAGGCAATCGCGGGCCGCCCGTTCGCCGTGCTTGCGGCAGGGGGCGAGCGGCGGCAGGCCGTGCTCGCGGTGGTCGACGGTGCGGCCGCGCGCGTGCGCTTCTACGCCGAGTCGGGGGCCGAGATCGGCTCGGCCACGATTCACATGCCGCGGGAGGTCGACGCCGCGGTCTCGTTGGCGCCGACCGCGCGCGGCTTCATCCTTGGATTCGATTCGCGCGTCGCCTCGTATGCCGTCGACTTCGCCGACGGCGTGCCGCGCGTCGAGGAGCGCGGCGCCATCGCGTGCGCCGGAACCGTGCGGAGCGTGTCCGCGACCCCCGACGGCCGTGCGCTCGCGGCGATCGTCGACGCGCCCGGAGAACCCGACGCGGCGCTGGTCGGGCTGGTGGCGAGCGGCGGCGGATCGCTCTCCCAGTCATGGCAGCATGC
>JBIKWD010000289.1:0-3281 GCA_044356505.1 Phycisphaerales bacterium
TCGCAAGCCTCTGGTCGATGCGCGCGATCGGCCGCGCGGCCGCCGACGCTCCGCAGCAGACCGAGGCGGGGCGGCTCGTCGAGTCGTACCTCCGGGAGCAAAGCGGCGACGCCCGTCCGTCGGACAGTGGGCTTGCGGCGGGATCGCTGCCGATCGGCGACGCGTCCGAACTCCAGATTCCCCGCGAGCATCTCGCCCGCGATCCGTTCGCCTCGCCATGGAGCGGCGCGGCGGTCGTCGCGACGGGCGAAGGACTCGCAGAGGAGACCGTCGTCGCGCCCGCGACCGCAGCGGTCGACCGCGAGGCGCGGATCGCCGCGTGGCAGACGGCCGTCGACGAAGGCGCGCATGACTTCATGGTCGAGTCGGTGCTCATCGCCGCCGATCCGAAGATGTCGATCGTGAGCATGAACGGCGGCGTGTTCCGCGTCGGGGAGCACGTGATGTTTCCCGACCGGCCGATCCGCTTCGAGATCGTGTCGGTCGAGCACGACGCGGTCATGCTCCTCGCGCGCAACGACGAGCTTGAACTCGAGCGCATGGTGAAGCTCGTGCTCCGGCTGCCGCAGTGAACCGCAATCGCCGCGACGCGCGGCATGGAAACAGCATGGGACGATTCGATCTCGATGAACTCTTCAGGCCGTCCGAGCGGAACGCAGCCGCCGCGTCGCGTCAGCCCGCCGACGAGCCGCCGGCGACGGAACGCCGTACCGGGGCGCGGCTCGAGGCGATCCTGCTCGAGCGCGGCATCGTCACGCCCGAGCAGATGCTCGCCGCGCGCCGGCTCGAGAAGCAGTCGCCCGGGCGCCGGCTCTGCGAGATCCTGAAGGAGCAGGGCGCCGACGAGCGCGCGGTCCAGCAGGCGATCGCCGAACTCGCGCGCATGCCGTTCGAGGCGATCGACGCGAAGGCGCCCGGAGCCTTCGACCGCGAGATGGTCGCGAAGCTCGGGCTCGACCACTGCAGGACGAGCCTCGTCCTGCCGATGCGCGTCGAGGCGGGACGTCTGCTGGTCGCGACCGCGAATCCCGCCGACGTATTCCTGCTCGACGATGTCCGTCGCAGGACCGGCATCGCCGCCGTGCGCCACGTGCTCGCGGCGGCGAGCGACATCCTCGCGGCGTTGCAGACGGTCTCCGACGCGGAGGCGCGCCACGGCGCCGACGAGATCGACCTCGAGGCGATCCTCGCCAACGTCGAGGAGGAGGACGTCGCGGTCGAGAAGGACGACGTGCACGAGCGCGACATCGAGGCCGAGGCCGAGAGTTCGCCGATCGTCCGCTACGTGAACCACATCATCCAGACCGCGCTCAAGGAAGGCGCATCCGACATCCACATCGAGCCCGACGAGAAGGTGCTCAAGGTGCGCTGCCGCATCGACGGCGTCCTCTTCGAGATGATGACGCCGCCGCGGAAGATGCACGCCGCGCTGACGAGCCGCATCAAGATCATGGCGAACCTCGACATCGCCGAGCGGCGCCTGCCGCAGGACGGGCGCATCCGCGCGACGGTGCTTGGCCGCAAGCTCGACCTGCGCGTGTCGACCGTGCCGACGCCGAAGGGCGAGAAGACGGTGATGCGCATCCTCGACAGCCGTTCGATCAGCGTGCCGCTCGAGGAACTCGGCTTCAGCCCGGGCGCGCTTGCGACATGGAGGCACGAGATCGAGAAGCCGCACGGGATCCTTCTCGTCACGGGACCGACCGGCAGCGGCAAGACGACGACGCTCTACTCGTCGATCCGCCAGATGGACACGCGCCGGATGAACATCTCGACCGTCGAGGATCCGATCGAATACAACCTGCCGGGAATCACCCAGATCCAGACGCACGAGAAGATCGGCATGACCTTCGCGGTGGCGCTCAAGGCGCTCCTGCGCCAGGACCCCGACGTCGTCATGCTCGGCGAGATCCGCGACGCGGAGACGGCCACGACCGCCGTGCAGGCCGCGCTCACGGGCCATCTCGTGCTTTCGACGCTGCACACGAACGATGCGCCGAGCTCGATCACGCGCATGATCAACATCGGGATCGAGCCGTTCCTCGTGGCGGCGGCGCTCAACGGCGTGCTCGCGCAGCGGCTGGTCCGGCGCGTGTGCGCGAAGTGCGCGGCCGAGCGCGCGATCGGCGCGGAGACGCGCGAGCTGCTGCTCGCGCACGGCATCGAGCGCGACGTGCTGCGCGCCGGCGCGGGCTGTCCTGCGTGCCGGCAGACGGGCTACTCCGGCCGCGTGGGCATCTACGAGATGCTGGTGCTCGACGACGATCTCCGCGACCATGTCGCCGCGAGCCCGAACGTCGTCGAGTTCCGCAAGCTCTGCGTCGAGCGGGGCATGAAGTCCCTGCGGCAGGACGGCTTCGAGAAGGTGCTCGCGGGAAAGACGACGGTCGAGGAGGTGCTGGCCGCGACCGAGTCCGCGCCATGATCCGCGCCATGATCCGCGCCATGATCCGCGCCATGATCCGCGCCATGATCCGCATTCGTCGAACGATGGCGGAAGGCGATCGCGCCGCGTGCCGACCCTGCGGCCGTCTTCCAGCCTTCAGGGCCTGAACACGGCGACCACGAGGATCGCGAGCACGATCACCGCGACAGGCAGCTTGGCGAGCGTGCCGAGCACGCGGCCGATCACGGCGCCGATCGCGGGCTGCGTGGCTTCCTTCATCGACTTCTGTCCGCGCCATGTCTCGCCGATCACGGCGCCGGCCGCGGTTCCGACGAGCGCGCCGACGATCGTGCCGAGGATCGGGATCCAGATGAGCGCGGTGCCCGCGAGGGCGCCCGCGACGCCGCCGATCATCGCGCCGAGCATGCCGCGTTTCGTCGCGCCGAATCGCTGGGCGCCGACGGCGGACATGGCGAACTCGAGCAGTTCGCCGACGAGTCCGACGACGATCGCGACGACGATGGTGACCGGATGGAACGTCAGCGGCGAGCCCGGCGGCAGCCACATCCGGTCGACGCAGTCGACGATGATCGCCGCCAGGATCATCAGCCACGTGCCCGGGAGGCCGGCGACGACGAGCAGCACGCAGAGAAGCGCGAACAGCGTGTAGGCGAGGCCGATGCCGATGGCGAGGGTGTCGATGCTCATTGGGTTGACCCTGTCACGTTCGGACCTTGGCGGGGGCCGTTTCGTCCGCAGGCTCGGGCGCAAGCTCGAACCGCCAGTCTTCCACGCCGACGCGCCGGCCGCGGGCGCGCCATCCCGCCCAGCGCACCTCGATTCCGTCCCTGCCCACGGCCGCGTGACCTCGGAAGCGCGCGAGCGGCTCGATCCG
>JBIKWD010000290.1:0-3280 GCA_044356505.1 Phycisphaerales bacterium
GCGACGCGGGCGAGGCGCTCTACAAGACGGCCGCCGGCGACCTGACGTCGTCGGTCGCGCCGTTCCCCACGGCGAGCGAGCTGTCGCTCTCGCTGCGGCCCGAGGCGTTCCGCATGCGTCGCGGCGGCGCGACTGCGGGCGGCAACCTTCTCTCCGGCACCGTGCGTTCGAGCGTCTATCTCGGCGGAGTGGCGCAGCACGAGGTCGCGCTCGACGTGCCCGCCGGCTCCGCGGAAGCGGTGGTGCGCGTCTCCGAGCTCAACCCGAAGAGCCCGCTCTCGCCGGGGGAGCGCGTGGCGATCGAGATCGATGCGGACGATGTCGTGCCGCTCGCGAACTGAACCGAGACCCGCATGCCCGATGCGCGCAAAGGCCTTCTTCTCGCCGTCTCAGGTCCTTCGGGAGTGGGCAAGACCACGATCGTCCACGAAGTCATCAGGCGTCTCGGCGGCGAGTTCAGCGTGAGCGCCACCACGCGGTCGCGGACCGAGCGCGAGCGCGACGGCGTCGACTACCACTTCGTCGATCAGGAGACGTTCCAGCGGTGGATCGACGAAGGCCGCTTCCTCGAGTTCGCGCAGGTGTTCGGACGCTCGTGGTACGGCACGCTTCAGTCGCAGGTCGAGCAGGCGCTCTTCGAAGGAAAGCTGATCGTGCTCGACATCGACGTGCAGGGCGCGAAGAACGTGAAGCAGCGGATGCCGCAAGCGTTCACGGTGTTCGTGCTGCCGCCCGACGAGGCGACGCTGCTCAGGAGGCTGCGCGGCCGCGGCCGAGAGGACGAGGCTGCGATCGAGCGGCGCTTCGCCGAGGCGAAGACCGAGATCGAGTTCGCGAAGACAAGCGGCGTCTACGACGCGTTCGTCGTGAACGACGACCTCGAGATGGCGATCGACCAGGTCTGCGATCTTGTCCGGGCGCGCATCTGAGCGGCGATCGCTCGGTGGGCGAACATCGACCGAGGCCGAGCCCATGGCTGCGGTCGCGGCCGCTCAGTAGCCCCGGACGCGCGGCGCGATGCCCGCTCGCATGCGTGAGACGAACGCCTCGATCAACCGCGCGAACACCGTCTCCGGGTCGTGGCGGGCGTCGATCGCGACGTAGCGCGCCGGATCGGCGCGGCACTGCTCGAGGTAGCCTTGGCGCACGCGTTCGTGAAACGCATCGCTCTTGAGTTCCATGCGGTCGGGCGCCGAGTTCGCGCGACCGGCGGCCATGCGCTTCCACGCGGTCTCCACGTCGACGTCGAATATCGCGATCTCGTCCGGCCACATGTCGCCGACGGCGACGCGCGCGACCTCCATGATCTCGTCGCGCTTCAGCCCACCCGCGGTGCCTTGGTAGGCGAGCGTCGAGCTCACGAAGCGGTCGGCCAGCACGAGATGCCCTTCATTGAGCGCCGGGCGGATGCGCTCCTCGAGCAGCTGGGCGCGGCTCGCCATGTAGAGGAGCATCTCGCAGCGCACGTTCATCGACTTGTTTCGCGGGTCGAGCAGGACCGCGCGGATCTGCTCGCCGATCGGCGTGCCGCCTGGCTCGCGGACCTCGGTGACACGCACGCCCTGCGCCACGGCCCAGTCGGAGAAGCGGCGGAACTGTGTGCTCTTGCCGCAACCATCCGGGCCATCGAACACCACGAAGCGCCCGGAGAGAAACGCGCGCATCGCCTCGGTCGGCGTCTCGGGAGGAATGGTGTCGTTCGGCTCGGGCGTCATGGGCGTCGGGTTTCTGCGTCCCGCGTCGGGTTTCTGCGTCCCGCGTCGGGGCAGGTATGCGCAAAGTATCATCCTCGGGGCATGCGGATCGAGCTTCGAGATTCTTCCCGACGGCGCATGGCGCGGCTCGAGCTCGACGAGCGCTCGCGCCCCGCGCGGGTTCCGGTGCCGGGACAGGAGCAGGACCTGTTCCCGCGCTGGGAGGGCGCCATCGACGACGCTGGATCTCTCCGGCGCTGCGTGGTCTGCGGCTGCGAGCACCTCTATGTCCGTCGCAACTTTCCGCAGGTAACGCCGCTCGTCGCAGCCCTTGCGTTCGCCTTCGCCGTCGTCGTCATCCTTGGATACGCAGCCAGCGGATGGGTGACCGTGGCGCTGATCCTGCTTCTCGCCGCGGATGTACTCATACTCGTGTTCAGCAGGCGGCAGCTTGCGTGCTACCGCTGCGGCGCCATCGTGGAGGGAATGCGTATCGCGCGCTTCCACCGTCACTGGGACAAGGCCGTTGCGGACAAGGTGGCCGGCGAGCCGATCGAACTTCCGTCCGTCCTCGGAGACGAGCAGCGGGCTTCGGACGCGGGTGCGGCGACAAGCGCGGCGACAAGGTCGTCGGTGAGAAAGGACGAAGACACATGACTTCAAGCGATCCATCTCTCGTGATACTCGGGTCTGGCGGACACGCGGCGGTCGTGGCCGAGGCGGCGACGCGAAGCGGTTGGCGCGTGGTCGGCGTCGCGTCGCGCGAGATGCCAGCCGCGGAGCGGCCGTTCGAACGTGCCGACTGGCTGGGGGATCCGGACGATGTGGATGGTCGGGCGCGGATCGGGGCGCTGTTGGCGCAAGGTGCCAAGGTCCACGCCGCGGTCGGCGACGCCACGCTGCGGCGACGCTGGACCTCGTTCTTCGAAGAGCACGGTATCGACGCGCTTGCAGCGGTCGTCGATCCGAGCGCGGTCGTCTCGCCGAGCGCCCGCCTTGCGCCCGGCGTCTTCATCGCCACGGGGGCGATCGTTCACGCCCGCGCGGTCGTCGGCACCGGTGCGATCATCAACACGCGCGCCGTCGTCGAGCACGACTGCGTCGTCGGCGAGTTCGCCCACGTCTCGCCGGGCGCGATCCTGTGCGGCGGCGTCCGAGTGGGCCGTTCCGCACAGGTCGGAGCCGGTGCGGTCGTCGTACCGAACCGCTCGATCGGCGATGGCGCCACGGTCGGAGCTGGTGCGGTCGTTATCCGAGACATCGTTTCGGGCGTGACGGCCGTCGGCGTCCCTGCAGTCGTCCGCACGTGAGGATGTTCCCCGTGCTCCACGGGATGTTCCCCGCGTTCCACGGGATGTTCCCCGCGTTCCACGGGATGTTCCCCGTGTTCCACGGGATGTTCCCCGTGTTCCACGGGATGTTCCCCGCGTTCCACGGGATGTTCCCCGCGTTCCACGGGATGTTCCCCGCGTTCCACGGGATGTTCCCCGCGTTCCACGGGATGTTCCCCGTGCTCCACGGGATGTTCCCCGTGCTCCACGGGATGTTCCCCGCGTTCCACGCGATGTTCCCCGTGTTCCACGGGA
>JBIKWD010000291.1:0-3277 GCA_044356505.1 Phycisphaerales bacterium
TGGAGGGCGCCTTGGGCGAGCGAGTAGATCCACGCTGCGCCCGCATCCTCGATTGTCCCGTCGGGTCGACCATCGCCAAGCCTGTCGGCGCTCGGCGATCCGACGAGCAGGCGACCATGTCTGAGCGAGAGCGATTGCCCGAATCCGTGCGGGCCGAGATCGACGGGCGGATCGATGCGCTTCGGTGGAAGGTCGGGCTGTGCAAGGTCGAACAGGTAGACGCATCCCGTCGGGATGGCTTCCGACGTCTGGTCTCGGGCACGAGGTGCGCCGACCGCCAGGAGACCCTCGTCGAGGTCGAGCGCGAGACCGAACCAGGCGGCATGTTCGGGAGATGGTGCCGTCAAGACCCGCTCGAGACGGTAGCGCTCGGTATCCGCGACGCGCGAGGCGGGCGCGATGCGTCGGTAGAGGTAGACGGCGCCCGCGGCCTGCACGGTGTGTCCGTCGATCGGCGATGCGACATCGTCGCCCGGGCTTCCGATGGCGAGAACGTCGCCTTCGAGCGCAACGGCCGCTCCAAACCACATGCTCATGCGCGGCGTCGGCGGCGCGATCGAGGCGACTTCGGTCCAACGGTGCGTGGGCAAAGGCGGGGCGCCCGTGTCTCGAGCAGGCGCGGCCGCGACGGCGGGCGGAACGGAGGCTCGCCGAAACACATGGACACGGCCTGCATCGAACGCTCCGGTCGAGTCGTGTCGCGGCGCGCCGACGGCAAGCCGCGCCGAGCCTCTCCTATCGAATGCGGTCGCCGCGCCGAAGGTGGCCGCAGATTCGGCTTCGGCCGCGAAGAGCCGCGCATCGATCCTCCATGACGACTCGCCCGCGGCCGCCTCGCGCGCGAAGACCTCGACCGCCCCTGCGATCGGAACCTCGCCTCCGCGCCCGGCGTCGGCGCGATCTGCTCCGACCGCGAGAAGCTCCGCGCCGGCCGCCTCGCTGCAGCTTCGCATCAGCGCGAGACTCGCGCCGAAGTGGTCGCCGAGCGTCGGCGCGTGGGCGGAGAGCACATGAGTGGGGCGTATCTCGAGCCGTCCCCGCGCGTCGACAGCCATGCGGAACAGCGAGACGCGTCCGCGTTCGAGCGCGTCGTCGCCATCGGTCGGGGCGGCGACGGCGAGGAGATCTCCGTCGGCGGCGACTCGCTCGCCGAGGCGCAGAGTGTCCGGGCGTTCTGGCCCGATCAGCGCCGCCGCAGCGAGCGGCTGCGGCGAGGACGGCACGCGGCGCGTCCTAGGGAGCACCTCGGGCCGAGCCTCGGCCGCAAGCAGCCCGAGGACACAGCAAACGACCCCCGCGACGCGCGCGCGCCGGAAGGAACTTCGACGGGAGTCGCTCGACCCCGTTCCACGGCACCGCCTCCGCCCGCTGCAACGCTGCGCTGCGGGCGCATCCTTCTCACCCTGTTGACGTGTCATCGCCTGCTCTTCCGCCTTTCCGTCGGTCGATCCGACATGGCGACGCTAACACGCGCGGAGGAGGGATCCGCAAAGTCCGTAGTTTTTACGGAGCGATTTCCGGCACCCGGACCACCCCGTCACGTTGCACGGCACGTGCCATGCAGTGCCAGGCACTGGATGGCACGTGCCGTGCACGCATCGGCGTGCACGCAATGCATCGGTGATGCGTGCCGCGCACGTATCGGTGATAGACTCGCGCCATGTCCAACCCAGCGCCGCACGGAACCGCTTTCGCCTATCTCGACGGACAGCAGGAACTCGACGGGTACGTCGCGCGGCCCGCGGGCGCGGTCGCCCGCGCTCCGATCGTGCTCGTCGCGCACGCCTGGGGCGGCCAGGACGACTTTGCGCGCGCAAAGGCCGACATGATCGCGTCGCTTGGATACATCGGCTTTGCGATCGACGTCTACGGCAAGGGCCGCCGCGGCAATTCGCCTGAGGAGAACTCGAAGCTGATGATGCCGTGGATCGAGAACCGCGGCGCGCTGCGCACGCGACTCCTGAGCGCGGTCGCAGCCGCCGCGAACGTCGACGGCGCGGACGCGTCGCGCGTCGCCGTCATCGGCTTCTGCTTCGGCGGCCTCTGCGCGTTCGACCTTGCGCGCGCGAATGCGCCGGGGCTCAGGGCCGCGATCGGCTTCCACGCGCTGTTCGGCGCGCCGAATCTCGGTGCGCAGCCGCCGATCGGCGCGAAGGTGCTCGCGCTGCACGGCTACGACGACCCGATGGCGACGCCCGAGCAGATGGTCGGATTCGCGAAGGAGATGACCGATGCGCAGGCCGACTGGCAGATCGTGGCGTACGGCGGCACGGGCCACGCGTTCACGAATCCCCATGCGCACGACCGGGCGAGCGGCATGTTCTACCGCGAGATCATCGCCGACCGCGCGTTTGCGGCGATGCGCGGGCTGCTGGCGGAAGCGCTCGCCTGACGCGGGGTGCGCGTGATTTTGCGGCGAACTCGCGGCACGGGGGTTCCGTCAAGCGGTTCGCACCGCGATACTGCTGCGATGCGCGCGTGCGTTCCTGTCCTGCAACTTGCGATTCTCGCGGCGACGACCGCGACGCATGCCTCGGGCACAGCGGAACGCGCGGTCGACTTCGATCGCGACGTGCGGCCGATCCTCGCCGCGAAGTGCTTCACGTGCCACGGGCCCGATTCCGAGTCGCGCAAGGCCGGTCTGCGGCTCGACACCTTCGCGGGTGCGACGGCCGCGCTCAAGAACGGCGACCGCGCGATCGTGCCGGGCGACGCGGCGGCGAGCGCGATCCTCGCGCGCGTCGTCCACGCCGATCCGTCGAAACTCATGCCGCCCGACGGACGCGAGCCGCTGACCACGGCCGAGGTCGACACGGTCCGCCGATGGATCGATTCGGGCGCCGAGTACACGGCGCCGTGGGCGTTCCAGCCGATGCGTGCGGCCTCCGCGCCCGCCGTGCGCGATGTGTCGTGGCCGCGGAGCGACATCGACCGCTTCGTACTCGCGTCGCGCGAGGCGCACGGACTCGCCGCGCCCGCGGAGGTCGGCCGCGCGGCGCTCCTGCGGCGCGCGAGCTTCGATCTTCGCGGGCTGCCTCCGACCGAGGCCGAGGCGCGCGCGTTCCTTGCCGATCCGAGCGATTCGGCGTTCGCGGCCTTCGTCGACGCCGCGCTCGCGAGCCCCGCGTTCGGCGAGCGGTGGGGGCGGCACTGGCTCGATCTCGCGCGCTACGCCGAGAGCCTTGGCCACGAGTTCGACTACGACATTCCCGAGGCGTGGCGCTATCGCGACTATGTGATTCAGGCGTTCAACGCCGACCTGCCGCCGGCGCGGTTC
>JBIKWD010000103.1:0-11359 GCA_044356505.1 Phycisphaerales bacterium
GTACATCCAGATCAATGCCGACCATTTCAAGCGTTCTTGAGCGCTCGCCGCTGCGGCGGCTCGCTCCGGTGCTGCGGCCGCTCGGAAGCGGCCTCTGATGGGTGTCTTGAGCGCTCGCCGCTGCGGCCCGAGCGGATGCGTCGGAAAGGCCGTAGCATTCCTCCCCGATGCCGACAGAGACCGTTCCGCGCGCCAACCCGATCCATGTCCGTGTCCTTGAGTGCGGGATGCCGCTCCTGGTCGAAGAGATGGCGGGGGTGCGGACGGCGGCCGTCAGCTGGCTGGTGCCGGCCGGCAACGCAAGCGATCCCGAAGGAGAGGCCGGCGACGGTTGGTCGAGCCTCCTCGCCGAACTGGCCCAGCGCGGAGCGGGCGACCGGGGCAGCAAGGACTTCAGCGACGCCTTCGACCGCGCGGGCGTTCAGCGCAGCGTCTCGGCCGCGAGCGTGCACCTCGTCGCAAGCGGAATCACCACCGGTCCCAAGATCGACGAAGCGCTCGGGCTCTTCTCCGACCTCATCGTCCGCCCGCATCTTCCGGGCGACGCCCTCGACGCCGTCAAGAGTCTCGCGATCCAGTCGCTCGAAAGCCTCCAGGACGACCCGCAGCACCGCGTCGGCCTGCGCCTGCGCGAGCGGCATCTGCCGCCGCCCTTCAACCGCAGCGGCTACGGCAACCTCTCGGCCTTCGAGAAGGCCGAGATCGGGGAGCTCCGGCAGGACTGGCTGCGCCGGGTGCGGCCCGTCGGCTCGATCCTCGCGGTCGCAGGCGCGGTCGACGCCGACAGCGTCGCCCGCACGATGGACCGCCTTCTCTCGGGCTGGCATGGAGAGACGTCGGATGTTCGGCCGCTCGGCGATGCGTTCGGCGGCATCGCCCACGAGGAGGACGAGTCGAACCAGACCCACATGGCGTTCGGCTTCCATGCGCCCAACGAACGCGACCCCGCGTCGCTTCTCTGCCGTCTCGCCACGTCGATCCTCGGCGGAGAGACGTCGAGCAGGCTGTTCACCGAAGTGCGCGAACGCAGGGGGCTCTGCTATTCGGTGAACGCGGGCTACGCTGGCGGCCGTGACCGCGGCATGATCGCGATCTACACCGGCAGCACGCCCGAACGCGCGCAGGACACGCTCGACACGATCCTTCGGGAGGTGACGGCGTTCGAGCACGGGGTGTCCGCCGACGAGTTCCGCCGCGCGCGGATGGGACTCAAGAGCCGGCTGGTGATGCACGGCGAGAGCACCTCCGCCCGGGCCGCCGCGATCGCAAGCGACTGGTACCGCCTCGGCCGCTGCCGCTCGCTGACCGAACTGACCGCCGAGGTCGAAGCCGTCACGCTCGACGCGCTCAACGACTGGATCGCAGCGTCGCTCGGCGATTCGTGGCGGCGGACGATGACGGCCTACACCATCGGCAAGAGCCAGCCGAAAGTCGGTTGAGCGGGGGGCGGCTGAGCGCCAGGTCCGGCCGTCGGTCGAGGCGCGTCAGAGCGCCTCGACGACGCTGTAGCGGTCGAGGTTGAGGGTGACGACCTCTCCGTCGTCCTTGGTCAACTCGAGCCGGTCGAGCCAGAGCCGGTCGGCCTTCGCGTGCGCGAACCACGAACCCGTCTTCGCCTGGCGGTAGCGCGCCACCGTTCCCTCGACGGTCGTCGTCCAGACGGCGTGGGTCTGCGGCATCTGCTGCGTCACGCGGACGCGGGTACCAGGAGCGAAGGCGACGGACTCAAGCATGGGGCCGAAGTATACAGGCGGCGGCTGAACCGCCGATCGGGCTGCATCCGCGGGGGCGACACATGCCCGCGCGGGACCGGCGGATGGTCAGTCGTTCGCCCACTTGACGGGCTTCTTCGAAGTCGAGCCCTTCTCGGCCGACGATTTGCTCGTCTTCGAGCGGACTTCCGAGGTCGTCTCGCATGCCGCGAGCGACAGGGCCGCGGTCGCGGCGAGCGCGGCGCAGAGCACGGTCAGCACGCGGCGGGGGCGGTATCCGATCGTGGAGGCGGTCTTGGGGTGCATCGCTGAAGGTCCTTCGTGGGGATCTTTGCCGCAGATCCTTGCTGTGGAGTCTTGCTGCGGATTCCCGCGAAATCCTACCCTCCGCCGCAGCGCTTTCGGGCGCCGCGGCCATCGATTACCCTCGTCACGATGCGGCAGCTCGTCCGACCCGAAGCCCCGACCGCCGCCGCAGTGCTTTGCGCGGCGGCCCTCTGCGCGGCGGTGCCCTGCGCCTCGACCGGCTGCGCCGCCCGTTCCGCAGACCCGGCGACCGCTGCGCCCACGCTTCCTTCCGCGGAGACCGATGGCGCGGTCGCGCCCATCGCCCCCGTGTCCGGCGACGCTCCGCCCGCGACCCACACCGCGGCGTCGCTGAAGCTGTCGGCCCTCTCGCGGGTCGTGCGAGTCCCAGGAAGGCGCGCCCTCATCGAGCTGCGGGTCGACGCGGCCGACGCCGCCGGCGCTCCGGCCCGGCTCGGCGGCCTGATGCGCGTGACGGTGCAGGCGCCCGGCGCGCAGCCCGAGACCCAGACCTTCGACATCCCGCTGCGGACGCAACCGGAGGCCGACCGGCACTTCGATGCGATCCTGCGCCAGTACGTGCTGCGCATCGAGCCGACGTGGGCCACGGAGCCTGCGCGCGGATCGGTGCTCGAGGTGGCGATGACGCTCGCGCGTCCCGCGGGCGCCGAGCTCGTGGCGCGCGACGGAATCGAGTGGTGAGCTCAGGGCTGCGCGGCGGGAGGCGCGGGCACCGTCGCCGGAGCCGCCCCTGCGTCCGGCTTCCGCTCGTACTTGGCCTTCATCTGGCTCTGGTGCGACGTCAGGTCGATCGAACGGCCGTCGATCCATGCGGCGGCGACATCGCTCGTGATCTCGAGCGGATGCCCGCGGGTCAGGATGATCGTCGCGCTCTTCAAGGGCGCGATGGTGCCGTACCTCGAGTCGATGCCGGCGATGCGGCATGGATCCGCGGTCACCGCCCGCAGCGCCGCCTCGGGGTCGAGCCCGAACGCGGCCGCCGTCGCCGCGTGGTGCGGCAGGTTGCGCTCGTGCGCGGGCTCGTCGCCGGTCGTGATCGAGAAGAGGATTCCCGCGTCGGCGAGCTTCTTCGGAAGCGTGTAGGCGCTGTCGGAGCGCGCATGGCGCGTGCCGGGCAGGCGATGGGTGCCGCGCACGATGACGGGCACGCCTTCGGCCTTCAGGAACGGGATCGCCTGCTCGACACCTTCGCCTCCGATGATGACGGGCTTCAGGCCACGGGACTTCGTCCATGCCACGGAGCTCTCGATCTGAGACGCGCTGCCGACCTCGATGAACACGGGGTCCTTGCCCGCGAGCACCTCGCGCATCGCCTCCGCGCGGAGGTCGTGGTCGACCGTCGCGTCGGCGGCGCGCGCTTCGTTGATCGCCTTCATCTCGTCGAAGAAGCGCGCGATCTTCTCGAGGTCTTCCTTCGCGCGCTTCCTCTGCTCCTCGGGCGAGCGCCGAGAGACGAGGACGCGCGCGGGCTCGACGACCGGCCAGGTGATGACGACGCCGACCGCGGGATCGACGGTCATCTCCGCGGGCGTCCAGCCTTCGAGCCGGATCGCGGATGCGCTTCCGCCGACGATCCCGCCTTCGGGTGCGGCGACCGCGAGCAGGATGCCTGCCGCGCGCGAGACCGTGACGAGGTCGCTGTCGGGATTGATCGCGATCGCGGGCACAGCCTCGGGGCGGAAGTCGCCGAACTCGCGGCGGTCGTCGGTCGACTCGACCGACAGCGTCTCGACGAGGCCGAGCGTGGTCGGAAACGCGCAGAAACCGGGCGCGACATGCATGCCCTGCGCGTCGACGATCTCGCAGTTGGGCGGCAACGTCGGCATGCCCGCGCCGACCGACACGATGCGGCCGCCGTCGAAGACGACGTGGCCGTTGGCGATGAGCGGCGTCTCGGTGGTCGCGGTGTGCACGACCGCGTTCACGATCGCGACCGGCCGCGACTGCGGACGCGCGGGCACGACGTCGCTTTGCGCGTGGAGCGGCGACGACGCGGCGCACGCGGCGGCGAGCAGGGCGATCGGCATGAAGCCGGAAGCGTGGCGGAGCGGATTCACTGGGTCACCTCCATCGCGGGAACGACCTGTCCAAGGTCGCGTTGCAGCGGACCGCAGCCGCAGTCGCCTTGCTTGGTCGGAATCGGGTCGAGGCCGCGCGCGATGCGCAGCCAGATGGTGTCCTCGCGGTTCTCGAGAAGCTGCTCGAGCAGCGAGCCGGGACGGCCGCGGCGTCCGCGTCCGCCTTCGCCGGGCGGCGTGGCCGGGCCCGCGTCGCGCGCGGCGGGCGACGCCATCGCCTTGGCGATGAGCTCCGCGCGCATGCGGACGATCTCCGCGCTCGCCTTCTCGTCGTCGGCGCGCGAATACCGCCGCACGCCGTCGACGTAGGTCTCCTCGCAGCGGGTGAAGGAGCTCAGCGGGTCGCCGTTCCACACGGCGAAGTCCGCGTCCTTGCCGACCTCGAGAGACCCGGTGCGCCCGTCGATCCGCAGCTGCTTCGCCGGGTTGAGGGTCACGAGCTTGAGCGCGTCCTCCGGCGAGAGGTTGCCGTAGCGCACCGCCTTCGCCGCCTCCATGTTCATGCGCCGCGCGAGTTCGTCCGAGTCGCTGTTGAAGCTGACGAGGACGCCCGCCTTGTGGAGCATCGCGCCGTTCCACGGGATCGCGTCCATCACCTCGATCTTGTAGGCCCACCAGTCGCTGAAGCTCGACGCACCCGCGCCGTGCTTCGCGATCTCGGGCGCGACCTTGAAGCCCTCGAGCACGTGCTGGAGCGTCGCCACGCGGAAGCCGAAGCGGTCGGCCGTGTCGAGGAGCATGAGGATCTCGTCCTGGCGGTAGCTGTGGCAGTGGACGAGGCGCGTTCCCTCGAGGATCTCGGCGAGCGCCTCGAGCTCGAGGTCGCTCCGCGGCGGCATCGCGCCCGCGGCCGCGCCCTGCGCGGCGTACGCCTTCTGCTTCGCGCGGTATGCCTGCGCTGCGCGGAAGGAGTCCTCGATGAAGGTCGCGACGCCCATCCGCGTGTTGGGATACCGCGACCGGTTCCGCACCACGTTCTCGCCGAGCGCGAACTTGATGCCGGACGGCGCCTCCTTGAAGCGGAAGCCATCGACGTCCTCGCCCCAGCGCAGCTTGACGACCGAGTTGCGGCCACCGATCGGATTCGCGGAGCCGTGCAGCTGGTTCGCAGCCGTGAGGCCGCCCGAGAGCTGGCGGTACCAGTTGATGTCGGTCGGGTCGATCACGTCGCCGATCCACACTTCCGCCGTGCAGGACTGCGTGCCTTCGTTGACGCCGCCCGAGATGCCGGTGTGGCTGTGGCAGTCGATGAGCCCCGGCGTGACATGCATGCCCTTGCCGTCGACGATGCGCGCGTCGGAGGGTGCCGCGAGGTTCCGGCCGATCGCGACGATCTTGCCGTCCTCGACGAGCATGTCCGCGTCGCGCAGCGTGCCTTGCGCGGCAAGCGTCCAGATCGTCGCGCCCTTCACGACGACCTTGCCCGCAAGCGGCTGCTCGAGGAGTCCGTGCTCGCCGAACGGATACGGCAGGCGATCCTTCCAGAGATCGAGCTTCTCCGCCTTCTCCTTCTCGGCGGCGGCATCGGGCTTCTTGTCGCCTTCCTTCGTCTCGGGCTCCTTCTTCTCCGGGTCCTTCCTCTCCGGGTCCCTCTTGTCAGCTTCCTGCGGCGCGGGCGCTTTCTCCTCCGGCTTCATGCGCGTCAGCGTGAAGGTCACGCGCGCGCCCGTCGCGTCGTCGACGGTCATCGTGGCGCGGTCGCCTGTTCCCGCGAACGACACGCGGACCTCGCCATCGAAGCCGAACGGTGCGCCGTCGAACATGCCGCTGCCGCGGCCGTCGGCAGAGACGCTCGCCCGCTTGGCGCTTGCGCTGCCGCTCTTCGGCTTCTCGTTCTTCGCGGCCTCGTCGGTCTTCGGGACTTCGTCGGTCTTCGGCTCCGGCGTCCACGTCGCCTTGATCGAGCCGTCCTTCGGATCGATCGCCAGCGCGAGGTCCTTCGCGATCGGCTTCGGCGTGGCGCCGTTCGCGGTCACCGCGAACGTGCCCGCCGCGAGCACCGGGGCATCGGGGAGCAGCGTGACGGGCGTGCCGCCGACGAACATGCCTTCGAACTTCGTGTCGGCCTCGAACGGATCGCCCGCGGCGACGACGATGTTCGCCAGCTTGCCGACCTCGAGCGTGCCGACGCGCGCATCGACGCCGAGCTGGCGCGCGGGCACCGTCGTCAGCGCCGCGAGCGCCTCGTCCTTGGTCAGGCCGTGCGCGATCGCGTCGGCGAGCTTCTTGCGGAAGCCGCCCTTGTCCTGCATGCGGTGCGTGGTCAGCGAGAGATCGGTGCCGTTGGCGACGAAGCGCTTCGGATTGGTCGGCGCATAGCGCCATGTCATCAGGTCGCGGAGCGAGATCGTGTCGGCCGCCATCGGCGACACGAGGTCGGGCGCCTGCGGGAAGTCGATCGGCACGATGAGCGACGCCTTCGCGTCGGCGAGGAGTGCAGCGAGCTTCGCTTCGGCGCGGAACTCGTTGCCGCCGCCGAGGACCGCAAGCGGCGCATTCGGCATCTCCGCGCGCGCGAGGCGCACAAGGCGCTCGACGTCGAGTTCGTCGCCTGCATCGAGCACAAGGCCGTGCGAACCGTCGACGAGCGGCACGAGCGCGTCGAATGCGTTCATGTCCTCGATCGGGAGCTGCGTCGGCGCCGCCGCGAGGCACGTCGCGCGCCAGTGCGCATCCATGAACGACTGCCGCATCAAGGCGTACGAACCCATCAGGCTCGACGGGAATCGGTTCTCGTTCTCGATGGCGCGCGTCGTGGCGGGCGACGGCGGCGTGCCCGGCGGCTGCTGGCCGAAGATCGCGCTCCAGTCGACGGTGCGCGCTCCGACGAACTGCATCGTGCGCGCTGCGAGCCCGTGGTCGGTGCCGGCCGCGGCGCGGGACGCGTCGCCCCTTCGCGCGGGGGCGCGTTCGCTGCCGCGATAGAGAAGCCGCGTGTCGCTTGTGCCGCGGAAGACGCCGGCGGACGGCAGCACGCGCGCGACCGCGAAGCCCTGCGCGCGCAGCGCCTCGACGGTCGCGTCGGGCAGCGTGATGTCGGCGGCGCTGACCTCGGGCGTCACGTACTGGTTCCAGTGGGCGCCGGGAGCCTTCAGGACGGCGACCTGCGCCTCGGCCGAGTCCGCGACGAGGGCGGGCTCGATGAAGGCGGCGACGAGCGTCTTGCCGCTGACGTCGAACACGCGATAGCCGGCCGGCGCCGCCACGTCCGTGCCGACGGCCTCGATGACGCCGTCCTTGATGAGCAGGGTCGCCTTCTCGATCGTCTGGCCGGGTGCGACGATGACCGTTCCGCCGACGAGCGCGTGGCGGGCGGGGTTGCTCGGCCGCATGCCGTTGACCGGAGGCTGCTGCGCGTGGGAAGGACCGGCAATGGCGAGCGCGAGGAGCGCTGCGGCGCGGATTGGCTTCATGGAGGGCAATCGTACGAGAAGCCCGCGATCTCGCAGGCTTCTCGGGGGAAAACAGAAAAGCCCCGCCTGTGCGACAGGGCGGGGCTTTGATTCTGTCGACAGGCCTTCGCGGGGATCACCCACCCGGGGCGGACTGGTGTCGGCTCCGTCAGAACGACGAGACTTCGTCGATCATGCGGCCCACCGCGATCGAGAGCTTCTCGTCGCTGTCGAGCGTGCCATTCGCGATCGCCGCCTTGGCGGCCGCGACCTTGTCCTCGCGGATCGCGGGGAGACGGTTCATCTCCTCGAGCCAGCGAGCGACTTCCGACACCTCGACGCGGTCGCCTGAGCGGGCGACGGCGGGTTGGGTCGTTTCGACCGCGCGGCGAGCGGTCGTGTCGCCAGTCGACCGGACGCCTGCTGCATAGCCAGCGGCGAGGGACGAACTGAGGTTTCCGAGATTGCCAATGTCCGGCATTCCAATACTCCTTGGGACGAGCGACGCTGATCCTTCGGCGACGCAGTCCCCCTACGAGGCCAAACCATCCTGGCTTGGTTCCGTGGTGCTGAGGCTCGATCCACGCGATTCCGAGCCTTCATCCTGCCCACTCCAGTCATCGACCGAACAACCCGCACGACTTGAACAGTTGCTACAGACGGAACTTTCGTCTAAACCGCTTCCAGCAAAGGGTTTAAGGACATCATTCTTTCGAGGAATATGGCCAGATTCCGACGCGATTTTCAGGGGGCGGTAATGAAGGCTCTCAGCTCAAGGGAATACGCACATTATTGGGGCGCTTCGCCGACGGGCAAGCAAACGATGCGTGGTCCCGCGCAGAAAGTTCGCCAAGTCGGCATCCTGTACCGCATGGATCAGGCACTCCGTTTGTCAAGAGACGTTTGTTTCGCGGCAATTCTGTCGAGCGCGCTTGCGCTCGCGCTCATGCTCGCCGGATGCAACGACGGCGTGAAGCAGTCGTCTCCGGCGAAGAAGGCGGGCGCGACGCAGACGGCGCGCGGTGGCGATGAAATCTCGCTGATGGATCCGGGCGACGAGGCGTTCGAAGGCGGGGCCGGCGGCAGCGCCGGCGCGAAGCCGACGACCGCGCGGGCCGCCGCGCAGAGCGGCACGAAGCCGGCGGCGACCGACTCAGGCAAGGGCCGCTGGTCGGTGATGCTCGCCACGTTCTCGCAGCCCGATCACGCCGAGCGCGCCGCCGCGTTCCGCACCGAGCTCCTGCGCCAGTATCCCGAGCTGTCGAACGCCGTCGTGCGCCGCATCGGCAAGGGCTCGGCGATCGTCGTCGGCCGCTTCGAGGGCCCCGACGACAAGGCGGCGCAGGCCGAACTCAAGCGCGTGAAGGCCGTCGAGCGCGAAGGCCGCAGGCCGTTCGCCGGCGCGATGCTCATGCGCACGGCGACCGAGGACGGATCGGCGGTGCTGAAGCCGCACGACATCCGCAATCTCCGCGCGAGGTTCCCGAACGTGCGGCCGCTCTTCACGCTGCAGGTCGCCGCGTGGTCGACCTTCGGCGAAAAGAGCCTGAGCTACGACGCGATGCGCGCCTCGGCCGAGCGCTACTGCGCCGAACTGCGCGCGAAGGGCCACGACGCGTGGTTCCATCACGACGAGGACAAGGAGACGAGCATCGTCACGGTCGGACATTTCGACCGGCGCGCCTACGACGCGCGCACGACGCTCTTCTCGCCCGAGGTCGAGGACATGATGCGCCGCTTCCCGTCGCACCTGACGAACGGCGAGCCGCTGCTCATCCCCATCGACCCGTCGAACCCGAAGGGCCGCACCAAGCCGCAGGCATGCAGGCTGGTGGAAGTGCCGTTGTTCTGAGAGCTCGCGGAGATCCCGCGTAGGATGCGCCCATGGCCAAGCGCGCAGCATCATCTGCACCGGCGAAGGCGCCTGCGAGGGCGCCGCGCGGGCGTGTCGGCGACCAGCCGCCCGAGGAGCGGCCGAAGCCCGTGCATCACGAAGGGCCGGTCGTGTTCGGGCAGGAGACGGGCGTCGCGCAGCTTGTCCACGCGATGCGCTCGGGCCACATGCACCACGCGTGGATCCTGCACGGGCCGCAGGGCGTCGGCAAGTGCACCGTCGCGCGCGAGTGCGCGCGGCTCCTGCTCGACGCGGACGCGACCGACGCGCACGTCGCCGCGTTCAAGGCGCCCCGTGATTCACGCACGGCGGAACTCATCGACGCCGGGTCGCATCCTGATCTCCACGTCATCTCGAAGGAGCGCGCAGACGACAGCTCGATCAAGGAGATGCGCGATCGCAAGCAGACGAACATTCCGCTTGATCTCCTGCGCGAGCTGATGATCGGCGGCACCGTCGGCGACGGGAAGACCTTCGATTCGCCCGTGTGGCGCACCGCGTACTTCGGCCACAACAAGGTGTTCATCATCGACGAGGCCGAACTCCTCGACCTCTACGGACAGAACGCGCTGCTGAAGACGCTGGAGGAACCGCCGCCCGGGACCTACATCTTCCTCGTGACGACGCAGGAGGAGCGGCTGCTGCCGACGATCCGCAGCCGCTGCCAGCGCGCTGCGTTCCGCGCGCTCGAGCCCGAGGCGATGCGCGCGTGGTTCGACCGTCATGCGGTGCCCGCCGACGGGCGCGCATGGCTGTCGGAGTTCGGCGAGGGTTCGCCCGGCACCGCCGAACTCGCGCACAGGCACGGACTGCGTGCCTGGAGCGAGGAACTCCTGCCGCGCTTCGAGAAGCTCGAGCAGGGCGCGTTCGACGCGACGCTTGCGGACCGTCTCGCGGAGCTCGTCAACGAGTTCGCCGAGCGCGTGGTGAAGGAGAATCCGAAGGCGTCGAAGGAAGCCGCGAACCGGCTCGGGACGCGTTGCGCGCTCCTGACGCTCGCGGCGCGGCTTCGCGCGCAGATCGCCGCCGCCGCCCGCGCGGGCGATGCCGCGCAGATCGCGCGCGCCGCCGCGCGGGTCGAGCTCATCGTCGACCTCGAGCGCGAGGTGCGCGCGAACGTGAACCTGAAGCATGCGCTTGCGAACCTCGTCGCCCAATGGGGTGTCCTTTGAGCGCGACGGGTGGCCGCGAGATCGAGCGCGTGTGGGTGCTGCGCGCGATGCCGGCGATCCCCACCGCCGCGGCGGTCGAAGTCTGGGAGATCGAGCAGGGCTATCTCGCGCCGGAGGCCTCGACCGAGGCGGAGCTCGCGCGGCTTGGCTTTCCGGAAGGACGTCTGCGAAGGGTCGTCGAGCCGTCGGGCGCCGAGCGCTTCTTCCACACGGTGAAGCGCGGCGCAGGCGTCGTGCGCGAGGAGACGGAGCGCGAGATCACGCGCGCGGAGTTCGAGACGACGTGGCCGCACACGCGCGGACGGCGTCTTGCCAAGACGCGCCACCGCGTGCGCGAGGGCGGGCTCGTGTGGGAGGTCGACCGCTTCCGCGACCTGCGTGTCGGCGACGCGCCGCTCGTGATGGTCGAGGTCGAGCTGTCGGATGCAGCGGAGCGTTTCGAGATGCCGTCGTGGATCGCGCCGCTCGTCGTCCGTGAGGTGAGCGAGGACCCGCGGTACCGCAACTCGGCGCTGGCGATGTTGTCGGGAGATCGGGGTACGTCGCTGCTTGACGATGTGATCGGTTGAAGCGGATGTATCGCGTGTATCGGCTGTGGTGGTAAAAGCACGGACAGTGACCTGCCCCCGATCTCTGGTCCAGCACTATGAGAGTCGGGTTGTTTTCATCGTAATCACAGTTTCCTCGCTTGCCGCCGCGGAGCGAAGGGGCGGAGCCCCGAGCGCAGCGGCGGCAAGCCGCGCCGCGTAGCGGGCCGGGGCATCGTACCCGAGCGAGCTGTGCG
>JBIKWD010000292.1:0-3216 GCA_044356505.1 Phycisphaerales bacterium
CCCGCCCCGCGGCCGGCAGTTCACGACCGCCGAGAGTCCCGACGGCGTGTGGACGGCGACGAGCGAGGGCGGCAACCTCTACCTCACGCCGCGAGAGGGCGATCGCATCGCCCTCACGACCGACGGCAGCGACGACATCAAGTACGGGCAGGCGTCGTGGGTGTACGGCGAGGAGCTCGACCAGACGACCGCGATGTGGTGGAGCCCCGATTCGCGCTACCTCGCGTTCTACCGGTTCGACGAGTCGAAGGTCAAGGACTTCCACATCCTCGGCGGATGGACCGAACGCAGCACGCGCGTGCTGACCGAGGCGTATCCGAAGCCGGGCGACGAGAATCCCACGGCGTCGCTCCTCGTTCACGACCTCGAGACGAAGTCGACCGTCGCGGT
Organism: Phycisphaerales bacterium; assembly: GCA_044356505.1. Lineage (GTDB taxonomy): Bacteria > Planctomycetota > Phycisphaerae > Phycisphaerales > SM1A02 > QWPT01. Next base: position 391 of record JBIKWD010000292.1, read on the forward strand.
CGACAGCTTCAGCGAGGCTTCGGGCGCCACGCCCGGCGCCGAGTACTACGTCTACAACGTGCGCTGGACTCCCGACGGCTCCGAGCTTCTCTACTCGCGCACGCCGCGGCGGCAGGACGTTCTCGACGTGCTCGCCGCCGATCCGAAGACGGGCTCCTCGCGCATCGTCGTCACCGAGCGGCAGGACACGTGGCAGGAGAACCGTCCGCTCATGCGCTTCCTGAAGGACAGGAAGCGCTTCCTCTGGGAGACCGAGAAGACCGGCTTCAAGCACTACGAGCTGCGTGCGCTCGACGGCTCGCACCTTGCGACGGTGACGAAGGGCGAGTGGCCGGTCGAGTCGATCGTGCTCGTCGACGAGGACGCCGGGGAAGTCTGGTTCACGGCGTGGAGCGGCGCCGTGCCCGTGCAGCAGCAGCTGCACGTCGCGAAGCTCGACGGCAGCGGATGCGTTCGGGTGACCGGCGAGGACTTCCATCACTCGAACTACCGGATCTCCCCGCGCGGGGACTTCGTGATCGCGACCGCGGAGACGACCGCCGTGCCGCGTCAGACGCACGTCTATGCGCGCAGCGGCGGGGCGCGCGTGGCCACGCTCGCGGAAGGCTCGACCAAGGGCTTCGCCACGCACGGCCTCGCCCCGAGCGAGCTGTTCACCTGCAAGGCCGCCGACGGCGAGACCGATCTCTACGGGCGCATCGCGTATCCGCCCGCATTCGACCCGACGAAGAAGTACCCCGTCGTCGTCGACACCTACGGCGGCCCCACGATCAGGCTCGTGACCGATCGCTTCGACGCGGGCGACCCCCGTACGGCCCTCGGCTTCATCCTCGTCACGGTCGACAACCGCGGCACGCCGGGCCGCGGCAAGAAGTTCGAGTCGGGCGCGTACCTCAAGCTCGGGCAGGTCGACATCGACGACCAGGCCGCGGCCGTCGCGCATCTCGCGGCGACGCGTCCCTTCATCGACGGAACCCGCGTCGGCATCACCGGCCACAGCTACGGCGGCTACATGGCCGCGATCGGCGTGATCCGCCGGGGCGACGTGTTCCACGCGGGCGTGGCCGCCGCGCCGCCGACCGACTGGCGGCAGTACGACACCATCTACACCGAGCGCTACATGCGCACGCCGCAGGAGAACGCCGAGGGCTACGACGCCGGAAGCTGCGTGAAGAACGCGGGCAAGCTGAAGGGCAAGCTTCTTCTCCTGCACGGCATGCTCGACGACAACGTTCATCCGAACAACACCTTCGAGCTCGCGAACGCGCTTCAGTCGCTCAACCGTCCGTTCTCGATGATGCTCTTCCCGAACTCGGACCACGGGATCTGGAGCCCGGCGGTCGAGAGCGTCAAGTGGTCGTTCCTCGTCGAGGCGCTTTCGCCCGAGACGCCGAACTGGGGCAAGAAGGCGAAGCCGGAGGGCGCGGAGTCCGAGGCGCCAGGCGCCGGGGAGTCGGCGTCGTGAAGCTCCCGCCAGATCGCTCGCATGTCGCCACCGAGCAGCGCCACGAGGAGTCCGCTGCGCTCGATGAACTCGACACGGCTCAACTCGTGACGCTGCTTGCGCGCGACCAGCGCCGGGCGGTGGCCGCGGTCGAGGCGGCGTCGGAGTCGATCGCGCGCTTCGCCGATGCGGTCGCGTCCTCGCTCGCGCGCGGCGGGCGGCTCGTCTACGCGGGCGCCGGCACGAGCGGGCGCCTCGGCGTCCTCGATGCAAGCGAGTGCCCGCCGACGTTCCGGAGCGATCCCGCGCAGGTCGTCGGCATCATCGCGGGCGGCGACGGCGCGCTGCGGAAGTCGAGCGAGGGCCGCGAAGACGAGGAGGAGGGGATCGCCGCCGAGTTCGAGCGCCTGTCGCTCGATGCGCGCGACTCGTTCCTCGGGATCGCCGCAGGCGGCACGACGCCGTATGCGCTCGGTGCGCTGCGCCTCGCGAAGTCGCGCGGCGCCGTGACCGGCTTCCTGACCTGCGCGCCGCACGCGGAACCTGCGTTCTGCGACCACCGCATCGTGCTCGCGACCGGCGCCGAGATCCTGACCGGCTCGACGCGCCTGAAGGCAGGCACCGCGACGAAGATCGCGCTCAACGCGATCACGACCGCCGCGTTCGTGCGGCTGGGAAAGACCTACGGAAACCTCATGGTCGACCTTGCGGCGACGAACGACAAGCTCGTCGACCGCGCGCTGCGCATCTACCGCGAGTTCTTCCCGCGCGACACGCGCGAGCAGGCGTTCGCCCAGCTCGAGGCCGCGGGCGGGCTTCTCAAGATCGCGCTCGTGATGCGCGCCCGCGGCGAGACCCGCGCCGAGGCCGAGCGAACGCTCGCCACGCACGGCGGCTCGCTGCGCCGCGCGATCGGGTGAGCGCGGCATCGAGCGCAAGGCGCGAGCCCAGAACCTCCCGATACGACAGCCAAAATGGGTGCCACTACTTCCAGTAGTGCGGAGTCGACTCGCCATGGATACCAAACGCAGCGCTACGAGAAGTAGTGGCACCCATCTAGGCTGTCGACCCGCACGCGCCACGCTCGGGCTTCGCCCTCGAACACGAACACGCGCCGCGATGACTCGCGGCGCGTGGTTCGTTGTGCGTTGTTCACGCCAGAGGTAGCCGCCGCAGCGGCGACCGCCCCGAAAACGAACACGCGCCGCGATGACTCGCGGCGCGTGGTTCGTTGTGCGTTGTCTACGCCAGAGGGAGCCGCCGCAGCGGCGACCGCCTAGGTGACGCGAGCCGCCGCAGCGGCGACCGCTCAAAGACGATCAGACGCTCTCGTTCAGGCCCTTCATCGCGCGGATGCGGACCTTGCGGCTGGCGGGCTTCGC
>JBIKWD010000104.1:0-11228 GCA_044356505.1 Phycisphaerales bacterium
GCGACGGCGGCAGCCTCGGCGACGGTGAAGCCGCGGCGCGCGGGACGCATGGAGTTGCTTCGTGTGTTCTGCATGGGTTGGATCCTCATGGGTTTGATCCTCATGGCTTGGTTCCTTTCAGTCGCGCGAGAGAAGGTCGCGGCCGAGGATGCCGCCGGTCGTGAGGATGTGGAAGCTCGTGCGTGCTCCGTCGACGGGCGCCGTCGGCTGCCAGCCGTTCGCGCCGAGGGGCGTGTCGTCGGACCACAGTCCGTCGCCCGACTTGCTCGATTCGCGCACGATGATGTCGTCGGCCTCCGCGTGCGCCATCGACACCGTCTGCACGCTGCCGTCGAAGAAGAGCGTGTAGGGCGAGCTCTTGCGGCCGGCGTTGAAGGCGAGGCCCGCGCTCGGCGCGCCGCGGTACCAGCCGTACTCGCTCATGCGCGTCTTGAGCGACGGGTGCGTGCACTGCGAGACGGCGGGCGATCGGTAGCTGTCGGCGAACGACGCGGGCGCCTGGAATCCGCCATCTGCCTTCGCGCGCAGGACGCCCGGATTCAGCATCGCTGCGGGCGAGTAGCAGTAGCTCGAGTTGGCGAAGCCGCCGGGAATCCCGGGCGCGGGAAAGGTGAACTCGCCCGCAGCGGTCGAGAGCGCGGGGACGCCCGCGTAGGCGGGGTCGTCCTCTGCGTAGAACTCGGGCGAGTAGAAGTTCTTCGCGAGGTAGTAGCGGAAGCCGTCGACGTTCGGAAGGCGGAACGAGCCGGTCGCAGCGTCGGCCGCCGCGAAGTTCATCGGTCGGTAGAAGCTCCACACGCCGCAGCTACCAACGTTGACGGAACCGCTGCAGAAGCCTCCGGAGCCGAGGAAGTATCCCCAGATCGCGCCATTGGCGTCTTGCCCCAGCGTCATCTGCTGCGGGCACCACGCCTGCACCTTAAAGGCGACGCAGTCGTCGCCGTACTGCCCCGCGGTCGCGGGCAGCACGCCGAACTGCCTGCCCGCGAAGTCGTTCGCGTAGCAGTCGTTCGCCTGCGCGAGCTCTGCGAGCTTGTACTGCGAGTCGAGCCCGCCGCCGCCGCGCATGGGCATGGTGAGCGCGACGCAGGTCAGCGCCGCCACGGCACAGGAACCGAAGAGCACGTCGATACGCGAAACGCCTCGGGCAGCAAGGCTTGCGCCCCGTTTTCGGACTACCAGCATGAGAGCCTCCGTGTGCGCGGGGTTGGCCGCGCCGGAGAACATCTACGCATCCCCGCGACGGACATTCGGGATCACGCACAGATTTCCCGCAGCATCGCGGGAATCGGCGCAAGCGAGTCGAGGATCACGTCGGGCGCAGGGTCGAGTTCCTCGACGGGGCGGCCGTGGTTGTAGCCCCCTCGGACGACGAGACTTGGCATCCCCGCCGCGCGCGCGGCGCCGACGTCGTTGGCGCTGTCGCCCACCATCCACGCGTGGCGCGCATCGAGCAGGCGCAGCGCCTCGAAGAGCGGCGCTGGATCAGGCTTGCGCACGGGAAGCGTGTCGCCTCCGATCACGCACGCGACGAACGGCCGCCAGCCGAGCGCGTCGACGATGCGCTCGGTCGGCGCGAGCGGCTTGTTGGTGACGATCGCGACGCCGAGGCCAAGGCCATGCGCGGCTGCGAGCGCCTCGCGCGCGCCCTCGAGCGGCTTGGTGTGGTCGACGCAGATCTTCTCGTAGATCGCGCGGAAGCGCGGCATCGCGGCGTCGGCGGCCGCGTGGCGCGCGGCCGCGTCGTCGAAGCCTGCGAATCCCTCGAAGCGCCCCGCCATCGCGCGCTCGACGAGCACGCGCGCGCCGTTTCCCACCCAGGTCGTCACCTCGTCACGCGAGCGTGCGGCGAGTCCGAGCTCGCGCATCAGCGCATTCACCGCGACGAAGATGTCCTCGACCGAATCGACGAGCGTTCCGTCGAGATCGAAGAGCACGGCCTTCGGCGCGGGATAGGCGCGAAGCCTCTCGAGATGCAATCGAAGCGTCTGTTCGGAAAACCGTGGCAAGCCCGCAGGATAGGCGCTGCTCAGTTCGCCAGTTCGAACGCGAGTTGCGCCCGCGGGAAGAACCGGCCCGGGCTCGCGACCTCGACGAGGTCCGAGTGCAGCACCACCGCGCTGTCGGGGATGCCGCAGGTCTGCTGCAGGTCCTTGACGAGCGCGACGAGGGCCTTCATCTGCGCGTCGGTGAACTCGCGGCGTTCGCCGTTGCCGACGAGGCAGATGCCGATCGCGTTCTGGTTGAACCACGCCGCATCGGGCGTGGCACCCGCCGGCCGCGCAGCGACATGCGCGCCCGCTTCCTGCGAGTACCAGCGCGGTCCGATCGCAAGCGACCCGTCGGGCTCGCCGTTGCCGTTGCCGATCACGAAGTGGTAGCCGAGCGACGGAAGGCCCCACGCCTCGTGCTGGCGCGTGATCTCGGAGACCGTTCCGGCCGCGGTGGCGCTGTGGTGGATGACGATCGCCTGCCAGCGGCTCGGTTCGATCGTGACGCGCGGTTGCGGCACGTTGCGCGCGGTGACGCGCACCGCGGGAATCCCCTGCCAGCCTTCGCCGAGCATCAGGACGCCGCCCGCGAAAGTCATGGCGCCGACGAAGACGCCCCACACGATTCCCGTCCGCTTCGGGTGCACCTTGCGTGCGCCGGACTTCCCACTGGAGGCTGAACGCGAGTTCGACTTCGTCTGGGACTTCCGTGCCAAGGCGCGATTCCTTCGGGTGCAGGCTGAGGGTCGGGGACGATAGCGGAAATCGGCCGAAGCGCCGAAACCTCTGCAGGATTTCGACGACGCATCGCGCGATCGTCTCGCGATCGTCTCGCGATCGTCTCATCGACGCTCGTCGGACCGTCTCTCCACGAAGGAGTTCGCCGTCAGTTTTGCTGCCCAAGACGCGCGCGCAGCGCAGGCTGCGGAGTGCCGAACACGTCGGGTTCCTCGAGCGGAACGTAGCGCTGGCGCATCTTGTCGTAGGTCTCGAACTGGGTGCGCGGCAGATCCGCGGGGAAGAGCGCGCGCTGGCAACCGGTCAGTCCCGAGAGCGCGCAGAAGAGCGCGCCGAGCACGCCGACCGTCGCGGCCGTACGGCCGGTGGAGCGGGCTGCAGATCGTGTCGAAGGCGCGGAGGACGCACAGGTCATGGCGTGATCCTACCGCGAAGAATCCGTGGCGGCGGCGGTCGGCCTCGCAGGAACGACAGGGACGGTGCCGAGGAAGGGATAGGTCTTGCCCGTCACGCCGTCGACGAACTCGCCGGCCACGGAGAGCCCCCGCGCGGGTTCGGCGCCGTCCCACTCGACAGGAAGCTCGATCGTGTAGTGGGTGCCCATGAAGCCGCTCCGATAGCAGTCGCGCAACGCCTTCGGGCCAAGCGTGACCGACCCGGCGGGGATCGGATCGCGGCCTGGGACAAGCGCCGCGATGCTCGCGCGGACGGTGCCGGTCAGCTGGAGCGGGCGGCCGAGGCCGTCCGACGACGCGATGACGAGCGCCAGGCCGGCCTTGGCCGGGGCCGACAGACGGGCGGTCGAAAGCGACGAAAGCGCGACGGTCGCGAGCGCGGGCATCGCCTCGGCGACCTCGGGGTCGATCCGCGCGTTCTGCTCGGCGGTCAGCGATCGGAGCTTCGCATCGAGTTCGGCGGCGCGAACCCGGGCCTCGTCACGCTCCTGGGTGCGGACGGCCAGTTCCGCGCGCAGCGCGTCGGATGCGGTGGGCGCGAGCGCCTTGCCGCCGCAGCCGGCGAGAAGCACGACGCTGGCCGTCGCGAGCACGGCGGGGACGCATCGGAAGAGTGTGGCATCGCTGGAAGCCATGGTGCGGCGAGTGTACGGCGTGGAACCTACCCTCGGGTCGGCGCCTCGGCGTCCTCTGGCGCCTCGTCGTCCGCTTCGCCGTCGGCGCCTCCGGAATCGGTCCCGAAGGCGATCTGGAAAGCGATCTGCTCGAGCGCGACCGTGAAGTCGACGCTCATGATGGCGATCCCCTCGCGGACCTCGATCCGGCGAGGGGCGAAGTTGAGGATGCCCTTCACACCTGCGGCCACCAGCGCGTCGGCGACCTGCTGGGCCGCCTCGCGGGGAACCGCGATGACGCCGATCGTGATCCCGAGTTCCGCGACGACCGCGGGGAGGTCGGACATCTTGCGGATCCTGAGCCCCCCGCCGACATCCCTCCCGGCGGCTGCCGGATCGGCGTCGAAGACAGCGGCGATGCGGAAGCCCTCGCGGCGGAAGCGGTCGTAGCTGATGAGCGCGCGGCCGATGTTGCCGGCGCCCACCAGGCAGGCACGCCACTCGCGGTCCCGGCCCATGATGCGACGGAGGGACGTCACCAGCTCGGGAACGGCGTACCCGCGGCCGGGATGCCCGAACTGCCCGAAGAGGGCGAGGTCCTTGCGGACCTGCGCGTCGGTCAACCCAAGCGAGCGCCCGAGCGCCTTCGAGCTCACCGTCTCCTCGCCCGACTCGAGGCGGCTCGAGAGTTCGCGAAGGTAGAGGCTCAGCCGACGGGCGGCCGGCTTGGGGATGTTGCGGCGACTGGCCACGGAGCGACATGGTACGCCCTCCCCCCGCTCGGCTACCCTCCCTCGCATGCACATCGCGGACGTCCTCGCCCGAGACGCGACCTCGCTCAGCTTCGAGTTCTTCCCGCCGAAGACCGACTCGGGCTGGGAGTCGCTCTACCGCTCGATCGCTGAGTTCGAGCCCCTGGCGCCGAGCTTCGTGTCGGTGACCTACGGCGCGGGCGGCTCGACGCGGGACAACACCCACGCGCTGGTGGTCAGGCTCCGGCGCGAGACGAAGCTCGAGCCCGTTCCGCACCTCACCTGCTTCGGCCACACGAAGGACGAGATCCGCTCGATCCTCGAGCTCTACGCCGCGAACGGCGTCGGCACCGTGCTCGCGCTGCGCGGCGACCCGCCCGCGGGCGCCCGCATCCTCGCGCTCGGCGACTTCCGCCACGCGGCCGATCTCGTCCGCTTCATCAAGAAGGAAGGCGAGCGCCTCGGCGTGAACGGCGGCCGCGGCTTCGGTATCGGCGTCGCCGGCTTCCCCGAGGGTCATCCCGAGACGCCGAACACCCTCGTCCAGCTCGATCACCTGAAGGCGAAGTGCGACGAGGGCGCCGACTACATCGTGACGCAGCTCTTCTTCGACAACAACGCGTTCCACGACTGGCGCGCGCGCTGCGAGCTCGCGGGCGTCAAGGCGCCGATCGTCGCCGGCATCATGCCGGTCACGAGCGCAGGCGGCCTCAAGCGCATGGCCGACCTCGCCGCGGGCACACGCTTCCCCGCGCCGCTCCTCAAGGCGATCGCGCGCTGCAAGGGAAACGCAGAGGCGATCGAGAACGCCGGCATCCACTGGGCGACCGAGCAGTGCCGCGACCTCCTCGACAACGACGTCGCGGGCATCCACTTCTACACGCTCAACAAGACCGACGCGACGAAGCGGATCTACAGGACGCTCGGGGTGCAGGCGTCGCATTCCTGAGCGGTCGTGTATTTTGCGGTCGCCGCTGCGGCGGCTTCCTCTGGTGCTTCGATCGCAAGCGCCTTCGATCGCAAGCGCCTTCGATCGCAAGCGCCTTCGATCGCAAGCGCTTTCGATCGCAAGTTCGACGTGCGTTGCCAGCACTCCATCACGCGCGGATGTCGAGTCGCTTCTCGCCGTCGCCTTCGGTGCGCGGCTTCTCGGCCTCGGGCGCGTGTTCGCGACGCTTGTCGCGCGGCCGCCGGTGCTTCCACTCCTCGACGGCGTTGGGCTTCGGATCGATCTCGTCGCCCTTCACCGGATCGGCGATCGTCACCTCGTCCTTGGCGCGGACGCGCGGCGCTTCGCCTTCCTGCGGCTTTGTCTTCTCGCGCGGCTTCGGAGCGGTCGCGTGCTGGGCGATGAACGACGACTGGATCGCGCCAGGCAACTGATGAATCGGGTTGGGACCGAAACTCGTCACGCTTCAATCATCGGATTGCCAAACGCAAAAGCCAGAGAAATGCGCGAAGATCGGCGCACAATGCGGGTTTATGGACACGGCTCGACCCGCAGGACGCCGTCGACGCGCACGAGCGCCGGCAGCGCCGACGGCGGCATCTGGACGACCACAAGGCCGCGTGCTGCGTCCTCGGCGGACACCGTGCAGCCGACGCCGCGAAGGGCGTCGAGAAGACCCTGGGGAATCTTCCCGTCGGTCCTCGCGACCTTCATCGCCACCTGCAGAAGACCGTTGTCGAGCGGCAGATCGAGTTCGGCGGCGATCGCGGGAATCCGCGCGTTCTCGCCGAGAATGGCGGCGAGCGCCACGATCACGAGCCGGCGGTCGAGGATGCGCACGAGGCTGTCGCGCAGCGCCGCGTCGAGAATCGGTTCGCTGGCCTTCCCGGCAAGGTTGGTCGGCATCACCGCCTGGGGTGCTGTCTCCACCGAGTCCGTCGCCACGCCACCGCTGCCCGCCTCGGTAGCCGCACCGAGGCCGCCGCGAATGGCGGGCGCAGCCGTGCTGTTCGTCGCTGCTCGATCGAGCAGGCGCCGACCAGGCACGCCTCCCATCTGGCCCGACGCGGGCTTCGGTGCGGCTGCCGTCACAAGTCGCTTCGAATTGCTCGACGGTGATCCGGAGAACCCCGAGCCGCCTGGTTCCCGCGGGGCTTCAAGACGCATGAACCTGCTCGTGACCTCGGCCTTCTCGTCGGTCTTCGTCGGCTGCGACGCACCGCTGCCCGGCGGCGTGACCAGCGCCGGGGCGGCGGCAGCCGCGACGGGCGGCGGTGCCGCTTCCAGCAAATCCATCGACATGGACTCCCATTCCCGCGGCGCTGCAGGCACGATGCCGCGCTCGACCGCGACCCGGGTGAACTCGCGGCCAAACTCCACCACCGCTCCGTCGGCGCGGCGCCCGCCGCGCACCTCCGCGGCGATCACTCCCGCGGCATCCATGTCCTCGCCGAAGAAGCCGTTCCAGTTCGTGCCCGAAGGGAGCTCGACCGGCACCGCGACGAGCATCGGCTTGCCGCCGACCACGACGCGGCTCTTCTCGACCGCGATGAAGCTCGTGTACGGAGTCATGATGCGGAACGCCTCGCCGAGCCGGATGACCGCGCGGCGCGTCGGCGCATCGAGCGAACCGCTCTCGACCACCGCGAGCTTCGGTGCGAGCAGCGCATCGACCTTCGCGCGCGCCCACAGCGCCGGAACCACGTCGTGGCGATCCTCGCGCTCGGGGAGCTCGACCGAGATCGTGCGTTCCCACTGGCCTGCGCCGGTGCGCCCGCGCAGCGTGATCGATCCGCGCGCGGCGCGGTCGTAGCGCCCGATGAGGACGAGCGGCTCGACGTCGTGCAGGTCGGGCAGTCCGTCCGCCGACGGCAGGAGCTCGCGGATACCGAGCGCCGGATCGATGTCGATCTCGAGATCGGTCAGTACCGGCGCATCGATGCGGCGCACGAGGCGCTCGACGACGGCGTCGGCATCCTCCGCAAGCGTGACGACCTCGCACACGCCGCGTCCCGCGCGCGCCATCTCGTCGAGGAGGAAGCGGTTGACCGACGTGCCGACTCCGAAGCTGTAGACGCGCGAGGCGCGGGCGTTGTCGCGCACGGCCTGCACCACGGCCTGGTCGTTGCCGATGTAGCCGTCGGTGAGGAAGAAGACGAGCCGCGTGCGCGCGTTCGCGTCCTCGAAGCGGGCGGTGCGCACGACGAAGACGCGTTCGCCGTCCTTCGTGGTCCATGCGCCGTCAAGCAGGATGGCGAGACGCTTCGGGTTCTCGGGAAGGACGACGGGAATCTCGGCGACCACGTTGCGCGACGCGCCGTCCGAACCGAGGCCGGCGTCGATCTTCCAGCGCGCGCCTTCGGGCGACATGCGTCCGGCGGCCACGGCGATGGTGGCGCCGCGGCCATCTGCCGGAAGCGCGAGCAGCTTTGCAGGGTCGAGCGCGCTGCGCCCGGGCTGGACGAGCGCCGCGTTGATCGCGGTCATCATCTCGGTGCCGCCGCCGCCGCTGGTGCCGGCGATGAAGCCATCGGCGGCCGCGATGTTCTCCGCGGTCGCAGGCTTCGGCTCCGGCCAGAGGACGGCCGTGTTGCCCGCGAACGTGATGATGTTGAACGTGTCGTTCGGCCGCATGCGCGCGATCGCCTTCCGCGCGAGCTCCTTCGACTTCTCGATCGGGAATCCGTTCATCGAGCCCGAGACATCGAGCACGAACACGAGTTCGCGCGGACGGATCTGCGCGGGCGCGATGCGCGCCGGCGGCTCGACCATGAGCGCGAAGAAGCCGCCCTTGGCGTCGGCGTCGGGCGAATCGGATGTGTGGGCGAAGAACCCGGGCTCGACGTCCGCCGCGCCGGTCTGCCAGCGCAGGATGAAGTCGCGGTTCGGGATCGTCTTCCGGTCGACGAGCGAGATCACGCGGCGGGACGGCGACGCGTCGGCGACGCGCACCTCGTGCTGGACGCTTTCGATCGATCCGACGGGCGCGCCGCCGGTGTCGATCGACACCTTGACCGAGATGTCGTGCCCGGCGCGCATCTCGGGGCGCGTCGGCATCGGGGTGATCTTGTCCGCATCGGGAACCTGGTCGGTCGGGTTCGCGAACCCGGTGCCCGACTGCACGCCCTGCGCCGCAGCGGTCACCAAGAAGAAGCGGCCGTTCACCTCGCCGATCGATGTGGTCGGCGAGAACATGCCGATTTCAGCGCCGCCGTTTGCGTAGCGCGCGAAGAACCGGAACGAGTCGCCGTAGGAGAGCAGCGTGTCGACCGCCAGCGCGTTCGAGGCGGCGATCGGGATCGCCTCGAGCAGCATCCTATCGAGCCGCTGGCCCGAGACGCCGGCGCCGGCTTCGGTCTCGATGCGCGCGGGTCCGCGCAGCACGAGGCCTTCGCGCACGGTCCAGCCTTCGGGAAGCTTCGGCATGGCGTTCGCAGCGAGCGTGTTCTTGCCCGGGATGTAGCGCGGCCCGACGACCATCGGGAACGCGTACTGCGCGACGCCGTCCTTGCGCTCGACCATCTCGATGGTGGCGATGCGCACGACGACCGTCGCGCCAGGCTCGATGTTGGCGACCGACTGCGTGAAGATGTTCGGCCGCTCCTGCTCGAGCAGGCTCGCGACGTAGCCAGATTCGCGCGCCTCCTCGTAGATCGCCCTCGCGACCGACCGCTCCTTGACCTCGCCCTCGACGATCTTCTCGCCGGACGGGCCGCGCACGATCATGGTCAGGCGATCGACCGCGGCGCGGTTCGAGAGCGGGAAGGTGTAGACGGCCTCGATGGTGCGCGGGAACGGGTTCGTGTAGGTCTGCTCGACGACCGTGCGGGCGAACGGACCGCTGATCTCGACCGACACATCGGTGTTGCGCAGCGGACAGGCGCCGAGCGGATTGCCGGCGGCGTCGATCGCCTCGAGCACGCCGCCTTCGGCGACCTGCATGATGCGGTCGTCGGCGAACGCTTCCTTCGAGCCGATCGGTCCGATGAAGAGCGAGAGGAAGAGCGCGGTCGCCACCACGAAGAGCGCGGCGGCGGCGAGCCGCCCGGCGCCGATGCGCGCGATCACCTCGATGAACGCGGGACGCGGCTTGCGGCGCGCGGCTTCCTGCGCGGCGATGCGGCGCAGGATCTCGTCGCGCTTGGCGCGCGCGGCGGCCGTGTTCTCGTCGTGCCATGCGCGGAGCAGCGAATCGAGCCGGTCGCCAGCGGGAATGCCCGGCACCTCGCCGTGCGCGTCGGCGTGGTTGTGGTCGTGGTTGTGGTCGTGGTTGTGGTCGCGGTTGTGGTCGCGGTTGTGGTCGCGGTTGTGGTCGCGGTTGTGGTCGCGGTTGTGGTCGCGGTTGTGGTCGCGGTTGTGGTCGCGGTTGTCGTGCGAAGAACCGGTCATGGCTTCATGTCCCCTTGCGTCAGGCGCGCTGCGATCAGGTTTCGCGCCTCTGCGACGAGGCGGTAGAACTGCGCGCGGGAGATGCCGAGCGCTTCCTTGGCGACCGAGACGGGATCGCGTTCGATGTAGAAGATGTGGAGCGCGACGCGAAGATCCTCGGGCAGCGCGTCGATTGCGCGGCCGAGGTCTGCAAGCGTCTCGCGCTCCTCGAGAGGCGCAGACGGCGCTGCGCCGCCTTGTCGGGCAAGAAGTTCGTTGGCGGTGTGGTCCGACATGCGTTCGGCTCCTGCGCGCGCGACGCCTGCCGATGCGCCGCGCGAAGCTCCAAGTCCGTAGCCGACGTCGCGGCGCTCCTTTGCGCGCGCGGTGCGGCGTTCCTTGCAGACAAGCCGCGCGATGGTGCAGAGCCACGATCGGAAACCCGTGCAGTCGGTCAGACGGCCACGCATCCGGAAGGCGCGCAGGAAGGTCTCCTGTGCGGCGTCCTCTGCGTCTTCCCGCGCGCGCGGCCCGACTTCCTCGCGACAGATCGCGAAGACGAGGGGCGCATGCCGGTCGTAGAGCCGTCTGCCCGCGTCCGGATCGCCCGCATCGAGCGCCGCGAGATCGGAGCAGTCGTCGTTCAAGCCGCCGCCAATGGCTTCCATGCGGGTGTTGTCTCAGAATCCGATGGGTTTCGACGCATGGATAACCGGTGGACCTGCCCGCGCCGCCGACGTGCGCCCGACGGGCCTGCGCTACATTCGCGGCATGCACGATCCGCAACGCGCCCTGAAGTGGGACCGCCGATTCCTCAACCTGAGCGATACGATCGCGGCGTGGTCGAAGGACCCGTCGCGCGGGGTCGGCGCGGTCATCGTCAGCCAGTCGCGGCAGATCGTCGCGACCGGGTTCAACGGACTTCCCCGCGGGATCGAGGACAGGCCCGAACGGCTCGAGCGGCCCGTGAAGTACGACTTGATCTGCCACGCGGAGATGAACGCGATCATCCAGTGCGCCCGCAACGGCGTGTCGCCCGTCGGCTCGACCATCTACACGAGCTTCGCGCCGTGCGTGCACTGCACGCTGTCGATCATCCAGTCGGGGATCGTGCGCGTCGTGACCTACCGCTCGGGCAAGGGCGACGAGCACTGGGAGGCGAACTTCGCGAAGTCGCGCGAGCTGCTCGCGGAGGCGGGCGTGGAGTTCGTCGAGCTCGACAAGGCGTGAGGTGCGCGGGCCGCCGCAGCGGCGACCGCTCAAGCTGAGCGCACCAGGCTGGCCTTGGATTCACTCCAAGGCCAGACCGCCAGAGGGAGCCGCCGCAGCGGCGACCGCTCAAGGATGCAGGCCGAGTTCCT
>JBIKWD010000293.1:0-3200 GCA_044356505.1 Phycisphaerales bacterium
TCACCCGCGTCGGGCCGACCATCTCGTCGCGCGCGACATGGGTGTGGCCATGCAGGAGGACGTCCACTTCGGCCTCCATGAGGCGGTCGAACTCGTCGAGGATGTGGCCGTGGGTGATGCCGACACAGGTCGCGCGCCCGCCCGTCTTCACCTCGATGATTCCCGCGGGATGCGCGACCTCGATCCCAAGGAACTCGGCGTACCGGCGCATGCGCGCCGCGTCGTCGCAGTTTCCGAACACGATCGTCGCATGGATGCCGGCCAGCTGGTCGAGCACCGTCTCGCAGCCGACGTCTCCGAGATGGATGAAGCGGGTTGCGCCGCGCGCCTGCAGCAGCGCGATGGCCTTCCGGGCGCGTGCGGCGTCGCCGTGGGTGTCGGAGAGGATGCCGAGGCGCGCGGTCATGGAGTGCGGCGGGGGCGTGCAGAAGAGCCGAAGCCCTCGCACGCGGCCGACCGTCCATGGTGACCGCTTCTCGGGTGAAGTCAACGGAATTCAAGGTGGAACGCGATGTGGAACGCGATTTCCTCCATCGGCTTTCCCGCTTGCGCTACCCTGCCCGCCCCGCGGAAACGCCGCGGCGGACGACGCCATGACCAACGCCCCCGACATCCAGCCCGTCACGCGCTTCGCACCGAGTCCTTCGGGCCATCTTCACGTGGGAGGCGCCCGCACGGCGCTCTTCTGCTGGGCCTTCGCGAAGGGACGCGGCGGCAAGTTCCTCATCCGCATCGAGGACACCGACCAGAAGCGCTCGTCCGACGCCGCGAGCGTCGGGTTCCTGAAAGACCTCGACTGGCTCGGGATCCGCTGGGACGAGGGCCCCGAATACAGGGCGCCCGACGGCACGGTCGTCGGAGGCGGGCCGAACGGAAGCTACTTCCAGAGCGAGCGGCTGGCGATCTACGCGCGCTACACCGAGAAGCTGTTGGCGGAGGGGAAGGCCTACGAAGCGTGGGATTCGCCCGAGGAACTCGAGGCGATGCGCAGGGAGGCGACCGCGCGCAAGGAGGCCTTCCGATACCGCTTCCGCGGCGAGGTTTCCTCGGAAGACCGCGCGCGCTACCTCGCCGAGGGGCGGGTTCCCGTCGTCCGTTTCCGCACGCCGCAGGTCGCGATCACGATCAACGACGAGGTGCTCGGCGACGCGACGCTTCCGGCCGGCGAGGTCGACGACTTCGTGATCCGCAAGAAGGACGGCTTCCCGACCTACCACTTCGCGGTCGTGGTCGACGACGAGCTGATGGGCGTGACGCACGTGCTGCGTGCCCAGGAGCACTTCACGAACACAGCGAAGCACATGGTGCTGCAGGACGCGCTCGGATTCCGCCGGCCGACCTACGGGCACCTCTCGATCATCAAGAATCCCGACGATTCGAAGATGTCGAAGCGCGACAAGGACAAGGTCCTCCGCAAGGCCGTGAAGGAGAAGGCGCTTGCCGCGCCGCCCGCCGGCACGGTGACCGCCGAGGAGTGGGCGAAGTGGCTTGGCGACGAGAACGTGCAGCTCGACCTCGACGGCGCGATCCGTCTCGCGGAGGCGCTCAAGGTCAGCCTGCCCGAGATCAACGTCGACGACTTCCGCCGCTCGGGGTATCTGCCCGAGGTGATCTGCAACTTCCTCGCGCTCAACGGATGGAGCCCGGGACACGACATCGAGAAGTTCGACAACGGGTTCCTGAAGCAGCGCTTCGGCCTCGACCGCGTGATGAAGACGCCGGCGAAGTTCGACCGGGTCAAGCTTCTCGCGTTCAACACCGACGCGATCACGGGCATGCCGCCCGACGACTTCGCGCGGCGCTGCCATGCGCACGCCGTGCAGTATCGCCCCGAGTACCTCGCGAAGCTCGGAGACGAGAAGTTCGCGCTCCTGATGAAGGCATGCCAGGAGCGCTCGAAGACGCTCGACGACCCGTTCCGCTCGAACGGCTTCCTGCTCGCGGCCGACGAGGCGCTCGCGTTCAGCGACGACAAGAACGTCCGCAAGGCGCTCGGCGTCGGCGCTGCGCCGGCCGATGGATCGAAGTCGGGCCTTGACCACCTGCGTGCGATGCGCGGTGTCCTCGCGGGCTTGTCCGAGTGGTCGCAGCCCGCGCTCGAGGCCGCAGCCAACGCGTATGCGGCGGAACACGCCGCCGGCAAGATCGGCGCGGTCGCACAGCCGCTGCGAATCGGCGTCTCGGGCGGCACGGTCAGCCCGCCGATCTGGGACACCCTCGTCCTCGTCGGCCGCGATTCGGCGCTCGCCCGCATCGACCGCTGCCTCGCGTGGGCCGCAGGGCTCAAGTAGACGGCCCGCGCGTGACTTGCGCGGACCCCGAACTGGGCTATACTCCCCGACCGCGGACCATTGGCGCAGTTGGCTAGCGCGTCTCCATGACACGGAGAAGGTCACAGGTTCAAGTCCTGTATGGTCCACTGATTGGCTGCATCTCGACCCCCGAAAGGGGGTCGAATGCATTTTGGCTTCCGTCAGAGGCGCTTCGCCGCCTGAGGCGGTGCGTCCCTCGTTCGGGGCGCGTCCTCTCGGCTATCGTCGCGCGTCCGTGTCCTCGCTTCCCGAACCGATCAGGCAGCTGCTCTCGCAGCTTGAAGGCGTGATGCCGGCGGACCGGCGCGAGCTCCGCGCGCGGATCGGCGGACTCGAGAAGCGCGCCCGCGATGCCGGCGCGCCGGACCTCCGTGCGTTGGCTGCGGTCGAGAAGGGCGTCCGCCGAAGCGCCGAGGAACTCGCACGTCGACGAACCCTCGTTCCGGCGGTCGGCTATCCCCCCGAGCTCCCGGTGACGGCGGCCCTCGAGTCGCTGCGGGCCGCGATCGGCGCGCACCAGGTCGTCGTCGTCGCCGGCGAGACGGGTTCGGGCAAGAGCACGCAGCTGCCGAAGCTGTGCCTCGAGCTCGGCCGCGGCGTCCTCGGGCGGATCGGCCACACCCAGCCGCGGCGGATCGCCGCGCGGAGCATCGGCCGGCGCATCGCGGAGGAACTCGGCGTGAAGCCCGGCGGCGTCGTCGGCGTCAAGGTGCGCTTCGGAGACGAAACGGGCCGCGACACGCTTGTCAAGGTGCTGACCGACGGCATGCTGCTTGCGGAGACGCGCGGCGATCCGCGGCTCGACGCCTACGACACGATCATCGTCGACGAGGCGCACGAGCGCAGCCTCAACATCGACTTCCTGCTCGGCTATCTGCGGCGGCTCCT
>JBIKWD010000294.1:0-3186 GCA_044356505.1 Phycisphaerales bacterium
TCCAGTTCGCGAAGGCGTTCTTCGGTCCCGAGGCCGAGATTCGCCTGCGCCCGAGCTTCTTCCCGTTCACCGAGCCGAGCGCGGAGCTCGACATGAAGATGCGCGTGATGAAGAACGGCGTGCCCGAGTGGCGCTGGATCGAACTCGGCGGCTGCGGCATGGTCGACCCGAACGTCTTCAAGTCGGTCGGCATCGACCCCGAGGAGTGGACGGGCTTCGCCTTCGGCCTCGGCATCGAGCGCGTCGCGATGCGCAAGTACGGGATCGGCGACATCCGGCTCCTGTTTGAGAACGACGCGCGGTTTCTGCGGCAGTTCTAGGTGTACGTCACGGTCGCAGCGCGACCGTGACGTACACCTAGACTGCCGCACAAGGTGCCTGGCACCCGGCCGTGTGCTTCATGCACGAGCAAAGGCCAAGGTGCCAGGCACCCTTTCCCCAGCACCAGAGCAAGCGGCCGCAGCCGCGACCGCTCCAATCACGTCGTGTAATCGGCGTTCAGCCGCACATACTCGGTCGTCAGCCCGCAGCTGAGGAACTCGTCGGAGTTGATCTCGGCGGCGGCGCCGTCGGTGGCGCCAAGCGAGATCTCGACCGCGACATGCGAGCCGTTGAACGCGGCGCGCACCGCAGTCTTGTCGGCAGGGCATGGCTCGCCGTCGCGGAAGATCAGGATCCCCCCGACGCGCAGCTCGAGGTCGCCCGCGCGGAACGCGACGCCCGCGCGGCCGGCTGCGGCCACGATACGGCCCCAGTTCGGGTCACCGCCCGTGACGGCGGTGCGCACGAGCAGGCTCGACGCGACGGTCTCCGCGACCTTCAGCGCATCGGCCCTCGTCGCCGCCGCCGTGACGCGCACCGAGAGCGAGCGCTCGAAGCCCTCGCCGTCGCACACGATCATCTTAGAAAGATCGCACGCCACCTCGCGGAACGCGCGCGCGAGGAGGATCTCGTCGCACGCGCCTGCAATGCCCGACGCGAACGCGAAGACCGAGTCGTTCGTGCTCGTGTCGCCGTCGACCGAGATGCGGTGGTAGCTCGCATCGGCCGCGTGGCGCAGGATGCGGTCGAGCACCTTCGGCTCGACCGCCGCGTCGGTCGCAAGCACCGAGATCATCGTGGCCATGTCGGGGCGGATCATGCCCGCGCCCTTGGCGACGCCCGCGACATGCACGGTACGGCCGCCGTCGAGCTCGACGCGCCGCGCGCTCATCTTCGGCTTGGTGTCGGTCGTCATGATCGCACGCGCAAACGGCTCGAGCGGTCCCGCGTCGAGCGCCTCGGCGATGCCCGCTGCCATCTTCGGGATGACAGGCGCGATCCGCTCCATCGGCAGCTGGACGCCGATGACGCCCGTCGAGTTGACGAACACCGACTCGGTGGCGCAACCGAGCGCGAGCGACACCGCGTCGACCATCTCCTGCGCGTTCGCCAGCCCACGCGGGCCCGTCGCAGCGTTGGCGCAGCCCGAGTTCAGGACGAGCGCCGACGCGTGGCCGCGCGAATCCTTGAGGTGGCGCCGCGACAGCTCGATCGGCGCAGCCGCGAAGAGGTTGCGCGTGAAGATCGCCGCCGCCGTCGCGCCCTCGGGCATCGCGAGGAGCGCGAGGTCGTCGCGGCCGTGCTTCTTGATCGCCGCCGCGCCGACCGCCGCACGGAACCCGCGGGGCCAGTGGTGCGTGGCGGCGACGATGCGTCCGGCCGCGAAGGAGTCGGCGTGCGGGTGTGTCATCGGATTCTCGTCACCTTCCGTCGCCGTTGGCCTCTGGCAACACGGTGTCGTGGACGAGCGCGATCTCGTCGCAGTTCGCGTTCTTCGGGCAGTTCGAGCAGTCCTTGAGGACCTTCTCGGGCAGCGAGTTGATCGAGACGCGACGGAAGCCGACCTTCTCGAAGAACTCGGGCGCGCGGGTGAGCACGAACAGCCGGTCGATGTGGAGCTGCCCCGCGACCTGCTGGAAGTGCCGCACGAGGCCCTGGCCGATGCCGCGGCCCTGGAACTCGGTGTGGATGCCGAGCGAGCGGATCTCCGCAAGGTCGGGGTTGTAGATCCAGAGCGCCGCGCAGCCGACGACGCGGCCGTCGACGACGGCGACGCCGAAGTCGAGGATCGCCTTCATGATGTCCTCGCGCGAGCGCGGCAGGTTCTCGCCATGCTGCGCCCAGTAGTCGACGAGATGCACGATCGCGTCGAGGTCGTCCATGCGCGCCTGACGGAACTCGACCTCGCCCGAACCCGCAGGCACCGCGCGCTCGCGCAGCATGCGCCGCACGCGCTCGATCGCGCTTTCGACCGCCCTCGGCCCCGTGCCGCCGGTGACGCCGCGCTTCTCGAGCGTGGCGCTGACGGTGAGCTGGGTGTAGACGTCGCTGTTCGCGCGCGGCGCCTGCTCGCGGATCACCTCGATCGGCAGTTCTTCGAGCGCGGAATGCGCCTCGATCGCCTTGCGCACGAGGCGGCCCGCCTGGTGATGCGCCTCGCGGAAGGGGACGCCGAGCCGCACGAGGTAGTCGGCGAGGTCGGTCGCGTTCGTGTAGCCCTCGGCGGCCGCGACGAGCGCGTTCTCGCGGTTCACCTTGATGCCCGCCACCATCGGCGGCAGCACGCGCAGGCACATCGACAGGTGCCGCATCGAGTCGAAGAGCGGCTCCTTGTCTTCCTGCAGGTCCTTGTTGTAGGCCATCGGCAGGCCCTTCACCGTGACGAGGAGCGTCACGAGGTTGCCGACCTGGCGGCCCGTCTTCCCGCGGAAGAGCTCGAGCGCATCGGGGTTCTTCTTCTGCGGCATGAGCGAGCTGCCCGACGTGAACGCATCGGGGAGCTCGATCAGCGAGGCCTCGCTCGTCGAGTAGAAGATGAGGTCCTCTGCGAAGCGCGAGAGGTGCACCGCGCACAGCGCGCACGCCGACAGCGTCTCGATCACGAAGTCGCGGTCGCTGACGGCGTCGAGCGAGTTCGCGGTCGGCGCGCGGAAGCCGAGGTCCTTCGCAAGCTGCTCGCGGTCGATCGGATACGCGGTGCCCGCGAGCGCCCCTGAGCCGAGCGGCGACGAGCGCACGCGCTTGAGCGCGTCGGACAGCCGCTCGAGGTCGCGGCGGAACATCTCGACGTACGCGAGGCACCAGTGCGCGAACAGGATCGGCTGCGCGCGCTGGAGGTGCGTGTAGCCGGGGAACGGCGTCGTC
>JBIKWD010000295.1:0-3172 GCA_044356505.1 Phycisphaerales bacterium
GCGGGCATGGTCGAGCATCGCACCCTCGATGCGGCGATAGGCGAAGGTCGCGAGCGACGCTCCCTGCGACGGGTCGTGTCGCCCCTTGCACTGCACGAGCGCGAGATATCCCTCAGAGACCAGTTCATCGAGTTCGATGCGGCCGTTGAGCCGGCGATGCACCTCGCGCGCGATTCCGTGGACGAGGCCGAGGAGTGCGGCGATCTGGTTGTCCGACGCCGCGGTCGCAAGCGCGACCTCGGGGAGCGAGACCGTCTCGGGCTCCGACTCCTCGCGCCCGCGCCCGCGGCTCACGACCGCCCCCGGCGCGACTTGGCCGCGCGCGAGCGCAGCGTCGCGCCCAGCCGGTTGAGCCGATGCATCGATGACTCGTGGGCCATGATCGCCTCGGTCACGTCGCGCTCGAGGGCGTCGAGTTCCGAGTTGCCGCGCAGCGCCGGAAACGAGCGCGCGAGGATGGTCCGCACCAGAGAGCCCACGAGCGTCGCGGAGACCACGCCGTCGGCCGACCAGCGCTCGCCCTCGGGGACAGCCTGAAGCCCGCCGGCGACGACGGAGAGCAACTCCTCCTCGCCGAGCGACTCGAGGAGCGCTGACGCCATCGAGTCTCGGTCCTCGGCCATGCCAACCAGCCTCCACGCATCGTCATCTCGGACTCGGAAGATCGCCTCCACCGACTGCGAGTCTCGGCGACGCCCGCCGACCCGATGGCCGGCGGGCGCGCCGCGGCACTCACTTCGAAGCGATCGGCTGCTCAACCGCCATCCAGAACTCGCGGTCGAAGGCCGACGCCGGGACTTCGAACGGGATGCTGGCCTGGTCGGCGACGACGGCCTGCGGCCAGAGTCCGGTGTCCGAAACGTCGCGCGCCGCGAGACGGCGTTCGGCGTTCGAAAGGCCAAGCTCCTCACCCAGCTGGATGAAGCGCGCGATCTTGCCCATCGCGGCGACCTCGTCGGCGCTTCCGGCCTCGCGTGCAGCATCGACGGCCTTGGCGAGCGACTCGCCCTTGGCGCTTGCGTCTGCAAGCCGCGCGGCCGCCTTGCCGAGCAGCTCCTTCGACGAACTCCGCAGACCGTTGAGCTCGCGGTACGACTCGAGGAACCCGCGGACGCGGGCGCCAGAGAACCGCTGGACCACCGCCGAGAGGGCCCGGCTCTCCCCTGCGGCGCGGGCGGGGATGGCTTCGGCGTCGATCCCGGTCACGACGCGCTCGATCTCGGCGCGGCGCGAGTCGCGGAAAGCGACCGAACCCACGCCGATCTCGAGAGCCTCTTCGGCCGACGGGAGGCGAATCTCGATGTTGTTGAGGGCGCTCTCAAGCTCGCGACGCTCGGACGACGACAGCGAGACGCCACCGGACTCGAGCGCATCGGGCGTCTCCTGGGGAGCCGCCGCCGCAATCGCGTTCGCGGTGTTCGCATTCAGGGTTCCGTCCGCGAGCAGGTCGAAGAACTCGACGCCGTTCGAGAAGTCCGCGCCAGTCACGCCGAGACCGCCCGAAAGCCCGAGAAGGCCGAAGTCTGCGTCGTCAAGGTTCAGCATCGGGAAGCCGACAAGGTTGCCGTTGAGATCGCCCGTTGCGCCCGGCGTCGAGAACCGGACCTGGCCGACTCCATCGAGGATCGGAACCACGGAGAATCGGAATCCTCCGATCGAGACGAAGTCGACGCCTGTGTCGAGGATGATGCCGGCCGCAGTGAGGGCACCTGAAGCATCTCTCGGGACGATCTGGATCTGACCCGCGTTCACCTCGAAGATGCCGACGGTGTTGACATCGCTCAGACGCGCGACGCCCGTGCCATTGTTGATGGTGAAGTCACCGAGGACGGTCGCCTTGGTGCCCTGCGCCATCGTGAACGCGCCAGTGTTGATGGTGAGCGCTCCCGGGCTGCCGAGGTCGACGCCGAAACCAGCGGGACGCGAGGCCGGCGCGAGCGTGAAGATGTCGGCGTTCAGCAGGAAGCTGCCACCCGCCGCCGTTCCGAGCTGGGTGAAGCCGTCGTTGATCGTGAAGGCGCCCAGTCGGTTCGCTTGGCCGACGTTGCCGGAGAGGATCGAGCGGTTGGCCGCAGCAAGCGTGAGGCTCTGCGCGCCCGCTGCCACGCCGTCGATCGTTCCATCGACGGTGATGTCGAACGCGCTCCAGGTCGAGTTGCCCAAGAGGGTCACAGGACCGGTCAACCTGATCTCGTCGCCCGCGTCGCCGCCGCCGGTCACGTTGCCGCCGAGGCGGATCGCGTTGCCCGCGAGGGTCACGTCGTCACCGGCGAGCACGTTTCCGCCGAGGACCGCGTCGCCGCCCGCCGCCGACACCGTCACGTTGCCGCCCGCCGTCGCGTTGCCGCCGACCGACGCGTCGCCCGCGGTCGAGGTCACGGACAGCGCGCCCGCGGTCGCCGCGGCGTTGCCCGCCACGTTCACGCTTGCGCCGGACACCGTCGCGTCGTTGCCGGCGAGCACGCTCGCCGCCGACACGCCGCCCGTCGCCGTCAGCGACGCGTTGCCGCCCGCGCTCGCCGCGCCGACCGTCGCGTCGCCCGCCGTCGCCGTCACCGTCAGGCTGCCTGCGGTCGCCGACACGTCGCCCGCGTTCACGCTCTCGCCCGTCAGCGTCAGGTCGCCGGCGGCCTTCGCCGCGTCGCCCGTCACCGTCACCGAGCCGTTCGCGGCGCTCACCGTCTGCGCGGCCGCGCCGCCGAAGGTCACGTTCGTGCCGGAGAGCGAGACGTCGCCGTTCGCCGACGTCACGTTTCCGCCGAGGACCGCGTCGCCGCCCGTCGCCGACACCGTCACGTTGCCGCCCGCCGTCGCGTTGCCGCCGACCGTCGCGTTGCCCGCGGTTGCCGTCACCGTCAGGTTGCCGCCCGTCGCCGACACGTCGCCCGCGCTCACGCTCTCGCCCGTCAGCGTCAGGTCGCCGGCGGCCTTCGCCGCGTCGCCCGTCACCGTCACCGAGCCGTTCGTCGCGCTCACCGTCTGCGCGGCCGCGCCGTTGAAGGTCACGTTCGTGCCAGAAAGCAGCACGTCGCCGTTCGCCGACGTCACGTTTCCGCCGAGGACCGCGTCGCCGCCCGTCCCCGACACCGTCACGTTGCCGCCCGCCGTCGCGTTGCCGCCGACCGTCGCGTCGCCCGCGGTCGCCGTCACGGACAGCGCGCCTGCGGTCGCC
>JBIKWD010000296.1:0-3168 GCA_044356505.1 Phycisphaerales bacterium
CCGAGGTTGATCCACCCCGACGCGCCCGTCGCGCCGAACGCGAGGTAGCACGAGGAGTGCGGGTAGCCCTCGACCGAGCCCTCGAAGTGCACGACGCCGCGCAGCGCGGCGGTCAACTCAGGCTGCGGCGCGCGCTTTCTCGATCCGATCTCGACCATCGCGTCAAGCGTCACCGCCTCGAATCGCCGCAGCGACAGCGTGACGTCGCCGACCGTCGCGACAGGCAGCACGAGCGTCGCCCGCGCGGGTCGGTGCACGGCGAGCGCGGCGTGCAGGCCGGGCACGAACGCGAAGTGCGCGGCCGGCGCGGCGTTCTCCGCGGCAACGAGCCAGGCCGCAGGCAGCGGCGCGATCGGTGCGGGAGGCTGCGAGGCGGCGGGCCGCCGCGCGACCGCGGCGGCCGTGCGGCCTGCCTCGCCCCCGACCAGAACCGAGGCGACCGAGAGCGCGAGAACGAAGGTGTGCATTCTCGGAAAGTACAGCGAGGTCGCCTCTCCGCAAGGGGGCGAGACATCCGATTCGCGTGAAATGACGCGGATGGCACCCGAGGCGCAGGCCGCCGGACGGGAGAATCCGCTGCAATTGCCCCATGAATGGCCCGAGGCACCTTGCCCCGTGCGCGACGATGCGGATACTGCGACTGTGAGCCGCCGTCCCGAGCCCGTCGCCCGAGACTCCCGTGCGCCCTCGAAGAGCGGCGCTCGACTGCTCTTTGTCGGCGTGGGGCTTGCCGCGCTCATCGCAGCCCGTCCGCAGCCGCGGGTCGAGGGAACGCTCCCGGCCCCGACCCCGCCGGTTCCCGTTGAAGCCACCGTCGCGCCCGTCGATCCACCCGCGACCGTCCCGCCGCCGACCCCCACCGCCCCGCCGCGACCGCTTCCCGAGAAGACCGCGAAGCATGCGGGCCACTGGGCCTACCAGCCCATGTCGGACCCGAAGGTCCCCGAAGTGGCGCGCGCAGGCTGGATCCGCAACGACCTCGACGCGTTCATCCTCGCGCGCCTCGAGAAGGAAGGCCTCGCGCCCGCACCCGAGGCCGACCGGCGCACGCTCCTCCGCCGCGCCTACCTCGCGCTCGTCGGCGTGCCGCCGTCGATCGAGGAGGTCGAGCTCTTCGAGCGTGACCGCGCCCCCGACGCCTACGAGCGGCGCATCGACGCGCTCCTGGCCTCGCCCATGTACGGCGAGCGCTGGGGCCGCCACTGGCTCGACGTGGCGCGCTACGCCGACTCGAACGGCGTCGACGAGAACATCGCCTACGCGAACGCGTTCCGCTACCGCGACTACGTGATCGACGCATTCAACCGCGACATGCCGTTCGACGAGTTCCTCGTCGAGCAGATCGCGGGCGACCTTCTGCCCGAACCCGCGAACCCGACCGCCGAGGACGACGCGCGAACCCGCGGCCGCATCGCAGCGCTCGGATTCCTGGCGCTCGGGCCGAAGATGCTTGCCGAACCCGACAAGGAGAAGGAGCGCGTCGACGTCGTCGACGAGCAGATCGACGTGGTGACGAAGGCGTTCCTCGCGCAGACGATCTCGTGCGCGCGCTGCCACGACCACAAGTTCGATCCCGTGTCGCACGCCGACTACTTCGCGCTCTCGGGCGTGTTCCGCAGCGTGTCGACCTTCGACAACATCGCGACCGTCGGACGCGTGGCACAGCGGCCGCTCGCGACCGCGGCGGAGGTGAAGCGCGTCGAGGAGTGGCGTGAGAAGGCGCGCGGCCTCGACGCGGCGCGCGACCAGGCCCGCGCGGCCCTGCGCACGCGCGAGGCCAAGGAGGCGCGAGGGCGCTTCATCGACTTCCTGCTCGATGCGCGGACGGACGCAGCGGCGCGCCTCGTGCGGCGGTCGGCCGACGCGGCGCGCGCCGACACGCCCGAGCGCGCGGCGTTCGCCGCGGCGCAGTCCGTGCGCGACGCGCATGAGCGCCTGAAGCCCGCGGATCTGCCGCGCGCGCTCGTGGTCAAGGAGGCGAAGGTCGACGAGACGCCGATCCACGACCGCGGCGACCACACCACGCCCATCGGCGAGAAGATCGCGCGCGCCGTGCCTGCGGTGCTCGAGCGCGCGCTGCCTGGCCCGAGGTTTCCCGCCGACCAGAGCGGCCGCCTCGAACTCGCACGGTGGATGGCGGACGCCGAGAATCCCCTCACCGCGCGCGTGGCGGTGAACCGCGTGTGGGCATGGCACTTCGGAGCGGGGATCGTCGATACTCCGGGCAACTTCGGCGTCCTGGGTAGCGCGCCGTCGCACCCCGAGCTGCTCGACTACCTCGCGCGCCGCTTCGCGCGCGGAGGCTGGCGGCTCAAGGAGCTGCATCGCCTCGTGATGACGAGCGCGACCTACAGGCAGGCGAGCGCGGTGCTCGAGCCGCTTCCGCCGACCGATCCCGACAACCGCCTGCTCTCGCGCTTTCCGCGGCGCCGCGTCGAGGTCGAGGCGATCCGCGATTCCGTGCTCGCGGTCGCTGGCTCGCTCGACGCCACGATGGGCGGATCGCTCCTGAACGTGGGCGACCACGACTACGTGACGAACGACCAGTCGGGCAACGCCGCGCGCTACGAGACGCCGCGGCGCACGGTGTATCTGCCCGTGATCCGCAACGCGATGTTCGGCATGTTCAGCGCGTTCGACTACCCGGACTCGAGCATGCCCATCGACTGCCGCTCGCGCACGGTGGTGGCGCCGCAGGCGCTCTTCTTCATGAACGCGCCGTTCGTCGAGGACGCCGCGCAGCGCATCGCCTCGGACCTCGCACGGGAGATCCCCGACCGAAACGCCCGCATCCGCGAGGCCTTCCGCAAGGCGCTCGCGCGCGAGCCCGACGCGCGCGAGCACGAGCATTCGCGCGACTTCCTCGCCGAGCTCGAGCGCACGGGCCTTGGCGCCGACGCCGCGCTCGCGCGACTCTGCCACGCGCTTCTCTCGACCAACGAGTTCGTGACGATGGAGTGAACGACCGATGCTCTGCAACCACCGCCGGAATCCAATCTCGCGCCGCGAAGCCCTCGCCGGGCTCTGCGCGGGCTTCGGGTCGATCGCGCTCGCGGGAATGTTCGCACGCGAGGCCGCCGCAGGCCAAGGCGTGCTGGCCGCACCGCACTTCCGCCCGCGGGCGAAGCGCGTGATCTTCCTCTTCATGCACGGCGGGCCGTCGCAGGT
>JBIKWD010000105.1:0-11087 GCA_044356505.1 Phycisphaerales bacterium
GCTACCAGTTCGTGGCCGCGGACGCGGGCCAGGCGGCGACCGAGGTCATCGGCCTCGGCTACCGCGACATCGAGCTCGAGCGCTCGGTCTACAACGAGAAGGGCGACCCCCAGGGCACCGTGACCACGAGCTTCAACATCGCGAAGAACGAGGCCAAGGGCATCTGAGGCCAAGGGAATCTGAGTCGGTGCGTGACCACATGCCTCGCAGACCGGACATCATCCCGAAGGACGGTCCTCGGCACGGAGATCATGCAAACGAGTCGTGCGTCACGGGCGGGGCATCGCCCCCGCCCGTGACGCTTCGTCGGATCCGTCGCTTTCCGCGAGAATCAGAGCCATGGCCACGTACGTCCAATCCGACCGCCGGCTGGTGATCCGGACTCCCCTGCCCGAGCACACGCTGCTTCTCGCAGGCTTCAGCGGCGTCGAGGCGATGTCGGAGCCGTTCATGTTCCACCTCGACCTTCGCTCGGAGGAACAGTGGATCGACCCGAACGACATCGTGGGGCAGCCCGTGTCGTTCGGGATCCGCATGATGTGGCCGCGGGACAGCGCGGCGAGCATCCGCTGGTTCCACGGCATCGTGCGCCGCTTCACGCACCACGGCCGCTCCGATCGGCTCTCGCGCTTCTCGGCCGAACTGGTCCCTTCGGACTGGCTGCTCGCACGCCGGGCCGACGCCCGCATCTACCAGGCGAAGAAGACGGCGGACATCGTGACCGACGTCCTGAAGCGCGGTGGCGTCGCATCGATCGAGACGAAGCTGAAGGAAAGCTACTCGCCGCGCGAGTACTGCGTCCAGTACCGAGAGACCGACCACGACTTCTTCAACCGTCTTCTCGAGGACGACGGGATCTTCTACTTCTACAAGCGCACCCAGTCCGAGCACACCATCGTTCTGGGCGACTCGGCCAACGCCTACGGCGCGTGCGTCGCGACTGCGCTGAACCGGTTCTCGCCGCTCAACCAGCACGATGCGGGCGACGACATCCTCGGCTGGGAGCACGGCTTTGATTTCCGCCCCGGCCGCTGGGCGCAGCGCGACTACAACTTCCAGACCCCGGCGAATCCGCTCGGCACCCAGCGGCACCTCAGCACGAAGCAGGCCGGCGGAGATCCCTACGAGATGTACGCCTTTCCAGGCGGGTACCAGGCGAAGGGCGACGGCGAGCGCCTGACCCGGGTGCGCATGGAGGCGGAGGACTGCGCGTACGACGTGGTCCATGCATCGACCACCTGCCCCGACCTCGTCCCGGGAGGGCGGTTCAAGGTCGGCAAGCACCCGATCAAGGACGAGGAAGGCACCGAGTGGCTCGTGACGCGCGTCGAGCACTCCGCGCGCGAAGGCTTCGCCTACGAGACGGGCGCCACGGCCGAGTTCACCTACTCGAACGGCATCACCTGCATTCCATCGAAGGTGGTGTTCCGCCCCGTGCGCCGCACGCCGCGGCCCGTGATGCACGGCATCCAGACCGCGGTCGTCGTCGGCCCGTCCGGCGAGGAGATCTACGTCGACAAGTACGGTCGCGTGAAGGTGCACTTCCACTGGGACCGTCACAGCGGCTTCGACGAGAAGGCCTCGTGCTGGATCCGCGTGGCGCAGCCGTGGGCGGGCGCCGGCTACGGCGGACTTGCGATCCCGCGCATCGGCCAGGAGGTCGTGGTCGAGTTCGAGGAGGGGAACCCGGATCGCCCGCTCATCAACGGCCGCGTCTACAACGAGGCCCAGCAGGTGCCCGTGACGAACGCGGGGCGTCCGGGCGGGGCGCCCGCCGACATCACCAAGGCCGCGATGATGACGACCATCCGCTCGAACAGCCTCGGCAAGACCGGCGGCTTCAACGAGATCACGATGGACGACACCAAGGATCGTGAAACGGTGTTCGTCCATGCGCAGAAGGACAACCTCAACAAGATCAAGCATGATCAGTCGACGGTGATCGGAAACGATCGCAAGGAATCGGTCGGCAAGAGCCACACCGAGGCGATCGGCACAGACTACACGCTGACCGTCGGAAAGACGCTGACCGAGACGGTCGATGGCGACGCCGCGATCAGCATCAAGAAGAACCGCACCGAGACGGTCGGCGCCGATTCGACGATGAAGATCAAGGGCAACGAGACGACATCGGTCGGTGGCGAAGTGAAGATCGAGATCGGCAAGGACATGACCGTCAAGGTCGGCGGCGCCGGCAAGCTCGAGGTCACGAAGGCGCTCGAGATCTCGGCCCAGGAGATCACGATCAAGGCGATGAAGAAGATCGAGATCGCGGTCGGCACGAGCAAGATCACGCTCGAGCCCGCGCAGCTCACGATCGAGGGCACGATGATCGCCACCAAGGCATCTGCGATCAATGAGATCAAGGGAGCGCTCGTCAAGATCAACTAGGTACTCTGCGCGATGTCGAAGCCAGCCGCCAGAATCGGAGACATGCACGTGTGCCCGATGGTCACGCCGGGCCTGCCGCCGATCCCCCACGTCGGCGGGCCGGTGGTCGGCCCCGGTTGCCCGACCGTGCTCATCGGCGGAATGCCTGCCGCAGTGATGGGCGACATGTGCACCTGCGTCGGCCCGCCCGACAGCATCGTGCTCGGCTCGACCGGCGTCATGATCGGCAACAAGCCCGCGGCGCGCATGGGCGACATGTGCGCGCACGGCGGCTCGATCGTGGTCGGTTGCCCGACGGTCCTGATCGGCGAGATGAGCCCTGGGTCTCCGCCCCCGCCCCCCGTCATCAACATGCTGATGCTCTCCTCGGCGTCGGCGTCGTCCGACCACTCGCAGAAGACGGCGCAGGTGGTCGCCCTCAAGCGCGCCGCCGAGAGCGGCGCGCCGTTCTGCGAGAAGTGCGAGGCGGCGCGGAAGGCCAAGGAAAAGGAGGAGGAGGAGAAGAAGAAGAAGGATGATCCGACGCAGAAGGCCGCGCCGTCACACTGGTTCGAGGTCAGTGTCGTTCCAGCGCCCGACGAAAGTCCCCGACCGGCTTGGTGGCCGTCTCTTGCATCCACCTTCTCAGGCGTCTCGTGCAGCCTTCAGCTTCCAGGGGAACCCGTGGAAGAGACAGGCAAGTTGGATGATCGGGGCAATGCCGTCGTGGAGAACGTCGATTCGGGAAACGCTTCGCTGCACCTCGATGGGATCGCGCGGGATGTCGAGGCCGTGGCCGCTGGCTACCAGCTCGTTCCACGCCCTTCGATGGTCACCCACCATTCGCCCGAGGAGTTCATCGGCTTCCCACCATCCGAAGCGGCCGCCAAGATGCGCGACGTGACGTGGAAGGATCTCCAGAAGCCGATCGAGGAACTCGCCACCGACACCAGACACGAGATTCGCGTCAAGCGTGAGGTCATTCCGATCATCTTCGTGCCTGGCGTGATGGGAAGCGTGCTGCGCGTGAACGACGCCGCTCCAAACGCTCCCCGGCCGGAAGACAAGGGCCTTCCTCGTCTCCGATGGAATCCCAGCAGTGAGCGGTGGATGGCGCGTTGGTTCCTCGGCCGCGGCGGCTGGCATCGCACCAAGATGCTCATCGGACAGCGCGGATACAGCGAGGACTATCTCGAGGTGAACTCGGAACGGGAGGATGGCTGGGACGGAGTGTTCAGCGCCTACCACAAGTTTCTGGAGCCGCTCAAGAACCATTACTGGGGAGCGCTCGGGCGCCTCTTCGACTTTCCAGTCATCGCGTTCGGTTACAACTGGACGGCCAGCAATCGGACATCGGCCGAGAAGCTTGCGAAGCGCGTCTCTGCAGCCATCGCAGAAGGAGAGCGAGTTGCCGGGAAAGGACGCTGCCCGGGCGTGATACTCGTGACCCATTCCATGGGCGGTCTCGTCGCGAGGGCATGCTGCAAGCTGCCCGAGATGGCCGGAAAGGTGCTTGGAGTCGTGCACGGCGTCCAGCCCGCAACGGGGGCTACCTCGGCCTACTGGCGCGTCAAGTGCGGGGTCGAGGGAGGCATCGTCGGCAGTTTGGTCCTTGGCATGAACGCGGAGGAGGTGACGCCCATCCTTGCCAGCACCCCCGGGCCGCTCCAGTTGCTTCCAAACAAGCGGCATCGGACCAACACCGCCGACTCAAGATGGCTGCGCATCGTGTCTTCCGACGGGACGATCCTTGACGAGTATCCGAAGTCCGATCCATACTCGGAGATCTACGGAGAGCCCGCGAGCCCGACGACGAGCGACTACTGGAAGCTCGTCGACCCGCGACTGCTTGATCCTTCCTACGTGACGCCCCGCGTCTGCTCTCCGGGAGACTCCTCGCCTTGGTCGAGCTACATCTCGACCTTGAAGCGGGTGCAGGAGTTCCATGACTGGCTCGGCGACTTCACGCACGCCAGGACGATCTCGATCGCCGGCACCAACCACACGACGGTCGACACGGTCGAGTACATCGTCGAGACGGACTACCTGCGGAGCCTTCGGAGCCAGTACCGAAACGGCGGATTCCGCGCCGAGTTCCGAACGCCCTCCGGCACCCCGATGCAGGCAGAGCTGCAGGATCCCGAAGGCGAGGGCGACGGCACCGTCCCCTTGGCGTCCGCCTTCTCGCTTGCCGGCAAGCGCAACGGCAAGTTGGCCGCGATGGATAGACAGATCCCGTCCGACCATCAGTCGTCGTATGAAGTCTCGGATTTCCGTCGACACGCCATCGCGTCGATCGAGGCGCTCTGCGCGCTCTATCGACTGAAAGGCCCCCAATGACCGCACCGCCCACGCACATGGTTCATGCGGGCCGCGTCGCATTCAGGGTTCCCGCTTCACTCAAGGTGGCTTCGCGTTCCCACCGCATGTCCGGGACGTACCTTGAGACCGTCGTGCGACAACCGCGGCAGGACATCCAGGATGTACTGGATGAGTATGCAGGGATGTACTTCCTTTCTCGGCTCAAGTCAGACCCTCCCCAGCGACTCGCGCTCGCCCCCGGCACGCCCGCGTTGTTGTTTCCGGGTTCGAGCGGTGACTCCCAGACCTTACTTGCGGTCTCTGAGCAGCCGGATCATGTGCTGTGCCTTCTCATCGAGTTCCCTGCGTCCTCCATGCAGGAAGTCCGCGACGATCTCCGAACGATTGCGGGCGACTACGTCCGAGGTTCCGCCCGCGGTTTCTGCCTCGAGCACGGTTCGATCGCTTCGCTGGAACGCACGGACGAACAGGCATCGGTCAGCCTCGTCTCGTCCGAGGAGGGGGGTTCCGAGATCGACGTCTCAACCGTCGCGGTCGGATACTCGTCCAAGGTCGACGAACTTGAGGCCACGGAAAGTCGGTGCCAGATGCTTCGCGATCGGGGTGCGACGGTCTCGATCATCGAGAATCGGCGTTTCGTCGCCGCCGGCGTCGAGGGAAGCGAGTCTCAGTTCGCCGCGGCGCTGGCGGACGGCTCGGAGCTCGTTCGCTACGACTGGTCCTTCCCGGGCATCGAAGGAGACCCGAGAAATCCGCGAATCGACATCAGCGGGTTCGCACCGCTGGCCGAGCGCGAGACGCTGCATCTCGCCTGGAACTGCCTGCTCGGCACTCTTCGGCTTGACCCGCCGCGACCGTCTTCGACGTCACGGTTGGCACGATGAACCGGCCTGGTGGGTGGAGATCAAATCTTCGATTCGTCCACGATCCTGAGTTCCCACGCACCATGCTCGTCATCACCGCCCAGCAACTCGAGAAGCTCGACGCCATCCGACTCGCGGAGTTCCACCGCGTCTGCGTGCGCGCGATCCGAGAGCGGCATGCGGAGGACGCCGAGCATCTCGACGACGGCGCGCTGGCGACACTCGTGCGGAAGGTCGACGGCCGCGCGACCGAGGAGTTCGGCGTCGACGACGAGGGATTCCGTTTCAAGATCATGCTTCTTGCCCTGAAGCATCCCGGGCTTGCGGCGGAGGAGGTTGCGCCCGAGATCGTCGACATCATGACCTGGCCCGACCGCCCGAACGAACGGAAACTCTCGATGCTCGAGGCCTACCTCGGGTCGTCGACGCAACCGGCACCCGCATCGATGAAGGAGTAGCGAATGGCATCCAACGGACCAGGCAACGCCTCCTCCTCCACCGCGCCGCAGACCTCTGCGGACGATGGCGGTATGTGCATGGAACCCGAGCAGTTCGAATCGCAGGCGGCGCAGTCGTGCCCGCTCGCGGAGCCGCCGCCGAAGCCGAAGCGCGAGGACTGCCAGGCGACGTCGCTCGTGATCAGCAAGAAGAACCGCAAGCTCGAGATCAGGCGCGGCGAGCGCGGTCACTCCGACGATCCCACCGGGAGCCCCCCGCCGCGATTCGAGATCGTGAGCGGCTGCTTCGACGACACCTGGCTCCAGGATCTCGTGGCGAAGAAGCCCGCGTCGGTGAAGTGCGTGGCGAAGGTCGCCGGCGGCCCCTGCTCAGGCCGCACCGGGGGCACAGTCCGGCGCGATTCGCGGGCGTGCGGGCTTCGAGGGCACAAGGGCGCGACGTACGACGTCGGCTTCGAGCCGACCTCGCGAAGCGACGCCGAGCTCAAGTTCGATGCTTCCGCCTTCGGGCACCTGCTCCCGTTCTGGGCGCAGCCGCGGATCTACCCGGTCCGCTTCAACACCTGCTCCGACAGCTTCGTCTGCGAGGTGGCGGTGTACCCGGACGTCGAGTTCGGAGTCGGGGTCGAATACAAGCAGCAACGACAGGTGGATACGAGCAAGGAGAACACGGCGAAGGCGGAGGTCCGGAAGATCCCGATCCCGCAGCGGAACCCATCGGGGAACTCGCGGCAGCGCAGGCAGGCGCGCAGGGCCGACCCCGAGCGCTGGGCGCCGCGAGAGGTGCGCTACGAGGCCACCTTCGTGGAGAGCACGGTGACCGAGACGAAGCTCTCCGACACCTTGAGCGTCTTCGGCATGCTGAAGATCGCGGGCATGGAGATCAACTACAAGAACTGCGTCAAATCCTACATCGAGAAGATCAAGACCACCGCCAAGGTCGCCGACCAGGTGCTGACGGTCATCAAGAACCTCGATGAGGCCGACGACGAGGCGAAGCTGCAGGCCGATCTCGAGAAGAAGAAGAACGCCGAGCTCAAGGCCGCCCATCGCGCCAAGACGCCGACGGCGCCGAACCTGCGCAGGACGAAGCAGACGATCTCGTGGCCGAGCTTTCAGCTGAAGGTGAGCGGGCTTTGGCTCGAGCTCGACGACTCGCATCAGTGCGCCTGCGCCACGCGCCTGGCGGTTGCCTTCAAGCCGCTGATCGGCATCAGCTACACCTGGGACATGACCCCGATGGTGCTGCGCGCGTTCGCCGGCGTCACCGGCGGAGGCTCGGTCGCGGTTGCGGCGGCGTGGACGAGAATCCAGGCATGGCTCAAGGAGCGCAACATCGATGCGTTCAGGGTCGAGCTCGTGATCGAGGGAACGCTCGAGGGCGAGATCGCGGCGAATCACGCGTCGGGGGCCGGCTGGTCGGGCAACTTCTCGCTCGATGCGAACATCAAGGGGCGAATCGAGGCCACGCTTGCCAAGATCCAGATCGACAAGAAGAAGCTCGGGCTACGCATCCAGGGCGACATCGACGTCGGCATGAAGGGCGAGACCGGATTCAGGCTGCGCGCGGAGTACCTCACGGACGGAAAGAACGGCATGTACGGCTCGGCCGAGTGGACCGGCATCAAGGTCACGGTGGCGTTCAAGTGGAAGACGTGCGTGTCGCGCACCGAGTGCAAGCCTGACGAGACCCGCGAGGATCCCGAGGAGCTGTCGTGGACGTTTCCGGGAGTCAAGAGCGATCCGTACCTCCTCTGCAGCTTCGAGGACAATACCTAGGCGCAGACCGATCCCCCGGAACGCCCGGCTGGCACCATGAAGCATCACCTTCTCAACATCAGCTCGATCAACTGCCGCTTCGAGGTGTTCGTGAACGACGTGCTCGTCGTCGACAACGACACCGGCGACTCGCTCTCGTTCGAGCTTCCGATCAGCCACCTCGTGCGCGCGAAGGAGAACACCTTCGTCGCGCGGGTCCTGCCGCCACCCGGCGCCGATCGGGTCGAGGCGAACTCGCGCATCAACGCCTGCGTGTACACCTTGGCGGATGGCGCGTGGGACGATGATGCCACGCGCGAGAGGATCGCCGAGATCCAGACCGACAGCTTCCGCATTCCCGGGGTCGACACGCTGCCGCTGATCGAGGCGCCGGGCGCGTTCCTTGCACTTGCCGGCGACCCGCTTCCGTGGGAGGAGGCGCCCGAGTGGCGCATCGAGAAGCGCGACCTCGAACTTGCGGAGACGACCTACGCCCGGCTGCACGGCCTGCTCGAGCGCCGCGACACCGCGGCGGTCGTCGAGATGATGCGGGCGAAGTGCGAGTCTTGCGCGCGTTCATATGGAATGAGCGTGCTCGACTTCACCGACCATATCCGTTCATCGATCGACGAGCTCGTCAACGACCGTGCGCTCCGGCTTCGGCCGCTGAAGGACCAGCAGTTCCGCCCCCGCCTCTTCGGAGGTGGCCGGCTCGTCGCGGCGTTCAACGAAAGCGGCAAGCCGCTGATAGCCTTTCACAATCCGAAGGCGCGGGAGACCACCTATCTCGAAGTGTTCATCATGAAGGACCCGGACGGCCGGGCCGTGCTGATCCGCTGAAACTCCGGACTCGCCTGCACGCGACGACGCACCATGACCCGAGCGCCCTCCACGAATCCTCAATCGAACGATCATGGCTTCTGGCCGGCGTTCGCGCTGCTCGACGCGGCGCGCGCGGGGAGCGAGATGGGCGATGCACAAGCGCTTGAGCCGGGCGGGCTCAGCCTCTACAAGGGCATGAGCGAGGAAAGCCTGTCCGACGTCGCGCCGTATCTGTTTCCGTTCGGCGCCACGGCGGGATTCGCGGACTGGCTCGTCGCGAAGGGCCGCGGCAAGTCGTGGGGCGTGTTCCTCGAGACGACCGCGTCGATCGACGAGATCCACCGTCACCTGCGCAAGTTCCTGATGGTGCGTACGGAAGATGGCCGCGAGCTTTACTTCCGCTTCTACGACCCGCGCGTGCTGCGCATCTTCCTCGGAACCTGCAGCCCTTCACAGCTGAGCGAACTGTTCGGCCCGGTCGCGCGCTATGCGGCCGAAGACGAGAACCCCGCGTTCATGCTCGTCTTCACGCTCGGCGCGGAGGGACTCGAGACACAGCGCGTCCTTCGCACCGACTACTTCGGAGGGGCGGCGACATGACGCGGCTACGCACACGTCATCGCGGGCACTCACCCACCCGCAGCGGCCTTCAGCGCCTCTGCGCCGAGGTCGGGTGCGCCCGGGAGTTTGGGCGCCGGGACCGCGCCGCCGGCACGCTCCGCGGCGTTCACCGCCTGCAGGTCGGCGGCCTTCTTCTGGACGTCTGCGAACATCGCATCGGTGTCCGCGCCGTCCTGCAGCGCCTTCTCGGAAAAATCAGGCGACGCGAGGCTGCCGGGGTTGTTCTGGTCGGTGACGCCGCCGGTGGGCGACGGCACTTTGGGTGCGCTCGGCGCCTTCGGCAGCGGAGACTTCGCGGCGTCGACCGCCTTCTGCGCGTCCTTGAGGGCGTCGGCGTTCGGCACGAAGGACATGATGGCGTCGGACATGAGAAGAGCTCCTCGGCGCAGGCGTGCCAGTCGCGCCCTGCTCATGACACCCTGTCCGATCGACGAAGTCAAGGGAGTTGCCCGCGGTTTTCCGGGCCTTCGGGCGCTGCGAACGCGCTCTGCCGCCGCAACCGGAGGTCTTTCGCGTGAGCGACCCGTCTCCCTACATCGCCGAGACCGGAATGACCCCGGCGCACTTCCGCGCGTTCCAGCAGGCGGCGCAGGCGGAGGGCGTCATTGCCGTGGTTCGCAACACCAACACCGCTTCGACGCGGCTGATCGAGATGGGCTGCCCTGGCAAGCCGCTCACGATCAAGTTCAACACCGATGCGACCACCGGCGTGGTCACGGCCTCGACGCCCGCAGACATCGCGACGGCGCGTGGCCTTGGCTATCTGGTCGTCGATGCAGACGGCGTGGCGCGCGGTGAACGCGGGCAGGAGGTTCGACTTGCGAATCCATTCTGGCGCGTCGCGCCCGGGCAGGTCATCGACGCGCGCCTGCGCAAGCCGCTCGTCGGCGACTACGACCTCATGGGCGTCTTTCGCCCGAGCAACCCTGGGCAGAACATCGCGCTGGTCGCGTCAAACGGCCGCAACGTGCGCGACGTCTCGAGCCCGGTCGTGCGACGGTTCTCGACGCGTGTCAACGCCTCGCTCGACATGGCGCGGGTGATGCACGGGGCGCAGGACCAGTTCGCGTCGTTCCGCGGAAGCGCGACAGCGTTCATGCCCGACGGGCGCGCCGTGCTCCTGCGCGATGCGCTTGCGGTGGAGACCTTCTACAACCAGTGGGGCCGTCAGACGCGGATGGGAACCTACAACCCGGCGCCCCCCGCTCCCCCGCCGCCCTCGCCGCCGAGTCGGCCTTCGGCACCTGCGCGCATCGGCCGCGCGCTGGTGCAGAACCGCGACGCGATGGCGATGATCGGCATGGCGCTTGGCGGCCTCGCACAGTCGCTCGGCGACATCGGAATCCGGCGGCAGGTCGAGCGCGAGGTCTCGACCACCTATGCGAACTCCATCCAGCAACTCTTGTCGCAGGGATACGGCGTCCTCGTCATCGTCCGTCTCGAGGAGTGGGCGCGGCCGGACTTCAACGGCATGCGCGCGCGTCGCCTCGTCGGCGTCAACATCCAAGCTGGCGTCACCTACGACGCCGCGCTCGCCGCGTGGCGCCAGCCCTCGTTCCTGCAAGGCGCGACCAGCGGCTGGCGCATGATGGCCGAGCAGTACGTGTGGATCCCGCCGGGGGGGACGGCGGGCGGCGATACTGGCTCGGCCGGATCGCGGTCGTTCCGATGAGCGTTGGCCATCGTGCGTGGGTTGCCTCCGAATCGTGCGCGCATGGTTGACGGCCCGCCTCGGCCCGCGAGAGAGGGGGAAAGTCAATCAAACTAATCCATATGCACGGAAGCGGGAACCCGAGAGACACGGATAGGCACCAAGAACCTCTCGCAAAAGGATTCCTCCCATGGCAAACGCATCGAACACCGCACAGCGCGC
>JBIKWD010000106.1:0-11031 GCA_044356505.1 Phycisphaerales bacterium
TCTCGGGATCGAGCGATGTGAGCTCGACCACGCCGCCGGTGCCGATCCGGCCCGGCGTGGGATCAGGCTTCGCGGCGGGAGCGGATGCGTCGACCGGCGAGTTCGTGGTAGTCGGCGGGGTAGTCGTCGGCGCCGACTTCGCGGGCACCGAACCGCGCGCGCCTCGCGGATCCGGCTGCGACTGCTGGCTCGCCGCGGCGGAAGCGCTCGCCGAGGCGAGCAGGAGGGCGGGAAGCAAGAGGGCCGGGAGCGCGACCCGTCCGGGCCGCGCGCGGAAAACGAAGTTCGTACCGATGTTCTGCATGCGCCATCCTGGCTGTTGGTGCCCAGGCTCCGCCTGGGTTCGTCCGCTTGCTCGAAGTCCAGCACGGCGGACACGTGCGGCACTGCTCAACCATCACTCGCGGGGCCTGGTTCTTTCGACCCTTGGCCGTCGATGCGCGATGTCGCGCACGGCCGCGCACTTCCTGCGCGCGTCAGACCGTTCCTTCGTAGGGTTCGAGGATCTCGCTCACGCGCACGCAGAAGTTCTCGTTGAGGACGAGCACCTCGCCGCGCGCGATGCGGCGGCCGTTCACGTAGATGTCGACCGGGTCGCCTGCGGCCTTGTCGAGCTCGACCACCGAGTCGGCGTTGAGCTTGAGGACATCCTCGACCAGCATCTTGGTGCGGCCGAGTTCGATCCGCACCTGCAGCGACACGTCGCCGAGGATGCCGATGCCGCTGGCGTCGGTCGAGTGCGGTCCGGGACGGCTGAAGTCAGGCAGTCCCATCGGCGCGGCGGGAGTGCCTGCGGCGGAACCGGCTGCTGGATTGTCGCTTGCTTCTGGCATGTTCAGGGCTCCTGGCAGGCTCCGCCTGCGGTTCCCGAGCGTCGCGCCGAGAGGCATCCTGCCTCGCGGGAATGCACGACGACCGTTGATCGGCCGCGCAAGCCTTGCGCCTGCAGAGAATCGTCGCCGCAGCTCCGGCCTTTCATGCGCAGTTCCTGCGCGTGCCCGGACGCGGCCTCCGTCAGACGAACGCCGCCGCAGGATCGCTCCTGCGGCGGACGACGTTCATGTCGATGTTCCGAGGGGTCAGCGGTTGATGCGGATCCCGGTGCCGACGACGAGCACGCAGCGGTCGACCACCGACTTGCCGTCGGTCGACTTGTGGTCGAAGCGCTCGCGGAGGACCGTCTCGACGCGGCGCGTCAGCGTCTCGAAGAGCGGCTCCTGGAAGTGCGTCGGCTCCGCGGTGCGCCAGATTCCGCCGACCTTGGCGCGGATCTCGTTCTTGCTTCGCTCGATCTCGTCCTTGACCCACGACTCGTCCTTCTTGCGGACCTTGACGTAGATCTCGGTCTCGTAGAGGTAGCTGATGCCGGTGCGGTCGTTCACAAGACGGTCGTCGAGCACAAGGAGCTCGACGAGCTTCTCGTCCTCGGGGTTCGCGACCACGACGGGCTCGGCCGCCTCGACCTGCTTCGGTGCGCCGCGCGCGAAGAAGAAGTAGAGCAGCCCGCCCTCGACTCCCAGGAGAAGCGCCACGATGATGATCAGCTTCATCCCGCCGGACTTCTTCGCGGGCGCTTCCCCGCCATCGGCATCCGACTTCGATTCCTTCTTGTCAGCCATGACGACGACCTCCGGGCCCTCGATCCGTAGTGGACCGCAATGGTCTTGCTCCGCCGAAACCGGCTCCGACGCCGGCTTCGGGGATCAACGAACACCCCCGCCGGCATCGAAGCCGGGCGGGTGCAGGGGAACATCGTCGCACCGGGGACGCTTCTTGAAGGTTTCGGGGCTTCCTCGCGCGTCGAACGCCGCGCGCGCGGCCGGGAAGGCCGATTCTGCCGCTGCCCGGACGCCCCGGCCCCCGTCTCACGCGGATGGCCGAAGCACCGCGAGCGCGGAAGGCCGCGCCTGAAGCGCGAGGCGCCGGACCGCACCCATGGGCCCCGCGTCGCCGTCGAGCTGCACCAGCACCGGCTCGGACGCATCGATGACGACGCGCCCGCCCCGCCGCTCCCGCAGCATCGGATGGCGGCGATGCAGTCCGGTCCAGAGGAGCGGCAGCCAGGGAACGAGTCCGATCGCGGAGTCCGCGGGGATGAAGACCGCGTCGAGCAGGCCGTCGTCGCAGCGCGCCTCGGCCGCGGGGTTCAGCCTGCCGCCATAGTGGCGAAGGTTGCCGACGACCACCATGCCGCGGCCGAGCCGCTCCCGCTCGCCGTCGATCTCCCACGCGAGTTCGGGCGGGCACCACGACCCGAGCGCCCCCGCGATGGGGGCCGCGTAGCTCCAGTGGCTGATCGCGCCGGTTCGGCGCGCCGCGAGCGCATGCACCACGTCGGCATCGAAGCCGACCGACGCCATGATGACGAACGGGACCCCGTCCGCGTCCGCGAGGTCGATGCGCCGCACGTCGCGTCTGCCGAGCGCGGCCGCGACGGCGGCTGGATCGCCGGACATGCCGAAGGCGCGCGCGAACAGGTTCTCCGTCCCGCAGGGCGCGTGCCAGACGGGCACCCCCTTCCGCCCCGCGGTCGACGCCACCATCCGCACGGCGCCGTCTCCTCCCGCCACGACGCAGGCATCCGCGCCTTCGAGCGCAGGCTCGAGCCACTTCGCGGCGTCGCCCCGCTCGGTGGGAACGAGCGACGGCAGCCAGCCGCGGCCGCCAAGGCTGCGCTCGATCCGCCGCGCGGTCGCCTCCGACCGGCCGGAACCCGAGATGGGGTTGTAGAGGATGGCGATCCGCATGGAAGACCTCTGCCCGAAGGACCGACGACGACGCTCCATCGGCTGCGACAATGACGCCTGCTGCACCGAAGCCGCCTCCGCCCGCGCCGCGCGACGCGCGTTTGAGCCTTCGGCGATTCGCCCGTACCATCGCGGGATGGCGAGACGGTCCCACAGTGTACTTGCGGCGGCGATCACGCTTCTCTGCGCGGCGGCCGCGCACGCGCAGGCCGAGAAGTACACGCTCGACGCGCTCGACCGCTGGCGGAAGGTCGCCGACGTCGATCCCGCGAGCGAGGAGGCGCAGCTGCTCGCAGCGCGGCGGGCGCTTCTCAACGGAGAGCCGTCCCGGGCGAAGAACCTCGCCAACGCCTTCATCGAGCGCTATCCGCTCTCGCGGTACCGGCCCGACGCGCTCCTGATCCGCGGCGACGCCACCCACGCCGAGGGCGACGAGTACGAGGCGCTGTTCGACTACGAGGAGATCGCGCGCCGCTACGCCGGAAGCGACGTCTTCATTCCGACGCTCGAGCGCGAGCTCGAGATCGCGAAGTCGTATGCGAAGGGCCTCAAGAAAAAGCTGTTCGGAACCGTGCGCATCCTCGACGCAAGCGAGGAGGCGCAGGAACTCCTGATCCGGATCCAGGAGCGCCTTCCGGGAAGCGAACTCGCGGAGCGCG
Source organism: Phycisphaerales bacterium (assembly GCA_044356505.1). Taxonomy (GTDB): domain Bacteria; phylum Planctomycetota; class Phycisphaerae; order Phycisphaerales; family SM1A02; genus QWPT01. The sequence continues at coordinate 3,407 of JBIKWD010000106.1, forward strand.
CGGGCATGGAGCTCTCCGACTTCTATTTCGACCGCCGCGAGATGATGATGGCGGCGGAGTCGTACCGCCTCTTCATCGAGAACTATCCGCGCAGCACCCAGGTCTCGAAGGCGAGGCTTCGCCTGATCTACGCCTACATCGCCGGCTTCCGCGGCCCGGAGTACGACGCCAGCGGCCTGCTCGAGGCGCGCGCCAAGCTCCGCTCGCTCCAGTCGCTGCAGCCGGGCCTCGCCCAGCAGGTGGGCGCCACCTCGATCCTCGCCCGCATCGAGGAGTCCGAGGCCGCGAAGTTCCTCGCGACGGCGAACTGGTATCTCGAGGTCAACGACCCGATCTCGGCCGAGCAGTCGATCCGCCGGCTGGTGCAGCGCCACCCCACGTCGATCGCGACGCTCGAGGCCCTCCGCATCGTGCCCGACATCCTCGCCAAGGTTCCCGAGAGCGTGGTGCGGAGCGCTCCCGACTACCGGTCGCTGCGCCGGTCGCTCCTCAAGGTCGAGTGGGACGAGATGCCGGCCGCAGGCGTCGTCCCGGAGCCTCCCTCCGCGCCGGTCGCCGCGGAGCCGTCCTCGGCCGGGAAGGAGTCGGGCCGATGAGCCGTCGATACCTTCGCACCGCGCTCGGCGCGGCGGCGACGTCGGCCGTCGCTGCCGTCCTTCTGCTGACCGCCGGATGCGCGTCGACGCCAAGCGAAGGCTACGCCGCAGCGAGCCCCTACCCCTCGAAGTACGGCAGCGTCGCGCTCCCCATCTTCAAGAACGTCAGCTACATGCGGTCCTTCGAGAACGACCTCGCGCACGCCCTCGTCACCGAGGTCGAGCGCTCGACCCCCTACAAGGTCATGTCCGAGGTCTCGGCCGACACCATCCTGCGCGGCACCATCACGTCGGTCGATCTCGTGCTTCTTTCGAAGGATCCCGTCACCGGGCTCGCCAACGAGATGATGGTGCGCATGCGGGCGGACTTCGAGTGGGTCGACCTCCGCAGCGGCGAGAAGATCGTCGCGCGCGAGGGAGTCGAGTCGACCGCGCTGTTCGTCCCGTCCTACCCGGCCCGGGAGCCCATCGAGCTTGGCCGTCTGGCCGCGGTCGAGGCGATGGCGCGCGAACTCGTGTCCGCCATGCAGTCGAAGTGGTAGGCGAAGTGGCGGTCCGCGTGCGCGGGGCCGCATCCCATTCCCGAACTCTGCCGAAATTCAAGCGAACCGCGCGACTTCGGGTCACGCACCTCCGCTGCGTTTGCCGACGATTGAAGGCCGACGCAAATCGGCGCGAATCGGGCCGGCGCCGAAGCCACCGCCGCGCAGCCGTCTAGAATGGCCTTCCCCCGCGGCAGAGACGACCAAGCATGCACGAGACGCCACGACCGACCCACCCATCGCCCCGCTCCTTCATCGTCGGCGCGCTTGCGCGCTGGCGCGGACAGGCCGGCATCCTCCGGAACCCGCTCCGCATCGCGATGGGCGACTCGGATGGCGGCAACCGACCTGGTCCGAATCAAGGCGGCAACCAACCCGGCGGCCCCACCCCGCCGCCGCTCCCGCCCAACCGCGGCGGGCGCCAGGTCTTCAGCTGGGTCGTCGCCGCGTTCGTCATCGCGCTCCTCATCATCGCCTTCAGTTCGAACCTCGGCGGCCAGAAGGAGATCCGCTGGGCCGACTTCATCAATCTCGCGAAGACCAAGAGCCTCGAGCCCGAGTCGATCGTGATCGAGGGAAGCCGCGTCACCGCGAAGGTCAAGCCCAACACCGCCGGCTGGTCGGAGAAGAACGCGCAGCCCATCTTCGTGGTGGTGATTCCCAGCCAGGACTACTACCGCAAGGACATCGAGGCGAACGGCTATGAGTACAAGGTCGTCGAGGCCTCGCTCTGGCCCGCGATCCTCCTCAACATCCTGCCCATCCTCATCATCATCGCCGTCATCTGGTTCATCGCGCGCTCGATGCGCGGCGCCGGCGGCGGCCCGGGCGGCATGCTCGGCAGCTTCGGCAAGAGCAAGCACCGCATGCAGACGAAGGAGCAGGTGAAGGTCACCTTCGGCGACGTCGCGGGCGTCGACGAGGCGAAGGAAGAGGTGCAGGAGATCGTCGAGTTCCTCAAGAATCCGAAGCGCTTCTCGCGCCTCGGCGGCCGCATTCCGCGCGGCGTGCTGCTCTCGGGCCCGCCGGGCTGCGGAAAGACGCTGCTCGCCAAGGCGATCGCGGGCGAGGCGGACGTCCCCTTCTTCTCGATCTCGGGCTCAGACTTCGTCGAGATGTTCGTGGGCGTCGGCGCCAGCCGCGTGCGCGACCTCTTCAAGCAGGCCAAGGAGAACTCGCCGTGCATCATCTTCCTCGACGAGATCGACGCCGTCGGCCGTCGCCGCGGCGGCGGCTTCAGTTCGGGCGGCCACGACGAGCGCGAGCAGACCCTCAACGCGATCCTCGTGGAGATGGACGGTTTCGACGCCAACACGCAGGTGATCGTCATCGCGTCGACGAACCGTCCCGACGTCCTTGATCCGGCGCTCACCCGCCCCGGCCGCTTCGACCGCCAGGTCGCTGTGAACCTCCCCGACCTCGTCGGACGCCGCCAGATCCTCGCCGTCCACGCGAAGAAGGTGAAGCTCGCGCCCGACGTCGACCTCGAGCGCGTCGCCCGCGGCACGCCGATGTTCTCAGGCGCGGACCTCGCGGCGCTCATCAACGAGGCCGCGATCATCGCCACCATGGCCGACAAGGACTTCGTCGAACTCGCCGACCTCGAGGAGGCGCGCGACAAGGTCCGCTGGGGCCGCGCGAACCGGAGCCGCAAGATCGAGCAGCAGGAGCGCGTCGCCACCGCCTACCACGAGGCCGGCCACGCCGTCCTCCAGGTGCTGCTCGAGCACGCAGATCCGCTCCACAAGGTCACGATCATCCCGCGCGGACAGGCGATGGGCGCGACGTTCTCCCTTCCCGAGAAGGACCGCTACGGCTTCGGCCGCAAGCATGTCCTCGCGACGCTGCGCGTCCTCTGCGGCGGCCGCATCGCCGAGGAGAAGAAGACGGCCGACACGAGCTCGGGCGCCTCGATGGACATCAAGATGGCGACGCAGTACGCCCGCGCGATGATCCTCCAGTGGGGCATGTCCGACCGCCTCGGATTCGTCAACTACGCCGGCAGCGACTCGCGCGAGATGTTCCTGCCCGAGAAGGACTACTCGCCCGAGACCGCGCGCATCATCGACGAGGAGACTCGCCGGATCATCGACGAGGCCTACACGAACGCGCAGCAGCTGCTCGCCGACCACTGGGACAAGGTCGTCGCGGTCGCCGAGGCGCTCCTCAAGTACGAGACGCTCCTGCGCGACGACGTCGACCGCCTCATGCGCGGCGAGTCGATCGGAAAGCCGACCGTCGCCGACCTGCTCGCAGGCGAGGCCGCTTCGCCGAAGCCCGCGACGCTCGGCGGAAAGCTGGCCGATCCGCCGAAGTCCGGACCCGAGCTCGGCGGTGCGCTTCCAAGCCCCGCATGAGCCCCGCATGAGCCCCGCATGAGCCTCGCATGAGCCTCGCATGCTCGCCGGCTCCACCTGCGGCGCCGCGCCTCACGCGACCGAGCTGATCGCGTTCGGCACGTTGGCGAACAAGCGCGCGAGCTCGATGCGGTTCGTGACGCCGAGCTTCCGGTAGATCCGCTTCGTGAGCGTGGCGATCGTCCCTGGCTTGAGCTCGAGTTCGGTCGCGATCTCGGTCCGCGACCGGCCGCGCACGGCCGCCTGCGCGACCTGGCGCTCCCGCTGCGAGAGATTCGCCATCGGATCGACCCGCTCGACACCGAGCATCGGCTCGCGATCGATGAGGCGCATCAGGACGACGGGCTGCGGCAGCACGGGCGTCGCAAGCGGCTGCAGCTGCAGCTCGAACCTGTAGTTGCAGCCGAAGTCGTCGGCCCCGCGTTCGCCTGAGTGCCGTTCCTGCAGCATGCGCAGGAAGGCGGCCAGCTCGTCGAGACGATGACGCAGCTCGGCCATCTCGTGCTGGGAGAGCCGCATCGGCATGACGTAGAACGCGCGCGCACGCTCCTCCTCGGTCGAGCCGCCGAGCAGGCGCTGGTTCTTGGCGAGCCGCTCGGCGGCCTCGCGGATGCGGACGCCGTACGAATCCCACAACGCGTAGTCCTGCTGGTCCTTCGACCGGAGCACGATTCCGATCCGCTTGTGGAGGACGCGGAAGGTCGGAATCCGCCGGCGGGCCCGCGCCGGCAGCCGCTCGACCATCGCGTGGGATTGCAGCGTGTCGAGCCTCGTCTGGACGTCGCGGAGGTCGAGGTGGGTCACCCGCGAGATCTCGGTCGCGGACGTCGGCCTTCCCCGCCGCCGGAGCAGTTCCCAGATCGCCATGGCGTCTTCGTCGAAGAGCATCTCCATGGCCGCCGAGTTTCGGATGTCGAAGATCGCTTCTTCCATTGCGCTCGTCTCCGGGGGCCGTCCACCCGAGGCGTGCATCGAATGACGTGCTGTCCTCCAAACCTACGCCAAACGGCCCCAAGGGGATGCGGCGATGTCCTCCGATGAAGCAGATACGGCGTCCATGTCCTCCGATGTGGCATGGTGTCGGCCGCAAGCCCTCGACGAACGCACAACCGGCCCCCGCGATGGATGACATCCGCGGCCGTCAGGCAGCGCGGGTCAGCCCTGGGGTTGCCCGCCCGCGGCGTCTTCGCCCGCGCGCCCGTCCCGCTCGTCCTCGAGCTTGCGGATCGCCCGCTTCTTGCGCACCTTCGACGCGGTTCCGCCGAGCAGGCTCTTCTCGCGCAGGAGATGGTGGTAGTGCTGCGCGAAGCGATGCGCCTCGTCGCGGATCGCCTGGCAGAGGCGTAGCCCGAGGTGCTCGCGGCCGAGGCGGATCGGCTCGTCGCGCTCGGTCGTGTAGATGAGCTCTTCCTTCTTCGCGAGAGAAATGACCCGCGGCGGCTGCACGCGCAGCTGCGCGAACGCCTCGAGCGCCGCGCGCAGCTGGCCGATGCCGCCGTCGATCAGGATGAGGTCGGGATAGAGCTCGTGCCCGTCGCCCGCCTCGCGGTAGCGGCGGCTCACGACCTCGCGCATCGCGCTGTAGTCGTCGTTCGTGACGCTCGTGATCTTGTAGCGGCGGTAGCCCTCCTTGAAGGGCCGCCCATCGATGAAGCACACCTTCGACGCGACGGTCTCGCCGCCGCGAAGGTGCGCGATGTCGATCGCCTCCATGCAGCGGATCGGCTGCTCGGCGCCGAGCACGCGGGCGAGGCTGCGGGCGCCGGCCGCGGGATCCTGCACGAAACCCGTCGCCTCGGGCTGCCAGTCGAACTCGGCCTCGTCGCCGCGCGCGCTTCCGCGCGTCTCGCGCTCGTCGAGCTTCTCGATCGCCTTGATCTGGTCGCGCAGCACGGCGGCGCGCTCGAAGTCGAGCCGCGCGCTCGCCGACTCCATCTCCTCGCGCATCTCGCGCAGCATCGCGCTGCGCTTCGACCCGAGGAAGCGGATGAAGCGCTCGACGTCGGCGCGGTACTCGTCCTTCGAGATGCGCGCCGCGCACGGCGCCGTGCACTGGTTGATCGCTGCGAGAAGGCACGGCCGGAAGAGGCGGTTCTTCGGATCGCCGTCGACGATCTCGAGCTCGCAGGTTCGGTACTTGAAGACGCGCTGCAGGAGCTGCATCGCATGCCGCAAGGCGCCGACGGACACGAACGGTCCGTAGAGCCGCGCCCCCTTGAAGCGCTCGTTGGCCGGATCGCGCGTGATGTAGACGCCGGGAAAGTCGTCGCGCATCGTCACCGCGAGATACGGGAATGTCTTGTCGTCCTGCAGCCGGTCGTTGAACGGCGGATGGATGTCCTTGACGAGGCGCGCTTCCATCAGGAGCGCCTCCCACTCGCCTTCGCAGGGGATGAAGTCGAAGTCCTCGACCACATCGAGCATGGGCTGCTTGCGTGGTCCGAGATCCGCCGAGGGCTGGAAGTAGCTCGCGACCCGCTGCGGCAGGACGGAGGCCTTCCCGACATACAGGACCGTCCCCGCCGCGTCCTTCATCAGGTAGACCCCGGGCACGTCGGGGAGCATCCGCGCCTTTCCCGCCAGCCGCGCAAGCCGCTCCTGACGGGTTTCGCCCTCCGCGGCCCGTTCCCCGACCGGCGATGGGCCGGATCCGAAGTCGGCGTCGGAGCCTGGCTCGAATCCGGGGTTCGGTCGGGGGTCTGGATCGGGGTTCTGGTGCGATCGCGGCGGCAACGGATCCAATGTAGGCTCAAATCGCGCGGACTTCCTGTTGAATTCCGCACGGCCGGACCTCAACCTACGCGGTTCCGCGCGGTACACTCGCCGCTCTTGGAGCATGAGGGGCGTTCGTGCCGATCCTTCCTGCTCCGAGAACGGCCCGTCGGGAGGTCCGACGTGCCGTCCGCAACCCGCGTGTCGCGGGAGTACGAACCAGAGTCTGGCCAGACCAATCTTTCGATCCTGGACCCGACACGCGCATCTCGGCACAACGTAAAGGAGACTCCTCACATGAAGACCATCGCTACCCTCGCTGCCCTCACGGCCTTCGCCTTCCTCGGCGCCTGCGCTTCGACCCAGAACACCGCTCCGGGCGCCGTCGGCACCAAGAGCGCTGATTGCTGCGGCAAGTGCAACAGCACCTGCAAGGACGGCGCGAAGGACAAGGCCGCTGCCCCTGGCGCTGTCGGCGAGAAGAAGAGCGGCTGCTGCGCTTCCAAGGCGGCTCCGGGCGCTGTTGGCGAGAAGAGCTGCGGCGCGAAGGCCGACTGCTCGTCCGCCAAGGCCGCTCCCGGCGCTGTCGGCGAGAAGAAGAGCTGCGGCACCAAGGCCGATTGCTCTGCTGCGAAGTCGGCGCCCGGCGCCGTCAGCGGCAAGAGCGACTGCTCGACCAAGTCGGGCTGCGCTTCGAAGTGCCCCGCCACCAAGGGCTGAGATCCTCTTCAAGGATCTTGGGCTCAACCCCAACGATTCGGAGTTGACCGCTCGAGCGGCTCGGTGACGACCCTCGGACGAGCAACCTGAAACCCGTACTCGCAGCGCCCGACCGGATGGTCGGGCGCTGTGCTTTTTGCGGCACACCGCGACAGACGCGATTTCCTATCATCGGCGCCATGCCGACCCGCCACCGCCCGTCACGGCGAACCCGCCTCGCCTGCGCCGTCCTCGCCTCCTCGCTGCTCGCAACCCTCGTCGGCTGCCACAAGCCGACCAGGGCGCAGTACGACGCGACGAGCGGATGGAACGTCTACGGGGCGCTTGTCCCGACCCATCGCGACGTCGACCCCGAGATCTCGTCCGGCGAGGTCCGCGACTACGTGGGCAGCGACCGCCGCGTGGTGCTGAGCGGAACCGTGTCCGACGTCTGCCGCACCATGGGCTGCTGGCTCGAGATCGAGGACGACGCGGGAACCAGCGTGCTCGTGATGAACAAGGACCATGCGTTCTTCATTCCCCGCAACGCCCGGGGGCGCCTCGTGCACGCCGTCGGCTTCGCGATCCAGGAGGAGCACTCGGTCGAGTTCCTCAAGCACCTCGCGATGGACGCAGGCAAGTCGCAGGCCGAGATCGACGCCATCACCGAGCCGAAGACGCGCGTCCTCTTCATCGCCGAGGCCGTGATCCTTCCTCCC
>JBIKWD010000107.1:0-11009 GCA_044356505.1 Phycisphaerales bacterium
GATGCCGACCGCGCGCGCCTTCTGCGCGATGCGCACGATCGACTGCTCGACCTCCTTGTTCGTCATCATGAGGTCGGCGAGCTCGTCGATCACGAAGACCATGTAGTGCATCTTCTTCGGGATCTTCGCCCACTCGACATCGTCGGCCGGGCTGAGGCGCTCGCGGAGCTCGGCCTCGCCGAGCTCGTTGAAGCTGCGGATGTCGCGGACGCCCGCCTCCTTCAGGAGCTCGTACCGCTCCTCCATCTTGGTGACGGCCCACTCGAGGATCGCCGCCGCCTTCGACATCTCGGTGACGACCGGGCACGCGAGGTGCGGGATCTCGCTGAACTGCGCCATCTCGACCATCTTCGGGTCGACGAGCACGAGCTTGAGCTCATCAGGGCGCTTGGTGTAGAGCCACGACATGATGATCGTGTTCATGCACACCGACTTGCCCGAACCGGTCGTGCCGGCGATGAGCATGTGCGGCATCTTGGCGAGGTCGAGGACGAGCGGCTCGCCCGCCGAGTCCTTGCCGAGGAACATCGGCAGCATCATGTTCGCGGCGTGGCCGCTCGACATCAGCTCCTTGAGACGCACCTTCTCCTTCTGCTTGTTCGGCACCTCGATGCCGACCGCGGTGCGGCCGACGAGATTGGGAATGATGCGGACGTTCGGGGCCTGCAGCGCACGCGCGATGTCCTTGGAGATCGTCTCGAGGCGCGCAACGCGCGTTCCGGCGGCGAGCTCGACCGAGTACAGCGTCACCACGGGGCCGGACTCGATGTGGGTGATCTCGCCCTCGAGGCCGTACTCCGAGAGCGTGCGCGTCAGCACGCCCGCCTGCTCGCGGACATACGCCTCCATCTTCGTCGAGTAGTTGCCCTCGGGCTCCTCGAGCAGGTCGAGCGTCGGGAACTGGTAGCCCGAATAGTCCACCGCACGCGGGATGTCCTCGTCGCGAAGCTGCGTCGCGCTGGGCTTCGTGGTCATCTTGATGGGCAGCTTCTCGATCTTCGCGCGGAGTTCGTCCTCGCTGAGCGCCGCGCGCACGGGCTTCGTCTCGGCGACCGGCGCGGCGACGGAAGTCGTCGAGAGAGGCGCCGCCACCGCAGTCTCGACCGCCTCGTCGCTGTCCGCGGCGTCGTCCGTCGCGGCCCCATCCTTCTCGTTCTCGTCCTCCTCGGTCCCGTGTTCGTCGAGTTCGTCGTCAGTCTCGTCCGCACCCTCCTCCTCGACCGCGGCCGGAGCCGCAACCGGGACCGACGGCCGCGCGGTCGAGCGTCGCGCGCGCCCAGCTGCAGCGCCAGCGACGGCCGGCTGCGGGAACACCGCGCCCATCCGCTCGCGGAGCGCGCCGAAGTGCGCGCGCCAGTCGGTCTCCCAGATCGGCGAGAGGAACGAGAACGCCCGCGCGAACGCGCCGGGCAGCATGAACACCAGCGCATCCGCAGCAACGATCGCACCGACCGCGAGGCCCGCTACGAAGATCAGGGACGCCCCGACCGGACCGAAGCGCGCATGCATCTCGTCGGCGAACCACATGGGGACGATGCCGGCGTCGACGCCGGTCAGAGGGCCGACCGACGGGAACCACTCCGCGTGCAGGGCGCCGAACGCGCACATCGCGATCAGGCAGCCGATGAACCGCACGAACGGATGCTCCGTCCTGCGTCCGAAGGCCGTGAACGCGAGCATCACGCCCAGGTAGACGACCGGAATCCACACCCCGAAACCGAAGGTGAAGTAGAGCCAGTACGACAGCGCTGCGCCAAACGACCCGCAGAGGTTCAGCGGCGGGTCGGTCGGAACCGCCACGACATGGGTCGGCCAGTCCGACGACCGGAAGCTGGCGAGACTCACGAAGAGCACCGTGTAGAGCATCGCGGCGAGCACCCAGAGGATGCGGCGGCGGGTGAGCTCCGTGCCCGTGGCGGCGGTGGTTGCGTCCGATTCCTCCCCCGACGCGGCGGAGCGCGCGGAGGTCTTGCGAGCGGTCTTTGGCATGGTCCCGATATCGGCAGGACCCGCATGAAATCCGCAGCGAACGCGGGGTGCGCGACCCGCCGTCCGCCGCTACCTTGCCGCCATGCACTTCCGCCTCGTCGACCAGTTCCTGAGCCTCTCCGACAGCTCGGCTGTCGCGGTCAAGAACGTCACCGCCGCCGAGGAGTACCTGCAGGACCACTTCCCGGGTTTCCCCGTGCTTCCAGGCGTCTTCATGGTCGAGGCGCTCACCCAGGCCGCCAGGGCCGTCCTCGAGAAGCGGGGGATGCCCCGCATGGTCCTCGGCGAGGTCAAGGCCCTCCGATACGGGAGTTTCGTGCGACCCGGCGAGACGCTGAAGGTCGAGGTCACCCTCGACAAGGTGCGCGAGGATGGCTCGGCCGTCTTCAAGGCGCAGGGGACGGTCCTCCGCGGCGGGGCCGATCCGGCCGCGGCTGAGACAGCCGTCTCGGGGCGACTTATACTCCGCGCCTTGCGGAACTGACCGCCGGACGCGTCTCGCGGGAGTCCCCGCAGCCGCAGTTTTTCGAGACGAGGGGCGGTTTCGCCCGAGATCACCCCGCTATGGAGACCTTCATGGCCAAGAGCCGAGCCGAAATCGAAGCCGATGTGCAGCATGTCCTTGTCGAAGCCCTCGGGGTGGACGAGGAAGATGTCGTTCCGACCGCAACCCTCAAGGGCGACCTCGGCGCGGAGAGCATCGACTACCTCGACATCGTGTTCCGGCTCGAGAAGAAGTTCTCGACGCCAGAGAAGCCGTTCAAGATCGCGCAGGGCGAGCTCTTCCCCGAGAACCTGATGACCGACCCGTCGCTCGTGCAGAACGGCGTGGTGACGGCCAAGGGCCTTGCGCTTCTCAAGGAGAAGGTGCCGCACGTCTCCCTCGGCGACTTCGAGAAGGACCCGCAGGTCACGAAGCTTTCGGGCCTCTTCACGGTCAAGAGCCTCTGCGACTTCGTGGAGCGGAAGATCTGAGCGCTCGCGGCCTGCTTCGCAACTTGAGCGCCTCGGTGCCTGTGAAGGTTTGACTGCGAGGAGTATCAATGCGGTGGATGTGGATCGACAGGGTCATCGCGTTCGAGCCGCGGAAGCGTCTTGTCGCCGTCAAGAACGTCTCGCTCGCCGAAGAGCACCTCCACCAGCACTTCGGGCCCGAAGGCGCGCTCCCCGCGTGCCCCGTCATGCCAAACTCGCTCATTCTCGAGGGAATGGCGCAGACGGCCGGGATCCTCGTCGGAAGCGTCCATGACTTCCGTGAGAAGGTGGTCCTCGCGAAGGTCGTCTCCGCCGTCATCGAGCGCGACGTGAACCCCGGCGAGACCATCCGCTACGACGCAGTCCTCGAACGCATGGACGACATGGGTGCGAGCACCATCGGAACCGTCGACCGCTACTCGTTCGTCGACAACGCATGGGCGTCCGTCGGCCGGATCGAGCTCATGTTCAGCCATCTCGACCAGAACCGCGCGGGAACCGAGTTCCCCGAGGAGAACTTCGTCTTCGGCGAGAACTTCCGGACCCTGCTCGAGGGTGCGGGTCTGCGCAAGGCCGGCGTGGGAAGCCGCTGACCCCTCTGCATTCGGCAAAAAGGAACGCACCGCCAGCGGGAAGGCATGGCGGTGCGTTCGAGGAGCGGGACAGAGCGCGCTCCACGCGCTCTGGCCGCCGGATTGATTGGGAGCCCCGACCGGGGAGGCAATCCGATGCGGGGCCGATCCAAGTCCGGGTCCGCTGGCGTCGTGCGCTGCGGAGCCGAGTCACTCGCGTCGCGGAGTCCCTTACGCGACGGGAGACAGGAACAAGGTCGATTCCAAATCGCTGCCCTGCAACGTCTTGCGACCATGTTCGGGCGGAATCCGCGCGCCGGGGTTCGGGGTGGTCCGCCTGTGCGGGCTGCGCAGGGGCTGGGCTGGGTCCGGGCAGGGTGTCCCGTACCATGCGCGGGTGGCCCGTCATCTCGCGATCTACACCGGCTCCTTCGACCCGATCACCCTCGGGCACCTCGACGTCCTTGCGCGGACCCGCAAGCTCTTCGACGAGGTGATCCTGGCGATCGGCCGCAATCCCAACAAGGAGGCGCTCTTCAGCTTCGACGAGCGGCTCTCGCTCGCGAGCGAGCTTGTCAGCGACATGATCCGCCGAGAGCCTGACGGCGCGCACATCCGCGTCGAGCACTACACGGGCCTGACGGTCGACTATGCGAAGACCGTGGGCGCCTGCGCGATCGTCCGCGGCATCCGGAACATCACCGACCTTGCAGGCGAGTGCCAGCTGGCGATCACCAACCGACAGGTCGCCGGCATCGAGACCGTGTTCATCGTGACCGGCGAGAACTTCGCCTATACGAGCTCGAGCCTCATCAAGCAGATCGCCGCGCTCGGCGGCTCGATTGATTCGCTCTCGACGCTGGTGCCACCCCTTGTCATCGACGCCCTCCGCAGGAAGCGCGGCGACCGCTCGAACCCGCTCGGGCGGCTCGCCGTCGACGGGCTCGTCGAGTGACCCTCTTCGTCGGAACAAAGCGAACCCCGGAGCGCCATGGCTGCTGATTTCCGCGTGATCTCGATCGGAACGATGGCCGCGAACCCCCACTGGGGAGAGCGCGGATCCGTGCGCCCGCCCCACGCGACCACTTCGCTCGTCGTGTCGGGCAGGACGCGCGTTCTCGTCGATCCGTCCCTTCCGCCGCAGGTGCTGATCCCGAAGCTGCACGAGCGCTCGGGCCTGGGTCCGGACGACATCACGCATGTCTTCCTGACCTGCCTGAATCCGATCCACCGCCGCGGGCTGCTTGCGTTCGAGCGTGCGACCTGGCTCGTCAGCGAGCGCGAGCGCGAGGCGATCGGCGTGCAACTCATCGAGTCGATCAAGGAGGCGCACGCGGCGGGGGACGAGGACCTCGTCAAGACCCTGGGCCAGGAGGTCGCTGTCGTTCAGCGCACGGTTCCTGCCGATGACCGCATCGCGCCCGGAGTGGATCTCTTCCCGCTCCACGGCGCGACGCCCGGACTGACGGGACTGCTGCTGCCACGGCCTGCGTCGACGACCTTGATCGCGGGCGACGCGATTCCGACCGCCGAGCACCTCTCGGCGGGACAGGTTCTCTCTCCTTGCTTCGACCTCGAGGCAGCGCACGAGAGTTTCAAGGAGGCGATCGAGATCGCGGATTGGATCATCTGCGGCAGGGACAACCTCATCCCGAGCCGAGCTTGATGCCGGGGACCACCGGTGGGACCACCGGTGCACGGACCACCGGTGCACGGCACGTGCCAGTCAGTGCCAGGCACTGCACGGCACGTGCCGTGCGCGCTCGACGGTCGGTTGCCAAGGCGAGTCGCCACGGTGGCGCACGGTCCGGACAGGCGCCCCGCCTGCGTTGAAGTGGTGCACGGCACGTGCCAGTCAGTGCCAGGCACTGCACGGCACGTGCCGTGCACGTGCCGTGCGCGGGCTATGATCCGCGCCATGAGCGCTGGTCGACCGCCGTCCGCTTCCGATGTCAAGTCGTCCGACGCAGCCCCCGTCTGGCATGGGCCCGACCCGACCGTCGCGCCGGTGACCATCCGCTCCCTCCAGCGCGCCATGCGCGAGCGCAAGACGTTCGCGGCGCTCACCTGCTACGACGCCACAACGGCGCGCTGGCTCGAGCGTGCCGGCGTTCCCGTCCTGCTCGTCGGCGATACCGCGGCCGAGGTCATCCTCGGCTATCCGAACACGCTCCACGCGCCCCTCGACTTTCTCGTCATGCTCACGGCGGCCGTGCGCCGCGGCGCCCCGCGTGCGCTCGTCATGGCGGACATGCCCTTCATGAGCTACCAGGCGAGCGACGCGGACGGAGTGCGCAACGCGGGCCGCTTCATGACCGAGGGCATGGCAGACTGCGTCAAGCTCGAGGTCGACGCCTCGTTCGCGCCGCTCGTCCGACAACTGAGCCGTGCGGGTATCCCCGTGGTCGCCCACGTCGGTTCGCGGCCGCAGCATGCGAAGCAGGTGGGAGGCTACGCCGCGGCCGGCAAGACCGCCGACGACGCGCTGCGCATCCTCGCCGACGCCGACGCCATGCTCGAGGCGGGCGCGAGCATGCTGCTCGTCGAGGCGACCCCGGTCGAGGTGACCGAGGAGATCGTGAGCCGGTCCAAGGTCCCGGTCATCGGCTGCGGCGCGGGCCCCGTCTGCCACGGCCAGGTCGCCGTCCTGCACGACCTTCTCGGTCTGACCGAACGCCAGCCGCCCTTCGCTCTGCCGCTTGTCCAGCTCGCCCAGCACGTCTCCCACATGGCGGCGGAGTGGAGGTCGCGGGTCCGCGCCGGCACGCTCGGCGAGCATCCGTACGCGCTCGGCGACGAGGAACGCGCCGCGTTCTTCCGACGGCTCGGCCGAACCGACCGCGCGTGACCTGACGGTTTGCAGGCTCCCGTGCATCCTCCGCGCAACCGTCCCGACGGAACGGCCGAAGTACCTGAGCGTCTCCTTTGCGCTCGCAGCAATCACGGAATCGAAGTCATGCGTAGCTTTCCATACGTCGGTCCTGGACTCGTCGTGCTCGTTTCAGCCGCAGCCGCGCTGGTGGCGGCCCCGTTTGCGATCCGCCGCGCCAGCGACGCGCAGGCGAGCGCGGACATCGTGCTCGCAGCGCGCGTGCTCGACGGCGAGGTCGCCGCGGCCGCGACACCGCCGAAGCGCGGCGCGATCTCGCCGGCCAGCACCGGGGTCGAGGTCGACGCGCCGATCCTCGAGCAGATCAACCGCGCCCACCGCGCCATCGCCAAGCTCGTTGAGCCGAGCGTCGTCCACGTGAGCACGCTCACGACCATGCGGCGCCGCAGCTTCACGGCGCCCTACGCGTCGAGCGGCTCGGGGTGGATCTGGGACGAGGAAGGCCACATCGTCACCAACGCCCACGTCGTCGAATCGAGCGACCGCGTGCAGGTGCAGCTCTTCGACGGCGAACTCCGCGAGGCCGAAGTGGTGGGGCTCGACCTCCGGTCCGACGTCGCGGTGCTGAAGGTCGCAAGCGGCGGCCTTCACCCGGCGCTGCGCGGCGATTCGATCGCGCTCGAGCAAGGCGACATGGTCTTTGCGTTCGGTTCGCCGTTCGACTTCCGGTTCTCGATGTCCTCGGGCATCGTCTCGGGACTCCAGCGCAGCGCGGGCCTCGCCGACATCGACTACGAGAACTTCATCCAGACCGACGCCGCCATCAATCCCGGCAACTCCGGCGGCCCGCTCACCGACGTTCGCGGCCGCGTGATCGGCATGAACACCGCCATCGCGACCGGCCGCGGAAACTCCGTCGGTCAAGGCCAGTTCGCGGGCATCGGCCTCGCGATCCCCATGTCGATGATCGAGTCGATCGTCACCCAGATCATCGAGAGCGGCGAGGTCCGCAAGGGCTTCCTCGGCGTCGGCCTCATGTCGCTCGACGAGGCGCGCGCCGCGTCGCGGTCGAGCCCGCTTCTCGCTGCGATCGCGAGCGGCTTCAAGGGCGAAGGGGCCGTCGTGCGCGAGGTCAACCAGGACTCGCCCGCGGCCGAGGCCGGCTTCGAGTTCGGCGACGTCATCGTCGCGATCGACGGGCAGAAGGTCGTCGGAAACAGCGCCGTCCCGGCGATCATCAGTTCGAAGCGGCCCGGCGCCGAGGTCGAGTTCGAGGTCTGGCGCGCCGACGACGACGGAGGGGGCGGGACCGTCCAGAAGCTCGTCGCGAGGCTCGCGGAGCTCGACTCCGCCGCGCGGCTCGCGCCGTACCTGCCTGCGGCGCTGCGCGCAGCGGGCATCCAGGAGTTCTCGACCTCGACCGATGCCCGCGCCAAGCGCCTGAATGTCCCGTTCCGCCGCGGCATCCTGCTCGAGAGGATCGCGCGCGACAGCGACCTCGCCGAGCGGATTCCCGAGGGCAGCACCATCGTCGCCGTCTTCGACCAGCCCGTCGGCTCGATCGACGAGTTCTACACCCGCGTGAACCGCGCGGTGGCGAGCATGGGCCGCGTCCCGGGCTTCCAACTGCCCTTGCGGGTGGTCCTGCCGGACGGCACGACCGCGCAGGTCGTGGTGCCGGTGCGGTGACAACGGCGCACGGGGGCCGACGGGAAGGGTTTTCCTGCGTTTCCTCCTCGGGTACCATCCGCGCCCCGTGAACGTGAAGTCGAAGCAAGACCAGCCCGTCCTCCTTGAGGTGAAGAACCTCAAGACGTGGTTCCCGATCCGCCGCGGAATCCTCCAGCGCACGGTCGGCCACGTGAAGGCCGTCGACGACGTGAGCTTCTTCGTGCGTCGCGGCGAGACGCTCGGCCTCGTCGGCGAGTCCGGCTGCGGCAAGACCACCGTCGGCCGCACCATCCTCCGCCTGATCCCGAACACGGGCGGCACGGTCCGGTTCGACGGGCGCGACGTGCTGACCGCCGGCGCCCTCGACCTGCGCCGCCTCCGCCGCGAGATGCAGATCATCTTCCAGGACCCGGGCGGAAGCCTGAACCCGCGCATGCGGGTCGGCAGCATCATCGGCGAGCCGCTCGAGGTGCACGGACTGACGAAGTCCGCCGACGAGACGCGCACGCGCGTCGAGGAGCTGCTCGTCAAGTGCGGCCTGTGGAAGCAGGCCGCCGACCGCTATCCGCACGAGTTCAGCGGAGGCCAGCGCCAGCGCATCGGCATCGCCCGCGCGCTGAGCCTCGAGCCGCGGCTCATCGTGTGCGACGAGCCCACGAGCGCCCTCGACGTGTCGATCCAGTCGCAGATCCTCAACCTCCTCGGCGACCTGCAGGACGAGATGGGGCTGTCGTACCTCTTCATCTCGCACGACATGGCCGTGATCCACCACATCTGCGACCGGATCGCCGTGATGTACAACGGCAAGATCGTCGAGGAAGGCTCGCGCGACGAGATCATCAACGCGCCGAAGCACGAGTACACCCAGGCGCTGCTTTCCGCGGTCCCGGAAGCGGATCCGCGCCGGAAGCGGCAGCGGATCAAGCTCGCGAACGCGCGGATGTGATTCTCCGCCTACGCTGACGCCATGCCGGCTGCGCCCCGCCCGAAACTGATCTTCTGGACGATCGTGTCCTTCTTCGCGGTATCGATCGTGGCCGCCGCGATCTGGTCATGGAGCCTCGTCGGCGGCGTGCGCTCCAGCGCCGCCCTCACCGACGCGCGCTACCGCGAGCTCGCGTGGATCGTGCTCGCCTATGCCGACCAGAACGACGGCTTCCCGATCAGCGAGGACGAGCTGCGGGCGTTCGTGCGCGACCTTCCAGCGCCGCCCGAAGCGCTTGCGAACAAGCCGCTTGCGTCCGAGGGCCGCGTCTATCCCGTGACCCGTGCCGACGCCGGCGCCCCCGCGACGCCCGTGCCGCTCGACGAGATCCTCGTCTCCGTCGAGGTCGAGTGGCCGATCGAGCGCGACGTCCAGCCGATCCTCCGCCCGCGGGGGCTCCCCACCCTGCAAGGGACGCGCGAGAGCGTCGGCCAGTGGCTCTTCGCGATGACCGAGCGGATCCGCGCGCAGTGAGGCGCGGAGTTCGGCGGGTTTTCCGTGGATTCCCGAGGGCGGACCGCCGCGATTTTCGTTAGATTCGGGCGCATGTCCGACGTCGCCGTTCCCGCTGCGAGCGCCCCAGCCGTCATCGAGAAGTCCCTGCCCGAGACGCCGCTCCGCGACGTGATGGACGGCGCGAGCCGATGGTCGATCCCGATCCACGAGCACGGCTTCATCGCCCTCGTCGACGCGATGCCGCGGCTCGTTCCCGCGGGGCAGACGGCCGACAGCGCGATCGTCCAGTCTGCGCGCGTCAGCTACGGCCAGGGCACCAAGCAGGTCAGCGAGGACCGCGGA
Source organism: Phycisphaerales bacterium (assembly GCA_044356505.1). Taxonomy (GTDB): domain Bacteria; phylum Planctomycetota; class Phycisphaerae; order Phycisphaerales; family SM1A02; genus QWPT01. Next base: position 9,821 of record JBIKWD010000107.1, read on the forward strand.
CTCGTCCGCTACCTCATGCGCCACCGCCACTCGACGCCGTTCGAGATGGTCGAGTTCAAGTTCCACATCGCGATGCCGATCTTCATCGCGCGGCAGTGGATCCGCCACCGCACCGCGAACGTCAACGAGTACAGCGCGCGCTACTCGATCATGCCCGACCGCTTCTACCGGCCCGACATCGAGAACGTGCGCAAGCAGTCGAAGTCGAACCGCCAGGGCGGCGACGGCCCGATCGACGCGGGCACGGCCGAGGAGTTCCTCAGGCTTCTCGAGGGCGCCGAGGCGAACTACGCGAAGTACCTCGACCTCACCGAGCGCGGCGTGGCGCGCGAACTCGCCCGCGCCGTGCTGCCCGTGAGCGTCTACACCGAGTGGTACTGGAAGTGCGACCTCCACAACATCTTCCACTTCCTCTCGCTGCGCATGGATCCGCACGCGCAGATCGAGATCCAGGACTACGCGAAGGCGATGTACGAGCTCATCAAGCCGATCGTGCCGGTCGCGTGCGAGGCGTTCGAGGACTACCGCCTGAACGCGATGCACCTGACCGGCCTCGAGATCGACGCGATCCGCACGGGGAAGCCCCTCGCGACGGAGAACAAGCGCGAGACCGCCGAGTGGGAGGCGAAGAAGGCGCGGCTGGGGCTTCCTTGAGCGCTCGACGTGTCTTGAGCGCTCGCCGCTGCGGCGGCTCGCTTTGGTGCTGGGGTACGCCGCCGACGACGGAGCGCAGCGAAGTCGGAGCGCTTGGCGCCGGAGTCGCAGCATGTGCCGTGTGGCACTATCCCCCTGCGCAGCAGGGGGTAGTGGCGGCCTCGCACGCGCCGTATGCGCCCAGCCTGCAGGCTGAAAGCGCTTGGCGCGTTCGATTCCGCCATCACCAGAGGTGATGCCACACGACGTTGAGCGCTCGCCGCTGCGGCGGCTCGCTTTGGTGCTGGGGGTGCGCCGCCGACGACGGAGCGCAGCGAAGTCGGAGCGGAAGGTTCGCGCAGCCGAAAACGTATCGTGTGGCACTATCCCCCTGCGCAGCAGGGGGTAGTGGCGGCCTCGCACGCGCCGTGTGCGCCCAGCCTGCAGGCTGAAAGCGCTTGGCGCGTTCGATTCCGCCATCACCAGAGGTGATGCCACACGTCGTGGAGCGCTCGCCGCTGCGGCGGCTCGCTTTGGGGCGGGGGGTGCGCTTCGC
>JBIKWD010000108.1:0-10972 GCA_044356505.1 Phycisphaerales bacterium
AGGGGGTGCCCGCCGCCGTCACGCCGCCGTCGAAGACACGCGCGACATTCGGGTGGTCCATCACCGCGAGCGCCTGGCGCTCCTGCTCGAAGCGCGCGATGACGGCGCGAGAATCCATGCCCGGCTTGATGATCTTGATCGCGACCCGCTGCACCATGGGCTCGCGGCGCTCGGCGAGCCACACCTCGCCGAAGCCGCCCTCGCCGATCACTTCGAGGAGCCTGTACGGGCCGATCATCTCGCCTGAGCGGACGCCAGGCGCCATGAACCGGTCGCCGAACGACTGCGCGCCGGACTCGAAGTCTGCAGGACCGCTGCCAATGGAGCGCGTGTGCTCGTCGGATTTGTCACCCGGATTCGACATGCGTGCATTGTGGGGCGCAGGCAGGGGCGGCGCAAGACGATTTGCGTGCATCCGCGACGATCGCTCAATCACGCATCGCCAGCACCAACACGCATCGCCAGCACCAAAGGAAGCGGCCGCAGCCGCGACCGCTCAGACACGCCGCATGATGAAGCAGTAGTTGAACCCGCGCAGGAAGAAGTTGCCTTCCTCGGCCGCCTTGCGCCAGTTGCCGAACGACAGCTTCTTGTTGTGGCGCACCACGCAGATGATGTCGACGGGCGTGAGGTACTTGCGCATGATCGCGAAGAGCTCGAAGCCGATCGGCATGAACTCGCCGCCCTTCTGGCCCTTCTTCTTCCGCCACGAGTCGCTCACATAGAGCCCCATGTAGCGCCCAGGCTTGAGCACGCGGTGGATCTCGCGGATCACATCCTCCATCGCGCGGTAGTAGGCGCGGCCGCCGTCGTCGCCGCCCGAGTCGAGCTTGCCGATGCAGCGCGGGTCGTCCGAATAGTCGACGTGCGTCGAGTACGGGGGATCGATGAAGACGAAGTCGACGCTCTCGTTCTCGAGCGGCAGCTTGCGCGAGTCGTTCCTCTTGATCTCGGGCCGCTGCGGGTTGAGGTCGAAGCCCATGCCCCGGCGCTTGAGGTCGCGGCAGACATCGAGCGTCGTGCCCGAGCCGCACATCGGGTCGACCACGACGTCGTTCTCGCGGGTGTAGCGCGACAAGAGCTGCCAGATCACCCACGATGGCGTCGCGCCGACGTAGTCCTTGTCGCCCTGCATCGATCCCGAGCCGACGACGGAATCGCCCTCGATCTCGAGCTTCCTCGGCTCCTCGCCGCGGTGGAGGCGCTGCTTCTTCTGCGCCTCTCGCATCGCGGGGCTGTCGTAGTGCTGGCTCGGATACTCCCACAGCGTCGTCGGAAAGATGCGCAGCGGCGGACGTTCTTCACGCTTGCGCTGCGGCGGTCGGTCGGAGGAGTCGCGGAACGGCTTCGGCACGCGGGGAGTGTACGGCTCAGCGAAGCGCGCCGTAGATCGCGCCCGCGGCGCCCGCGGCGATCACGACGACAGGTGCGGCGAAGCGTCCCTTCGACACCCACACGGCGTAGATGAACGCGGCGAGAAGGAGCGGGGTCATCGAGTCGAACGGCACGTCGCGTCGCATCCAGCCCGTCGCGGCGTCGAAGACGATGTGGAACGCGGCTCCGACCATCACGCCGATCGCGAGCGCCCCCGCGATGTCGAGCGCGCGTCGGGCCGGCGTCGACGAAACGAGCCGCTCGATCGCGCCGAACCCAAGCACCGTGAACGCGAAGGCCGGCAGGAAGATCCCCGCCGTGAACGCCAGCGCACCGACGAGACCCGCGCCCTGGAAGCCGACGAACGTGCCGAAGATCACGAGCGGCGCCGGCAGCACGCTCGCGACCGCGACGCCGTCGAGGAACGCACCCTGCGTCATCCATCCGTGCGCGCCGGCCGCGACGCTTGCGACATACGGAATCGCGGTGTACGCCCCGCCGAAGGTCACGACGCCGGCGGTGAGGCCATGGACGAGAAGCAGGGGAGCGCCGACCTCTCGAGGCGCGGCGGCGCCGACAGGAACTGCCGACTGATCGGGCGCGAACCACCAGACCGAGAGCGCGCACGCCGCCAGCGCCACGATGCACGGCGCCCGCGCCGCCGCCTGCCTCCACGCGAGAAGCGGTCGCAGCAGCCTCCACGCGGCGCGGACGATGAGCGCGGCGGCGACAAGCTGCATCGCAGCAAGCGCATGCGCGGCGGCGGGCGACGCGAGGTCGAGCATCGCGTACAGCGCGCATGCGACGAGCATGAGCGCCAGCCCCGGCAGCATGAAGCCAAGCCCCGCCGCGATCGCACCGAGCGGTCCGCCGCGCACGGCGCCGAGATAGCAGCACATCTCGTGGGCCTCGGGCCCGGGCAGCAGCTGGTACACCGCCAGCGCGCGGCGGAAGCGGTCCCTCTCGACCCATCCGCGACGCTCGACGAACTCGGCCTCAAGGTCCGCGATCTGCGCGACAGGTCCGCCAAACGCGCGCGCGCCGAATGCGAGGAACGGGAAAAAGATGTCGCGGACGGCGCGGACGACGGCCATGGCGCGAAGGTAGCAGAGTTGCGGATAGTTCCTGTTTGGCCGCAGTCGCCGACGAGGTACTCCGTATATTGGTCGCCATGACGGTTTCAGGCCAATCCAACGCGTTCCTCGCCGGTCTGGCCGGCCTCGCCCTCTGCGCCCCGGCTGCGGCGGTCGACCTCTCGGTGCTCGGCATCGAGGTCACCCAGGGCTACCAGACGACGACCAACTCGAACACGCTCGTCGCGCGCAACGCGACGGTGGTGCGGGTGCGAGTCTCGCTCAACGGCCAGACCACCGCGCAGCCCGGCGTCGACGCGGTGCTCCGCATCTACTCGAACGGAGTCGAGATCCCCTCGTCGCCGGTCTATAGCACCAACGGCCCGATCACGGCGCCCGCCAACCCGAGCGCGGCGAACATCGGCCAGACCATCAACTTCCTGTGCCTGCCGCCGCAGTCGACCGACATCGACTTCGTGGTGACGGTCAATCCGTTCCGCACCATCGAGGAGACCAACTACGCCAACAACTCCTCGTCGGTGAACAACAAGGCGTTCGTCTGCCGCAAGTTCGTCGACATCGCCTACGTGCCCGTCAACTACACCGTCGGCGGCGGGCTGCCGTCTGCGTCGCTGATCGAGCCGGGGACGGGCGACAGCTTCCTGCGCGGGATCTTCAAGGTCGGCGACTGGAACTACCACCGCTCGCCGCTGCCGACCTTCAACTGGTCGCAGAACATCAACACCTCGAACAACGCGCTCCTCTCGACGCTGAACGACATCCGGCAGAACCAGATCCCCGCAGCGGGCTACGCGCGGCCCGAGTTCATCTACGGTTGGCTCCCGGGCAACCCCTACAGCGGCAACGGCCAGGCGATCGGCATTCCGGGCGCCGCGGGATTCGGCAACACCGAGAACACGCGGTTCCAGCGCACCTTCGCCCACGAGATCGGACACTGCTGGGGACAGCAGCACAACTCGCAGACGATCGGCATCGTCGGCTTCGACACCGAGCACCTTCTCCGAGACCCGCTGAACATCGCGCAGCTCCAGCCGTCGACCAAGAGCGACGTCATGGTCGCCGGGCTCCTCACCAGCCAGGCCTGGGTCTCGTCGGTGAGCTACAACGACGCGATCTCCGATGCGCGCTCCGCATGCAGCGGCTTCGGCCCCGACGACAGCGGAGACGGCGGCGACCCGTTCGACCAGTCGATCGATCCGGCCGCGACCACCGTGCTGCGCGTCGCCGGCATCCACGACCACGTCGCGCGATCGGTGAGGCTCTTCCCCTGCGCGCATCACGAGCTCCTCGTTCCGACCGAGGACAACCCCCGCGGAAACGTCGCCGTCGAGAGCTACTCCGCCGATGGCGCGCTGCTGTCGTCCGTGCGCGTCGACACCCGCAGTTGCCGCGAGTCGTGCGCCGATCCGACGCATCTCCACCGCACCACCAACCTCTACGTCAACCTGCCGCGATGGGTCGACGGCGTCGAGGCGGCGCGCGTGATGGTGATGGAGTGCACCGGCAAGGGCGCCGGACGCGTTCTCGCGAGCCTCGGGCGCTCGCCCGCCGCGCCGCAGGTGACGTCGTTCTCGGTCGGCCCCGCCGCGGCCGGGCAGCAGCCGGTCGTAGGTTCCTTCGACCCCGCCGTCGACCGCCTGACCGGCATGGTCCGCATCGCGTGGACCGCGGCAGACGCCGATGGCGACGCGCTCACCGCCGACCTGCTCTACAGCCCGGACGGCGGCAACGCATGGCTGCCCCTCGCGGTCGGCCAGACCTCCGGAGGTTCGGGCGGCGAGTTCGTGTTCGACTCGTCGGAGTTGCCCTCGAGCCGCGGCCGCAACGCGCGATTCCGCGTCGACGTGAGCGACGGCATGAACTCGACCGACTTCGAGTCGGGCCAGGCGTTCATGATGGGCAACGGCGCACCGCCGGACGTCCATGTGATCGGCCCGAATTCGAACACGACGTTCCCGCAGGGCGCGACCGTGTTCCTGCACGGCTCGGCCTGGGACCTCGACGACCAGCTCATCCCCGAGACGGCGGTGACGTGGACGAGCTCGCTCGACGGCGCGCTCGGATCCGGCCGCCAGCTCGTGGTCCGCAACCTCTCCGTCGGTGCGCACACCGTCACGCTCCGCGGCACCGACAGCGGCGGGCTCTTCACCGAGAAGACGATCGCGGTGACGGTCACGGCACGCGAGTTCAACACCGGCGACCTGGACGGCGACGGTGCGGTCGGCGCCGCCGACCTCGCGGTGCTTCTCAGCGAGTGGGGCGCAACGGGACTGGCCGATCTCAACCTCGATGGAGCGGTGAACGCGGCGGATCTCTCGATCCTGCTGTCACGCTGGGGATGAGCGACGCCGCCGACGACAGATTCGACACCATCGTCGTCGGACTCGGCGCGATGGGGTCCTGCGCGCTCGCGGAACTCGCGCGGCGCGGAAAGCGGGTCATCGGCATCGACCGCTTCGCACCGCCGCACGGGCGGGGGAGTTCGCACGGCGGCAGCCGCGTGATCCGCCTCTCGTACTTCGAGCATCCTGACTACGTGCCGCTCCTTCGCCGAGCCTACGAGGGCTTCGACCGGCTCGCGACCGACGCGGGAACCACGCTGCGATTCGAGACGGGCCTCGTCATGGGCGGGCCGACCGGCAACCGGGTTGCTGCGGGAATGGTGCGCAGCGCCCGCGAGCATGACCTCAAGGTCGACGCGATTGATGGCGCGGAACTCATGCGCCGGCATCCGCAGTTCAGCGTGCCCGCCGACTGGGAGATCGTCTGCGAGGCGCGCGGCGGCTTCGTCCGCCCGGAGGCGACCATCGAGGCCGCGCTCGACGGCGCCCGCAAGGCGGGCGCGCGCGTAGAGCTCAACGCGCCGATCGACGCATGGCGCGCGGACGGCGACGGAGCGTGGGTGCGCTCGGGGCGCGGCAACTTCGAGGCGCGGTCGCTCGTGCTGTGCGCGGGAGCGTGGATGGGAGACGTGCTCGGAGGGCAGGTGGCCGCGCTGCGCCCGACGCGCGAGACGATCGTGTGGATCGACGACGCGGGCGACCCGCTGTGGCAGCACGCGAGGATGCCCGTGTGGCTCTTCGATCGTGGCGGCGCGCCGGAGATCTACGGCGTGCCCGCGTTTCCCGCGATGGGCGAGCCCCATGGAATGAAGGTCGGCCTCCACTGCCGCGGCGAGGAGGTCGATCCGAACGAAGCGTTCGGCGTGGCCGATGGCGCGATCGTGGCCGAGACGATCGCAGCGGTGCGCGAGCGCATTCCCTCGGCGCAGGGCCGCGCCTGCGTGAACGCCAAGCCTTGTCTCTACACCATGTCGCCCGATTCGAACTTCATCGTCGGGCTGCACCCGGCGCATCGCAACGTCGCGATCGCCTGCGGCTTCAGCGGACACGGATTCAAGTTCGCGCCCGTGATCGGCGAGGCGCTGGCGGACCTGGCGACGGATGGCGCGACGAAACTCCCCATCGGATTCCTGAGCCCCGGCCGCGAGATGTGACGCCCAAGGCCGCCACCCGCACCAACACGCAGCGGCCGCTCAGTCACGCAGCGCCCGCCACAGTACGCCTCCCAAGCACCAAAGGCCGCTGCCGCAGCAGCGGCCGCTCACACACGCAGCGTCCGCCACACCACGCCTCCCAAGCACCAAAGGCCGCTGCCGCAGCAGCGGCCGCTCACACACGCAGCGTCCGCCACACCACGCCTCCCAAGCACCAAAGGCCGCTGCCGCAGCAGCGGCCGCTCACACACGCAGCGTCCGCCACAGTACGCCTCCCAAGCACCAAAGGCCGCTGCCGCAGCAGCGGCCGCTCAAACCTGCAGTGGCCCTTTCTCTTTCCATAAGGAAAGAGAAAAGGGCCACTGCGAGATCGGCTTCGCAGTAGCCCCATGGGGGAAAAGATCGTGGTGGGGTCGAAAGCCTCTCGGCCTCGACGGGAAAACTATAGAGAGTCGGACATTTCCTTGCTAGCCCCTCGAGGCATCCCTCGGGCTATTTTCCGAAATTATCTGACGGCCGGATCTGCCGACGGGGCGGAGGGTTGTGCATCCGAATCAACGGGTTTCGCCACAGGAGCGGGCTCTGCGCCCGCGGCCCAGAGCACCCCGCCCCTGATGTGGGCGCGGAAGAGCGGCTCCTTGAAGCTCTCCTTGGTGTGACCGCCGCCCGTGTACCACGCGCGGCCGCCCTCGAACTCGTGGAACCACGCAATCGGGTGATCGTTTCCCATCGTCTCGCCGCGGATGGTGGACGTGTCGAGGTTCGCCAGGACCTTCACGGAGCCGCGCGGATTCGACTTGTACACGTACCACTCGTCGGTGCGGCGCCACTCCGCCGGCAGCATCGCGGTCGATGGATGGGTCCTGTCCTCGACCCGCACCAGAGCCTCCTGGATGTCGGGATGGGTCTTGAAGTAGGCGCCGACCAGCCTGCCGTACCACGGCCAGGTGTGCTCGGTGTCGGCCGCAGCGTGGATGCCTGCGAAACCGCCGCCGAGGTGGATGTATCCCTCGAACGCCTTCTGCTGGTCGGCGTCGAGGATGTCGCCCGTCGTCGAGAGGAAGACCACCGCCCTGTAGCGCGCGAGGTTCGATGGGGTGAAGACCGCAGCGTCCTCGCTGGCGTCGATCTCGTAGCGGTCGCCGAGGAGTTCGCGCACGCACGCGATCCCGTCGGGGATCGAGTCATGCCGGAAGCCGGCGGTCTTGCTGAAGACGAGGAGCCGCTCCTTCGCAGCGGCGGGCGCCGCTTTCGGATCGGGCGTCGGCGGTTCAGGCAGACCGGCGGCAAGCCCCGCCCATGCGGCGAGCACGACGAGCGGCGCCAACGCGAGGGTCGCCCTCCGGTGGCGGCGTGCGGCGTTCGGCGACGTGCATGCGGGATCGCTCATGCGCGGAAGGTCGCTCCCGACCGCGGATATGTCAAGCGTCGCGCCGCCGATCCGTCGCGCGAAACCGCGATCGTCTACGCTGCGGGCGGCGACGCAGCGCGTCCCCGCGTGATCCGGCCATGCCCGACCTCGACGTCATCTTCGCATCGGCACCGGCCGGCGACGAAGGACTCTGCGTCCTCGCCGCCGAGGTCGCGAAGGCCTTCGTCGAGATGATCGGATGCGAGTCCTGCGAGATCTGGCTCTGGCGCAACGGCGTCGACGGCGAACCCGAGCTGACGCGCATGGGTTCGGCGGGCCCGCGCATCGCCGAGGTCGACTCGGACACGACGGTGCGCGAACTCGGGGATCGCGCCGTCGATGGCGGGGGATTCAGCGCCCTCGGCGACGCGGAAGCGGCGGCCCGCATCTTCCAGATGCCCATCGGCCTGCACGGGCACGCGACCTTCGCGCTCGGCGACGTGGTCGCCACCGAGCCGATGCGGGCGTGGCTCACCGATGCCGCGGCGGACCTCGCCGCGGCGGTCGCGATGCGTCTCCCGCAGGCCGAACTTGTCGCGATGAACCGATGGCTGCTCAAGCGCAACGAGGTCGACCGCAGCGTCGCCCGCAGTTTCGCCAAGGTCCGCTCCCTCGAGGAGCTCGGCCGCACCATCGAGGAGGTCGCCGACGAACTCTTCACCGTCGAGTACTCGGGCGTCTATTTCCTCGACCCCGAGTCGGGAGAGCTGCGGCTCGTGCACGCGAAGGGCCTGACCGACGCCGAGCGGCGCGCCGCCGAGCGCACCGCGGAGGCGCGCCATCCGGGATTCGTCCTGCGGACCGGCAAGGTCATCGACGTGCCCGACACCTCCGTGCATCCCCATCCCGAAGGCGAGGAGCCGCCTTCGCACGGCAGGCACGTCCTGTCGCGCATGTATCTCCCGGTGCGCGTGGACGGCGTCGTGGTGGGCACGGTCGGATTCGCAAGTTCGCGCCGCGCGTCGTACTCGGTGCGCCACCACCAGGGACTCGCCTTCCTCGCGGACTTCGCGGGCCTCACCTACGCGCGCATCGTGGCGGCGCACGAGAACGAGCGGCGTGGTTCGCTGCTCGTCGCGTCGCACGGCGCGACCGAGCGGCTGCTCGCCGCACTGGACTGGCGTTCGGGCGCGAACGCCGTGCTCGCGATGATCGGGAGCGCGCTCGACGCGGGAGTGCTGTCGCTTCTCGAACTCACGCCCGGCCCCGGCCAGGCCGGGTCGATCGACACCATCGAGTTCACCTGGCAGCCGGTCTTCGGCGAACCGTGGACGCATGCGCCGCGGCTCTCAGACCTCTCGGCCGTGGAGCGCGCAAGGCTCGCAGCGGGCGAGTCGGTGCAGGTCGGGTTTCCCGACGCGCAGGATGCCGCGACATTGAAGCCGGTCATGGTCGAGGGCGTGCTGTGGGGCGTCCTCGCCTTCGAGCCGCGTCGGACGCGCCACCGTTCGCTCGATGCCGGCGAGCGGGCCGTGCTCCGCTCGCTCGCGAACGCGTTCGGCCTCGCGATCGCCCGCGAGCGGGTCGACGAGACGCTGCGGCAGCGGCAGAAGATGGAGGCGGTCGGCATGCTCGCCGCCGGCATCGCCAAGGACTTCAACAACCTGCTCTGGCCGATCCTGCTCTACACCGAGATTCTCGAGCGCAGCGTTCCGCTTGACGGCCGCATGCAGCAGATGCTCAAGGACATCCGCACCGCGGCCCGCAGCGCGAGCGAGCTCGTGCAGCAGGTCCTCGCGATCTCGCGCCGCCGCGACCGCGTCCTCGAGATCGTGGATGTCGCCTCGACGCTCGGGGCGCTGGTCGAGCTCCTGCAGCGCTCCGCGCCCGCGTCGGTCGAGGTCGTCGCGAGGATCGACGCGGACGCCGGTTCGGTCCTCGGCGACGCCGACTCGATCAAGCAGGCGGTCACCAACCTCGGCGCGCGCGCGTTCGAACTGCTGCGCGGACGGACGGGCCGCGTGCAGATCGAGGTTGCCGCAGCGGTCCGCGCCAACAAGCGCTACGTGCGGATCTGCGTCCAGGACGACGCCCCGGGCATGGACGCGACCACGCGGCAGCGGCTGTTCGATCCCTACTTCCCGCGCGGTTCCGAGGCTGCGCCCACCACCGGCCTCGGGCTCAGCGTCGTGCACCGGATCGTCACCGAGCTCGAGGGTTTCATCTCGGTCCAGAGCGATCCTGCGCGCGGCACGAGGTTCGAGATCCTGTTTCCGGCGGCGCACGCGCTTCCCTCCCACAACGGGGCGGGATCGGCGACCGTGGGGGCGCAGGCTTCTGCACCGGCCGATCCCACAGCAGCGAGGCCGGGCGAGTCGGTGCTGGTCGTCGACGACGACGCGACGGTGCTCGAGGTCGAGCGCCAGATGATCGAAAGCCTCGGATACGCCGTGATCGCCTGCGGTGGGGCGGCCGAGGCGATCCGGGTGCTGGAGGATCTCGACCGGGCGGTCAGCGTGCTCGTGACCGATCTCTCGATGCCGGGCCTCTCGGGCATCGAACTCGCCGCGAAGGCGCGCGAGCTGCGCCCCGACCTTCCCATGATCTGCTGCACCGGCTACGGCGACGACGTGAGCGCCCGCAAGGGAGCGGCCGCGGGTCTGCGCGCGTTCGTCAGCAAGCCCGTCGACCTCGACGTGCTCGCGACGACCCTGCGCAATGCGATCGATGCGGGACTCCGCGAGTCGGTTTCGTTTCCCTGATGCTCAGGACTGCTTCAGCAGCTGCGACTTCGCCGCCTGGTACTCGGGCTCGCTGATCGCGCCTGCCTCGAGGGCGGCCTTGAGGTCGATCAGCTGCTTGCCGAGGGTCGGCGAGTCGGAACGGGTCGTGCCGCCCACGGCGACGCACCCTTGGAGCGCCGCGATCGCGGCAAGGGCGGGCAGCACCCGGCGGCCGCGCAGCAGCGCGTCGCGGCGGCACGCGGCGCGAAGGACGACGGCGGGTGAGAACTTGGAAGGAGTCTTGGTCGGCATGGCGGTCGGGGGGGTGGCGTGGTGCGGCTCGCTTGCTCCGGATCAGACGGAGGCCGAACCCTTGGGATTCCCCTGCGGGCCGTTTCGGTACCGAAGCGCGGCGCCCACGATGCAGAGATTCATCGCCGCGGTGCCGAGGGCTCCCAGGATCGACTCCAGTTCACCGTACTTCTCGGTGTAGAGGAACAGGCAGACGTTCGCGACCGCGAACGCCGTCCAGGCCGCGACCGAGATCCCGGCCGCCGTCTTGCGACGGACGATCTCGACCAGCTGCACGAAGGTCGCTGCGGGAAAGACGACCGCCGGCACCCAGCCGAGCATTTCGAAGAGCCACGCGGGAAGAACGGACAGGGATTCGTCGGGCATCCCGCGTATATCGGGAGCGATCGCGCCCGAACTTGCGATTGAATTTCCAACGACCCGCCGCCGCCCGCTTGGGGGAGTCGCCATCTCAGGCTACCTTGGGTCGGATGTCGGTCCTCGACCTGCGCGCCACCCCGACCAGCCGCCCCCGAACGAGGGTGATGGTCATGCTGGGACTTGCCGCCGCGGTGCTCTGCGCGGCCACCGCGACGGGTCGCGACGACAAGCCGGCCGAGACGGGCCTGAGCGAGGAGACGAT
>JBIKWD010000109.1:0-10938 GCA_044356505.1 Phycisphaerales bacterium
AGGTTGCAAGGGCGATGATTCAAACGCAGCTGTTTCGAGCCACCAACAGGCGCAGGCAAGCAGGGTCCGTCGGTCCGGCGAGCCGACCGTGGCCTCCGCAGAAGCCCCACCGTTGTCGGTGCAGGTTTGTGGCCCGCCACGTTCGCGCCCGGGTACGCCGCAGGTTGCGGAGCTCCCGCGAACTTCTTGGTTTCCACGCCCTGATCCGCTATCTTCAGGCTTCCCTCGAGGACTCACCTCGCGGAGAAAGGAACGACGAATGAGATTCAACCGGATGGCTCTCGTCTGCGCGGCCGCCCTCACGGCAGGCGCGCATGGGCAGGGCGCTGTGCAGTGGCGCGTGGAGGATGGCGGAAACGGGCACTGGTATCGACTGTCGTCAGACGTCTGCGGATGGGAGGAGGCGCGCAATCGGGCGTCGAACCAAGGCGGGCATCTTGCGTCGATCACGTCGGAGGCGGAGAACGCCTTCATCGTCGCTCTGGGCGTGGGTCGCTCGTGGATCGGTGCATTCCAGGAGCCCGGCGCATGCGAGCCCGGTTGCTTCTCGTGGGTCACCGGTGAGCCGTGGCAGTATCAGCGCTGGATGGGAGGCCAGCCGGACGGCTTCGCCGGAAGCGAGAACTACGTCGAGATTCGAGCCAACTCCTACTGGAATGATCTCAACGCAGGCTGGCAGTTTTCGTACATCGTCGAATGGTCCGCCGACTGCAACGGCGACGGCGTCGTCGATCTCGGCCAGATCCTTGCCGGCGAGTTCGTCGATGCGAACGGCAACGGCGTCCCAGACTGCTGTGAGGGTGCGCTTGGCTGCTGTCCCGGCGACATCAGCCGCAACGGCACCGTCAACGGCACCGACCTCGCCGCGGTCCTCGCCGCGTGGGGCTCCGACGGCCAGACGAAGTTCGACTGCGACATCGACGACAGCGGCGTCGTCGACGGCAGCGACCTCGCGTTCGTGCTCGCGGGCTGGGGCGCGTGTCCGTGACGTGACAGGAGGGACTTGCACTCCGTGACCGTGGCGGCGAACACGCCTCCGCTGCGAGGCGGTTTCGTCGGCCGAGCGTGGACGCGGATCGCGTGGAAGTCCCGCGATTGCAGTTCAGCCACCGTTGCCGAGCATCCGTCCCGCCGAGCATCCGTCCCGCCGAGCATCCGTCCCGCCGAGCATCCGTCCCGCCGAGCATCCGTCCCCGCCGAGCATCCGTCCCCGCCGAGCATCCGTCCCCGACTCCGCCGCTCAGCGGAAGAGCGGTGGTCGCGGCGGATTGGCGGGCGTCGAGGGATCGCGGCCTCCAGGGTTGCCGAACCCTGGCGCGGACGGCGGGGCGACGGGCGCGCCCGGCTCACGTCGGCCAGGCTGCGGGTCGCCGAAACCTCGCGCGGACGGCGGTGCCACGGGCGTGCCTGGCTCGCGTCGGCGCGAAGCCAAGCAGGCCGAATCCGGCCGCGAGCCCGGACGCGCCCGCGGGCACAAAGAGCGGCCGACGTGCGGGCGAGTCGAGATACGCGGCGGCGACGCAGCCGACGCCGATCGCGACGCCGAGCGCGGCCATGAGGATGCTCGTGTCGTCGTCCTTCACCCCGAGGTGGCTCGAGTAGTCGGGCCGGCATGCGGCTGATTGCAAGGTCGGTATGCGGCCATCTGCAACTTCTGCGTTTGGCTATCTGAAACCTTTGCATGCGGCCATCTGCAACCTTTGGATCGAGCGCTTGCCGGCGGTGCGGTCGATCCGCCGAGGGCGTACTGCCCGTCGCGTTTGCGGGAGGCGCGGTTGCGCGCGCCGGCCTTCGCGACGAGGTTCGAGGCCTGGTCGAAGGCGTAGGCAAGCTCGACGAGCGGGGGGCGTTCGGCTCGCCCGAGATAGTGCCCGTCACGAAGCGTCCGTCCTTATCAGGGGATGCGCCGCGTGCGCGCGAAGGTGCCGAGCGTGGGGTGGGCGGAGCGTTGGACGCGGAGCGGTCACCTCTCAGGCGGCCGTGTCCAGAAGCCCGCACGCAGATACTCGGGTCGGTCGCGTCGCCAAGCTGCGGTCGACTCGTCCACTCGCGCCCTTAAGTTCGCGAAAGCCGATCGCTCGCCGGTGAGGTACGGCAGCGCGAGCTTCCCTGCCGCGGCAGCCAGCAACCGGCCGGACTTCAACATCCCGCAACATCCCGTGCCAGTCGGAGGCTCGCTGGTACCCGCTGGTACCCGCTCGTACCCGCGAGATACCCGGCACTGCGGAACCGTGCCCACCGTGTACCTCCGTCGCTCCTTCAACGCGAATTCTCGTTCCCCCGTCCAACGAGGTGTCCGAGCCGCCTAGGTAGGGACGCAGACGGAGCCAAAGCACGATGCACGCATACCGTCACAACCTTCACTCGCTCATGCGATCCTCGACGGCAACCATTGTCTTCGGACTTGCCTTCGCCGCCGCATTCGCTTCCGCGCCCGCAGCGCACGCGCAGTCCTGCGCCGGCGACATCAACGACGACACCCTCGTGAACGGCGGCGACCTCGCCACGATGCTGTCGAACTGGGGCACGTGTCCGGTGGCTGCGCCGACGATCGCGCAGATGTCACCGAACACGGGTTCGGCGGCCGGTGGAACCGCGTTCTACATCGGCCGCTACGAGGTGACGCAAGCGCAGTGGACGGCGCGCATGGGCTCGAACCCGTCGTTCTTCCAGAGCGCGAGCGCGCAGGTCCCTGAGGCGCAGGTGCCGAACCGCCCGGTCGAGAGCGTGTCGTGGAACACGATCCAGGGCTTCCTTTCGGCGACGGGTCTCCGGCTGCCGACAGAGGCCGAGTGGGAGTATGCGTACCGAGCCGGCACGACGACGGCGTTCCACTCGATGCCTGCGTTGCCGAACGGGACGAACCTCGACACGCAAGTCGGGATCATCGCGTGGTTCAACTCGAACGCCGCAAGCCAGACCCGCCCTGTTGGCGGGAAGGCCGCGAACGCGCTCGGCCTGCACGACATGTCGGGCAACGTGTGGGAGTGGGTGAACGACTGGCATTCGGCCACCTACTACGCGTCGAGCCCGTCGACGAACCCGCCGGGGCCTGAGAGCGGTTCGAGTCGCGTGAACCGCGGCGGCTCGCGGTCCAGCTTCAGCGACAACTTGCGTTCCTCCAAGCGCGACGCCAACACGCCCAGCCTCGTGAACAGCAGCATCGGGTTCCGTGTCGCGAGGACCCCCTGACTCTCCTTTCCTCTCTCCTTTACCTCTCTCTTCTTCATCTTCTGGTCCTTCCCGAGCCCACCACGTGCGAAGGTGCGGGCCACGGTTTGGAGCTCTCGCAGCACATCGTCTCCCTCGTCGCGGCCGGCGATCGCCAGCGCCCGTTTCATTGCGGGCCGCGCCGACTGCCGCAGGAGCGAAGCCCTCTCGGAATCTCGCATCTCGATGTCTAGAACCGCGTTGGTGAGACCTCCAAAATCTCTGTTTTCCCCGTCCAAACAGGCCGACCCGGGCGCTAAGCAGGGTGTCTCGAACGGAGTCCATCATGACGAAGCGCTATCGAACGATCCACGACTCAGACTCTCGTCCGGCCACCGTCCGCACCCGTTTCAGCGCGAGCCCGCTGCCAGCGGCCACCGCCGCGCGCCGCGTGCTCGGCCTCGCCGCCGCGGTCGTCGCGCTCGCGTTCGCGCCCGCCGCGCACGCGCAGACCGCGTGCGACGCCGACACCAACGGCGACGGCATCGTCGACTCCGCCGATCTCGGCGCGCTGCTCTCCGAGTGGGGACTGTGCGTGAACTGCACCGCCGATGTCAACGGCGACAACCTGGTCGACTCCGCCGATCTCGGCACGCTGCTCTCTTTCTGGGGCTCGACCTGCGACATACTCCCGTGGGCGACGGTACTCGAGTTCGCGCCGAACCCCGCGGTCGTCACGAACGGGTCGCTCCGCAAGGCGATTGCGGCGACGGGCCTCCCGTGGCGCGTGCGCGACGACGGGACGCAGATCGAGATGCTGCTGGTGCCGCCGGGGACCTTCAACATGGGGTGCTCCGCGTCGAACCAGTTTGCCTGCGCGAGTGATGGTCGCGAAAGCCCCGTCCACGCCGTGACGCTGACGGACGCGTTCTACATCGGCCGCTACGAGGTGACGCAGGCGCAGTGGACTGCGACGATGGGGTCGAACCCGTCGGAGTACCAGAGCGCGAGCGCGCAGGTGCCCGCGGCGCAGGTGCCGAACCGCCCGGTCGAGAAGGTGTCGTGGAACACGGTCCAAGGCTTCCTTTCGGCGACGGGGCTCAGGCTGCCGACGGAGGCGGAGTGGGAGTACGCGTGCCGTGCAGGCACGACGACGGCTTTCCACTCGATGCCCGGGCTCCCGAACGGGACGAACGACGACACGCAGGCCGGGAACATCGCGTGGTTCAACTCGAACGGCGGAATCCAGACCCGCCCCGTCGGTGGAAAGGCTGCGAACGCGCTCGGCCTCCACGACATGTCGGGCAACGTGTTTGAGTGGGTGAACGACTGGTACTTCACCTTGTACTACGCTTCGAGCCCGACGGTGAACCCGCTGGGGCCTACGACGGGGTCCCAGCGCGTGCTGCGCGGCGGCTGGTTCTTCATCGACAGCGGCGGCGTGCGTTCCTCCGGCCGCGGCGGCGCCACGCCCTCGACCGCTTCCCTCAACACCGGGTTCCGCGTCGCGAGGACGGCTGCAGGCGCCCCGACGCTCGCGTCGGTCAGCCCAAGTGTCGGCGGCCCCTCCGGCGGTACCGTCGTCACGCTGACGGGTACGAACCTCGGCGGCGCGACCGCGGTCACCTTCGGCGGCACGGCGGCGACGAATGTCGCGGTGCTCAGCAGCACCACGATCCGCGTTACCACGCCGCCGCGCGCTGCGGGCACGGTGTCGGTCGCGGTCACGACTCCGGGTGGCACGGAGACGCTGCCGAACGCGTTCACCTACGCGACGAGCTCGGAGTGGTACCTCGTCGTCGAGCAGGACCCTGACCCGGCGATCGTGACCGACGCGGCGCTTCGGAACGCGATCGTCGCGACGGGGTACCCGTGGCGCATCCTCGACCAGTCGACGCAGATCGAGATGCTGCTCGTGCCGCCGGGGACCTTCAACATGGGGTGCTCGGCTTCGAGCCAGTATGCATGCTTTTCCAGCGAGAGCCCCGTCCACGCGGTGACGCTGACCGAGGCGTTCTACATCGGCCGCTACGAGGTCACGCAGGCGCGGTGGACGGCGGTGATGGGATCGAACCCGTCGCTCTTCACGGGCGCGTCCGTGAACGTGCCCGCGGCGCAGGTGCCGAACCGCCCGGTCGAGCGGGTGTCGTGGACCATGATCCAGGACTTCCTGTCCGCGACGGGGCTCCGGCTGCCGACGGAGGCCGAGTGGGAGTACGCGTGCCGCGCCGGCACGACGACTGCGTTCCACTCGATGCCTGGGTTCCCGAACGGGACGAACAACGACGCGCAGGTCGGAAACATCGCGTGGTTCACCTTGAACGAGTTGAATACCACCCGCCCGGTTGGCGGCAAGGCAGCGAACGCGCTTGGACTGCACGACATGTCGGGCAACGTGGCTGAGTGGGTGAACGACCGGTACTCGAACAACTACTACGCGTCGAGCCCGTCGACGGACCCGCCGGGACCTGCGACGGGGTCGGCTCGCGTGCTGCGCGGCGGCTCGTGGGCGGGCACCAGCGATGACTTGCGATCCTCTAACCGCGGGTCCACGACGCCCAACCTCGCGTACGAGAACCTCGGCTTCCGAGTCGCGAGGACCCCGGTGGCCGCACCGACGCTCTTGTCGGTCACGCCAAATGCCGGTCCGACGACAGGTGGTACCGCCATCACGCTGACGGGCACGAGTCTCGCCAGCGCGACATCTGTGACCATCGGCGGCGTGCCTGCGACCAACCTGACCGTGGTGAGCTCGACGACGGTCACCGCCATCGTCCCGCCTGGGTCGATCGGCTCGAAGAATGTGGTCGTGACCACGGCGGGCGGCACGGCGACGCTCACCGGCGCGTACTCGTATGTCTCCGTTCCGTCGTGGGCGACGCTGCTCGAGGCGCTTCCGGCCCCGGCGGTCGTGACCGACCCTGTGCTTCGCGATGCGATTACCGCGACGGGCCTCGCGTGGCGCGTGCGCGACACGGCGACGCAGATCGAGCTGGTGCTCGTCCCGCCCGGGACCTTCAACATGGGCTGCTCTCCGCTCAACGGGGGCGGCTGCCCGGGCGACGAACTCCCCGTCCACGCGGTGACGCTGACGAACGCCTTCTACATGGGCCGCTACGAGGTGACGCAGGCGCAGTGGACGGCACGGATGGGTTCGAATCCGTCGCAGTTCCAGAGCGCAAGCCCGGAAGTGCCCGCGGCGCAGGTCCCGAACCGTCCGGTCGAGAAGGTCTCGTGGACCACGGCCCAGGGATTCCTGTCGGCGACGGGCATGCGGCTTCCGACGGAGGCTGAGTGGGAACGCGCGTATCGGGCAGGTACGACGACCGCGTTCCACTCGATGCCGGGCTTCCCGAACGGGACGAGCGACGCGAGCCAGGTCGGCAACATCGCGTGGTTCACCTCGAACTCCGCGAGCCAGACCCGCCCCGTTGGCGGAAAGGCCGCGAACGCGCTCGGCCTCCACGACATGTCGGGCAACGTTCATGAGTGGGTGAGCGACTGGTACGGAAGCACCTACTACGCGTCGAGCCCGCCGACGAACCCGCCGGGGCCTGCGACCGGCTCGAACCGCATCACGCGCGGCGGCGGCTGGGATTCGAGCGCAAGCGTCGCGCGTTGCTCCTTCCGCGCCACCTGGCCTCCGAGCTATCAGGATGGCAGCAAGGGCTTCCGCGTCGCGAAGACGCCGTGAGTCTCCCGCCCGCGCCGCGTGACGGAACGGGCGGACCGACGCAGCCAAGTTCTCCAAACTCTCGATTCCCCCGTCCAAACAGGCCGACCCGGGTGCTAAGCAGGGTGTCTCGAACGGAGTCCATCATGACGAAGCACCATCGAACGATCCACGACTCAGACTCTCGTCGGGCCACCGTCCGCACCCGTTTCAGCGCGAGCCCGCTGCCAGCGGCCGCCGCCGCGCGCCGCGTGCTCGGCCTCGCCGCCGCGGTCGTCGCGCTCGCATTCGCGCCCGCCGCGCACGCGCAGACGGCATGCGACGCCGACATCAACGCCGACGGCACGGTTGGCGCGTCGGACCTCGCGGCGCTTCTCGGCGCGTGGGGCGCATGCTCGGGCTGCGCTTCGGATGTCAACGACGACGGCCTCGTCGACGCAGCCGACCTGAGCACACTGCTCGGACTCTGGGGCGGGACCTGCTCGCAGCTCCCGTGGGCGACGGTGCTCGAGTTCGCGCCCAACCCCACAGTCGTCACCAACGCGTCGCTCCGCAAGGCGATCGCGGCGACGGGCCTCCCGTGGCGCGTGCGCGACAACGGCACGCAGATCGAGATGCTGCTGGCGCCGCCGGGGACCTTCAACATGGGGTGCTCGGCGTCGACTCTGAACGGCTGCGTCAACAACGAGAACCCTGTCCACGCCGTGACGCTCACGAACGCGTTCTACATCGGCCGCTACGAGGTGACGCAGGCGCAGTGGACGGCGAGGGTGGGCTCGAACCCGTCGTTCTTCCAGACCGCGAGCGCGCAAGTGCCCGCGGCGCAGGTGCCGAACCGCCCGGTCGAGAAGGTGTCGTGGATCGCGATCCAGGGCTTCCTCTCGACGACGGGGCTCAGGCTGCCGACCGAGGCGGAGTGGGAGTACGCGTACCGAGCCGGCACGACGACGGCGTTCCACTCGACGCCTGGGTTCCCGAGCGGGACGAACAGCGACACGCAGGTCGGGAACATCGCGTGGTTCACCTTGACCGCCGGGCTCCAGACTCGCCCGGTTGGCGGGAAGGCAGCGAATGGGCTCGGCCTCCACGACATGGCGGGCAACGTGTACGAGTGGGTGAACGACTTCTACTCGAGCAGCTACTACGCGTCGAGCCCGTCGACGAACCCACCAGGGCCCGCGATTGGCCCCAATCGCGTGCTGCGCGGCGGCTCGTGGGCCACCGACAGCTTCTACACGCGTTCCTCCTTCCGCGACCTCGTCGAACCCGGCGGTCCGTACAACGACCTCGGGTTCCGCGTCGCGAGGAATCCGTGAGGCTCGCGCGGTGCGGAGTCCCGGCGCTCTCGCTCCCGAGTGCGCGCAGGGGTGACGTGGCCCGAAAGCGAACAGAGCCCGGCGGTCAGCCGGGCTGCGGAAGGGCTACGAGAGCCCGTCAGGTCATGCGAACACGGAAGGGGGCGTTGTCAAGGGTCACGGGCGCGCCCCCAGCCCGCGAGGACGAACGCAAGGTCGCCGCCGCCGACGATGCCGTCGTTGTTGAAGGCCCCGTGCCAGTTGGAGGCCCGCTGGTACCCGCTCGTACCCGCGAGGTACCCGGCACCGCACCCGACTTGCAACAAGCACAGCGCCGACGATCTCCGTCGGCGTCGTGTTCGTGGTCGTGTTCGTGGTCGGGGCGAAAGACGGTTCGCATGCGCAGCTGACGCCGCGCGCGAATCAGCGGAAGAGCGGCGGACGCGGCGGCGCGATCGGCGTGCCCGGGTCCGTGCGTCCCGGCTGCGGATCGCCGAAGCCCGGCGCGCGCGGCGGGGCGATCGGGGTGCCCGGCTCGCGACGGTCTGGCTGCGGAGCGCCGAAGCCCGGCGCGCGGGGCGGCGCGATCGGTGCGCCTGGCTCGCGCTTGCCCGGCTGCGGAGAACCGAAGCCCGGCGCGCGCGGCGGGGCGATCGGTGCGCCTGGCTCGCGCTTGCCCGGCTGCGGAGAACCGAAGCCCGGCGCGCGCGGCGGGGCGATCGGTGCACCCGGCTCGCGCTTCCCTGGCTGCGTACCGAATCCCGGTGCGCGCGGTGGCGCGATGGGAGCGCCTTCCGGCATCCGACGCCCTGGCTGTGGCGCCTCGAAGCCGGGCGCACGCGGCGGCGCGATCGGCTTCCCTTCCGGCATCCGCCGTCCCGGCTGGGTGCTGAAACCCGGCGCGCGGGGCGGCGCGATCGGCGCGCCTTCGGGCATGCGGCGACCGGGTTCCGATTCAGGCAGCGCTCCGGGGGCCGGCTCCGTCGCGGGCTCGCCGCCGTCGGGCCGTGCGGGCGCGGGCTCGACGCCGGGGTTGCTGGGCGCTGGCGTCGTGGTGGGCGCCGCAGGCGACGGCTGCGTTCCCGGGGTGGGCAGAACCGACGGCGGGGACAGCTGCGAAAGCGCGGGCGCAGCGATCACTGCTGCGAGGGTCGTCGCCGCAAGAATCGCCATGCGGCTCGGGAATGTCGTCGGGTTGGTCGCCATGCGATGTCTCCTCGGGGGTCGCCTCGGGCTTGCGCCGCGCTGTCAAGGTACGCATGGATCGGCATGGGCTTGCCTATTTCCCGACGCATACAGTGGAAATTCATCGAACAAGCGAGATTCATCGAACAAGGGAAACTCATCGAACAAGCCTCACGCTTCCGTCTGTGACGGCCGTGCATGGCGCCCGAGCCACAGGGTGACGGCGACGGCGACCATGGCGCATAAACCACCGAGCACAAGGAAGATACGGTTCGAAGGCATGTCGAGCTGCCGCAGGACAAGGAACAGTCCGCTTCCGACGGCGCCCATCAGGAAGCTGTACCCGTTCGCCGTCCCGAGCACCCGTCCGCGGAGGTCATCGGGCGCGAGGGCCTGCAGCATCGATTGAAGCGGAATGATGTAGAAGCCTGCGACGAGGCCCGCCGCCGCGAGCAGCGTCAGCGTCAACGCGAAGTTCGGCGGCGCAACGCCGAGGAGCGCGAAGCCGACCGCGAGCCCGCCCGCGCCGAGCGGAATGAAGCGCCGCCGTCGCGACGGCGTGTCGAGATACGCGGCCGTCACGCAGCCCACGCCGATCGCGACGCCGAGCGCCGCCATGAGGATGCTGGTCTCGTCGTCCTTCACGCCGAGGTAGCTCGAGTAGTCGGGAAGGACGAGCAGCACGACCGCCGCGACGAAGTAGAAGAACGTCCACGCCGCGCACACGGCGAGGAGCGGCGACTTCGCCATCTCGCGCGTGGTCGAGACGTAGGTCGAGAACGGGTTGAGGTTGACCGGCAGCGACGGGTTCTGCGCCTTGAGCCTCGGCAGCGTGAGGCAGGTGAGGAACCCGAGCGTCACGAACACCGCCATCGCGATGCCGGGAAGCCACGCGGAGTCGCCCGCCGGCGAACCGTCGACGAAGCCGTCCTTCCACCGCTGCGCGACGATTCCGGCGACGAGCGTGCCGACGATGACGGCGACGTTCGTCGCCATGTTGACGATGCCGTTGGCGCGGGCGAGGTCCTTCGACGGAACGAGCTCCGCGATCATGCCGTACTTCACCGGCCCGAAGAACGCGCTGACGGTCGCGAAGGCGACGAGCGCCGCGAGCGCGCCCCACGCCGAACCGCGCGCGAACTCGACCGCGCAGAAGGCGCACACGCCGAGCGAGATCGCCTTGAGCACGACCGTGATCCGCGACTTCGAGCAGCGGTCGGCGATGCGTCCGCCGAACGCCGAGAAGAGGATGAAGGGCAGCGTGAACGCGACGCCGACGATGCCGTTGCCGCCCTTGCCGAAGACGGCTTCCCACGGCGCGCCGACCGCGACGCCGAAGGCGATCACGCCCTTGACGATGTTGTCGCTTGCGGCCTCGAAGAACTGCGTGGCGAGAAGCGAGAGGAATCCGCGGTTCCACATGCCGCGTGGCGCGGGCGGGTCGCGCATCGTCGCTGCAGCCGTCGCGGCGTCGCCCATCAACGGTCCGCCTCTGGCTTCGGCGCGGCCGGCGCCGCGGGCCGCTCGATGCGCGCGTCGGGCCGGCCGACGCCCGGCGTCCACGCGGGCGCGGGCACGACGTACGCGCGCGTCACCGTCTCGGGCGACTTCGGCCGGCCGGTCGCGAGATCCGCG
>JBIKWD010000110.1:0-10930 GCA_044356505.1 Phycisphaerales bacterium
TCGAGGTCCACGACATCACGCCGGAGGGCCCGGTCCCCGAGAACGCGGTCATCACGATCGAGCCGGGCATCTATCTCCCCAACGAGAGCTTCGGCGTGCGCATCGAGGACGACATCCTCGTGACGAAGAAGGCCGGTGGCGTGAACCTCACCGCCGCGATTCCGAAGACCGTCGCCGAGATCGAGCGCGCGATGCGCCGGTGAGGCGCCTGCCTGCATTGACAGAACATTGACGCGGCCTTGACGCGGCGGAGGGACGTCGCGCCGATGTTGCACGCGATGCAAGGACGCATCGACGACGACTCTCCGCACGCCACGCCGCTTGGACGCGCGCTTGTGCTGACGGGTTCGGTCGGCTCGGGCCACACGCGCGCCGCGCAGGCGGTCGTCGAGGCGATGCTCCGGACGGGCCATGCCGCCGACGCGGAGGTCGTCGACGTCCTCGGCCACGCGTGGCCCGCGTTTCGCGCGCTCTACCGCGACGCATACATTTCCATGATCGAGCGCGCGCCCGGTGCCGTCGGATGGCTCTATCGCTCGAGCGACACGGTCGAGGGCGGTGGCGCGCGCCGCACGCTGCAGCGGCTGGCGCTTGCGCGCATGCGGAGTCTCATCGCCGACGAGCGCCCCGACACGATCGTCTGCACCCACTTCCTCGCCGCCGAACTCGTGAACGGAATGGTCGAGCGCGGCGAGTGGCGCGGCACCTTCGGCGTCGTGGTGACCGATCTCGACGCCCACGCGCTCTGGGCCGCATGTCCGCGCGCCGACCGGTGGTTCGTCGCGCTTCCCGAGACCGCCGAGATACTCGCGGGCAAGGGCGTTGCCCGTGCGCGCATCGTCGTGTCGGGCATTCCGATCATGGGGGCGTTCTCCGCCGCGATGCCACCGCGGCAGGAGATCCGAGGGCGCCTTGGTCTCGCATCGGATGCCCCGATGCTGCTCGTGTCGGGTGGCGGCGTCGGCGTGGCGAGCCTCGGCTCGACCGTCGAGGCGCTTCTCCATGACGGCTCCGACTTCGGCGTGGCGCTCATCTGCGGCAAGAACCAGGAGCTGCGCGCCCGCGCCGAGTCGCTCGTCGCGCGCTTCGGCCCCCGCGGACAGTCGCGCTGCGCGGTGCTCGGATTCACCGACCGCATGCATGAGCTGATGCACGCCGCCGATCTCTCCGTCGGCAAGCCGGGAGGACTGACCTCGAGCGAGGCGCTCGCCATGGGGCTGCCGATGGCGATCCTCAACCCGGTCCCGGGACAAGAGGAACGCAACAGCGACCACCTGCTCGAGTGGGGCGTCGCGATCCGGCTGAACTCGCCCGAGAGCCTGCGCTGGCGCATCGCAGGACTGCTTGCGGATCCGCGGCGGCTGCGGGCGATGCGCGAGGCCGCTCTGGCGCGGGCGCGGCCGTTCGCCGCGGATGCGGTCGTCGAATCGCTGCGACGCCTCAGGCTCGGCGTGGAGGACGGCCCCGCCCCGCTCGCGTTCACTCCGGAGAGATCGCGCGCGCCGAGAGCAGGAAGAGCGACCACACCACGGGCGAAGCGCTGATGACGATGGCCGTGACGGCGAGGAACTTGCCTGCGCGCCGTCGGAGCCGCGCGAGCACCTCGCAGATGACGATGACCCACATCATCAGCGCGAACTTGAACGCGATCGCGCCGTGCATGCCCCACTCGTCGATCACGAGCGCTGCGACGGGGTTCACCTCGATTCCGCCCGCATCGAGGATCTTCCAGGTCAGCATGATGTCGAGGCTCGACACGAAGATGATCCACACGTAGTCGTTCTGGAAGTGCATCTCGGGGCTGTGCGCGAACCCGAGCGGGTCGCGTCGGAACCGCGTGCCGCACTCGGGGCAGACTTCGGGCCGCTTCACCGCGTGCACGTCCATCGCGTAGCCGCACTTCACGCACTTTCCGTACTTCTCGCGCCGCCTGTTGCGGATCGCCACGGGAAACGCGATGGCCATCCACGTCACGCTCGACCAGAAGACGACGTTTCCGAGAATGCCCGCCCACAGCGGCTCGAAGGGCACGAGAAGAAGCCGCCCGTGCACGAGTCCGAGGTTCCAGTTGCCGCGGAGCTCGGGCATCGGCTCGTACCCGTCGGGCTTGTCGCTGGCGATGAAGAGCGACTCGCCGCGGAACGCGCGAAACGGCCAGCCGGCGACGCCCGTGTCGATGCGCGCGTACCGCGTCTCGTCTCCAGGTGGCGGCGTCACGGCGACGTAGGCTGCGGGGACGCGCGGAACCGGCTCGAGCGAGTGCTCGAACGCGAGATCCTCGAGGGTGCCGGACGGCCAACTGGTGCCGTCCCCGCTTCGTCGGGCGACGTACCAGTCGGAGAGGATCCCTCTATGCACCTCGATGACCGGCATCGCGCCGACGGTGGCGGGAATGTCGATCCCGATCGCGCCCGGGCGCTCGTCCTTCACACCCGACGAGGGCGTGCTGAACCAGTAGCGCGTGGGCTCGCCCCACGCACCCGATCCGCGCGCCGCGAACATGAGCGGAAGTCCCCACGCGACAAACACCGTCGTCACCGCCCCGGCGACAAGGAAGGGCAGCATCTGTCTGACGAAAGCCAGCGCCGTCTTCATGTTTGCACTATCGCATGGATCGAACGCCGCGGGGACGTCCAACGCCCCTGTCCGCGCATCGGGCGCGGACAGGGGCGTTGCGAACCGAAAGGCGTTGGGCTTCGATCTCAGCGGCGGCGGCGTGCGGCGAGGCCCGCGAGTCCGATCAGCGCAAGGGCGCCGGGCGCAGGGATGCCGAGCGCGGTGCCGAGCGAGCCGGTGTTGCCCGACGAAGTGAAGCTGACCTGCGTACCGATCGTACCGACGGTGCTGATGAGACCGTTGTACGACGGATCGGTGTTGCCCGCGAGGTCGTAGCCCCAGAAGAAGCTCGAGCCCTCTGTGGCGGCGCCAAAGCTGACCTGCGTCACGAGGGCGTTCGATGCGTTGAAGAGCCCGACGCCGTCTCCGCCAGAGGAGAGGCCGACGCCTGAACCCGAGTAGAAGCCGACCTGCACGCCGCTGAGCCCGCCCCAGAAGGTGCGGAACGACGCGATCGCCGCGCCGGCCGCCGACTCGATGAAGACGACGCTCTCGCCTGCGCCGATCGTGGCGACGCCGTTCAGCGCGACCGAAGCGCCGAAGATGAAGCTGCTGTCGTCCATGCGCCAGCCTGACAGGCTGACCGCAGACGAGCCATAGTTGGTGACCTCGATCCAGTCGGCGGTGCCGCCGCTACCGGACGAGCTCATCGCTTCGGTGATGCGGATGCTGGCATGCGCGAACGAGGTGAAGGATGCGGCGAGGACGGCTGCGAGCGAGATGGCGGTCTTCATGGGGAAACCTGCGATTGATTGGACGGGGGTGAGGATCGACGGGGGTGAGGATCGACGGGGATCCACGCTGGACGGGCACAGCTCGACGCCCTCGCGGGATGGTCGTACCGAATGCGGGGCCACCACCGACGCGCAGGAGTCGAACAGACGCGGAGGCGCATGAAGCGCGGTCCGCCTGTCAGCGGATTGGCGGGCTTCACGACATGCTCACGCGCCGTTTACAAACGTCCGCTCGTCTCGGCCTGCATCGACGGTCCGCCGATCGGCGCGAGACTCGACGCGAGCACCTCGGCCACGCGCCGCCAGCTCTGGCTGTGCGCGTGTGCAACGCATGAACCGCGCGGGACTTGCATCGCGCGGAGGGCCGCGCTTTCGAGCCGTTCGTCAAGCGCGCCGTTGACGCCTTCGCGCACGACGTCGATGGGGCCGGTCACGGGATACGCCGCGATTGGCAGGCCGCACGCGTTCGCCTCGAGCATCACGATGCCGAACGTGTCGGTGCGGCTCGGGAAGACGAAGAGATCGGCTGCCGAGTAGTGCGCCGCGAGCTCGTCGCCGAAGCGGTAGCCCGCGAAGACGATCTGCGGACGCGTGCGCTCGAGGCGCGCGCGTTCGGGGCCATCGCCGACGACGACCTTGGATCCGGGCAGGTTCGCCTCGGCGAACGCATCGATGTTCTTCTCGCGTGCGACGCGCCCCGCATAGAGGTGGATCGGCCGCGGAAGACCCGCGAAGAGGTCGCTCGCGACGGGACGGAAGAGCGTCGTGTCCACCCCGCGGCACCATGTCGCGGCGCGGGTGATGCCGCGCGCGTGAAGTTCGTCGGTGACGCGCTGCGTCGGCGCGAGCGTGGCGCGGGCACCGCCGTGGAACCATCGCATGAAGCGCCACGTGACACGGCGCGGAAGCCCGAAGTACTGCCTGAGGTACTCGGGAAACTGCGTGTGGTAGCTCGTCGTGTACGGGATCCCGAGCGACTCGCAGCGGCGGCGCGTCTCGAAGCCGATCGGACCTTCGGTCGCGATGTGAACGGCGTCGAACGGCTGCTCCATCGCGCCGCCGACGATGCGCCACGGCGCGAGCGCGAGGCGGATCTCCTTGTAGCGCGGCGCGGCGATGGTGCGGCCAAGGCCGGGATGCAGCACCTCGACCTCATGTCCCATCGCGTTCAGTTCGCGGATCGTCTGCTGCCAGGTGCGCACGACCCCGTTCACCTGCGGCGACCACGCGTCGGTCGCCAGCAGGATCCTCACTTGCCCTCTCCCGAGAGCAGCACGCGCGCGTCGAACGCGACTCCGCGCTGGAGCCACGGATCAGTCTCGTCGGAGTCGTCGCCCGAGTTCTCGGCGATAGCCTTCGCCGCGTCGCGCGCGGCAAGGAACGCGAGGCCGTCGAGAAGCTCGATGCGGCCGTCGTCGTGCTCGACGAGCGCGGTGCAGCTCTCGACCCAGTCGCCGCAGTTGAGGTACTCGATGTCGTCGATCCTGCGCTGCTCGGCCTTGTGGATGTGGCCGCACACGACTCCGCTGAAACCGCCGGCGCGCGCCTCGGCGACGAGCGCCGTCTCGAAGTTCGAGATGAAGTTGCATGCGCTCTTGACGCGCGTCTTGATCGCCTGCGAGAGCGAGTCGTAGGGCAGGCCGACGAGGCGGCGGCCGAAGTTGTAGACGCCGTTGATCTTGAGAAGCATCTCGTAGCCGACCGTGCCCGCGAGAGCCAGCAGGCGCGAGTTGCGCACGACGAGGTCGAACTGGTCGCCGTGGGTGACGAGAAGGCGCCGTCCGTCGGCGGTGACGTGCACGGCTTCCTTCGCCATCTGCATGCCGCCGAACGAAAGGCCGCAGAACGGGCGCGCGGCCTCGTCGTGGTTGCCCGGCACGTAGACGATGGTCGTGCCTTTGTGCGACATCTTCAGCAGGCGCCGCATGACGCTGTTGTGCGCGTCGGGCCAGTACCACCGCTGCCTGAGCCGCCACATGTCGATCACGTCGCCGACGAGGTAGACGGTGTCGCACTCGACATGCTTGAGGAAGCGTGCAAGCTGCTCCGCCTTCGCTCCGCCCGAGCCGAGGTGACAGTCGCTGATGAAGAGAGTCCTGTATCGCGCCTTCATGCGTCGAACCTCCTGTGCCGCCGGATCCTTGGCGGAATGGACTCAAGGAGGATCGACCTCGTCTGTTCAGACGCGGATAAACCCGCGCGAAGGCGCGGTGAGGGGTTTGCGAGAGGATGGGTGCGTCACACCACGCGGTCGCCGGCGGGAATGTTGAACGCCGGACCGAGGTTGACCTGCACGAGCTTCTCGCCCGTCTTCTCTTCCTGCACGGCCTGCGCGGTGGCGGGGTCGACGAAGTCGGAGTGGCACGAGGCCTTCTCGCCGGTGGCGGCGCCGACGGCCTTCTTCGTCTTCGACGCGAGCTTGTGGATCTCGTCGGGGCTGAGGACGCCGCGCTTCGCGAGGATCTCCTGCTGCTCGGGCGTGAGCGCTGCGCTCTTCACGGGCTTGCCGCGCTGGTACTCCTCGTCCTTGCCCGACGCGAACTCCTGGATCTCCTTCGAGATGCGCACGCTGCACCAGTCGTGGCCGCACATCGCGCAGAAGTCGGTGTCGACATCGAGGTCCTCGTCGTGGTAGGCGCGCGCGGTGTCGGGGTCGAACGAGAGCTCGAAGTGCTTCTCCCAGTTGAGCGCGGCGCGGGCCTTCGTGAGCTCGTCGTCGCGGTCGCGCGCGCCGGGGATGCCGAGCGCGACATCGGCCGCGTGGGCGGCGATCTTGTAGGCGATGCAGCCCTGCTTCACATCGTCCTTCTTCGGGAGGCCGAGGTGCTCCTTCGGCGTGACATAGCAGAGCATGCTCGCGCCGTGGTAGCCCGCGGCGGTCGCGCCGATGCAGCTCGTGATGTGGTCGTAGCCCGGGAAGATGTCGGTGACGAGGGGGCCGAGCACATAGAACGGGGCACCATGGCAGAGGCGGCGCTGGAGCTTCATGTTGAACTCGATCTGGTCGAAGGGCACGTGGCCCGGGCCTTCGATCATCACCTGGACGCCCATGCGCCACGCGCGCTCGGTGAGTTCGCCGAGGGTCTCGAGCTCCGCGAGCTGCGCGCGGTCGGTCGCGTCGGCGAGGCCGCCGGGGCGCAGGCCGTCGCCGATCGAGAAGGTCACGTCGTGGCGGCGCATGACCTCGCAGATCCGCTCCCACGCGGTGTACATGAGGTTCTGCTTGTTGTGGACGAGCATCCACTTCGCAAGCAGCGACCCGCCGCGCGAGACGATGCCGATGAGGCGCTTCTTGATGAACGGCAGGTGCTCCTTCAGGACGCCTGCGTGGATCGTGAAGTAGTCGACGCCCTGCTGCGCCTGATGCTCGAGGGTGGCGAGGACGATCTCTTCGTTCAGGTCCTCGATCTTGCGGCCGATGATCATCGAGTAGATCGGGACGGTGCCGATCGGGACGGTGGCGTTCCGGCAGATCGCGGCTCGGCATTCGTCGAGGTTGCCGCCGGTCGAGAGGTCCATGACCGTGTCGGCGCCCCACTTCTCCGCCCACTTCAGCTTCTCGACTTCCTCGTCGGTGCCCGACGAGACGGGCGACGCGCCCATGTTGGCGTTGATCTTCGTCTTCGACGCGCGGCCGATCGCCATCGGGTCGAGCTTGAACCCGAGGTGCGCGCGGTTCGCGGGGATCACCATGCGGCCGGCGGCGATCTCGTCGCGCACCTGCGTCGCGGTGAGGTGCGGCTCGCGCTCGGCGACGCGCTTCATCTCGGGGGTGACGATGCCGAGGCGCGCGCTCTCGAGCTGGGTGATCGGGGCGAAGGCCTTCGGGTAGATGACGCGGCGCCACTGGCCGCGGGCGCTGGCAAACTCGATGGAGGTGTAGGCATCGCCGCAGCAGTTGGTGCAGGACGGGCCTGACGGCGCCTCGGCGAGTTCGACGGTGGACCAGCCCGACGGGAGAAAGTCCCACGCGGTCTTCGCGCTCGGCTCGGGCATGCCCGGGGTGTCGGGCGAGGCGAACGCATACGGGCCGCCGACGTCGGCGCGCTTCGCAAACGAACCCGGGGTCGTGCCCTGTGCGGCGGTCGACGGATTGTGCGCGCCATGCATGGGGAGCGCGTAGGAGGTGCCGAGGGCGGTCGCGGTCGTGATCATCGTTCTTCCTTCGTTCGCCCGGCTCGCAACGGCATGGAAGGAAGGCGCGGACCCGCGCGTTCGCTTCCCTCCGCCGGTACGAGCCGGATCAGGTTCAGCGGGTGCTTCTCAGCGCCGAGCGAATGCGCGGCGCGCCCCGAGCGAGCGCGGATTGTAGCGCGTGCCGGGTACCTACCCGCCAAGTGCCCGCCAAGTGCCAGGCACGCACCCGCCACGCGCATCCGCCTCGGAATCAACGGGTTGCGTGCAGGAGCGCGGTGCCAGGCACGCACCCGGCAGGTGCACGGTGACTTCGTGGCACGAGTTGGATGTGGCACGAGTTGGATGGCACGAGTTGGATCAGGCGCGCCACTGCTCGCGGGCCATGACGATCAAGTCGTTGGGGCCGAGGGACTTGCCCATCTGCCGCAGCATGTTCGAGATCTGCGCGGCGTGGTAGTGCTGGTGCGTGCAGACATGGAGGAAGATGTCGTGCCCGTTCGTGATGTACGACTTGCCGTCACGGACGCGGCCAAAGGGCTTCGCGAGGAAGGCCGGGTCATCGGCACGCGCGAGGAGCTTCGCCCAGCGCGCGTCGAGCGGCTGCCAGGCTTCCTCGACCGATGCGACCGACGGGAACTTGTCGGCGGACGGGATCACCGTCGCGGGGTCTGCTTCCTCAAGCACATTGGCCCAGACGAGTTCGGCCCCCCAGAGGTGGACGATCGTGCCGAAGAGCGAGCCGACGCCCATCTCGAACGGGGAACGGAGCTCGGCGTCGGTGCAGGTGCGGGCGGCGGAGAGGATCCTGGCGCGGGTCCAGAGGCGGTGTTCGTGGAGACGGCGGATGGTGTCGGCGGTGGACATGCGTCCACGATACGGCCGGTGCACGGCACGTGCCGTGCAGTGCCTGGCACTGACTGGCACGTGCCAGGCACCCGGTTATCGCTCGCCGCTGCACGTTCCACTTTGGTGGGGCTCGGGCCAAACCGACGGCATTCCAACCGAAGCGAGCCCCGCGCACGGGAACGTCCGAGCGCGGTGCACGGCACGTGCCATGCAGTGCCTGGCACTGCATGGCACGTGCCGTGCACCAGTCGGGTCAGGCGCGGCCGCCCAGCACCGTCGCGCGTGCCACGATCGACGCCGCCGCGCACGCCACATGCCGCTCGCCGCGCGAGCACTCGTCCACGATCAACGCCGGGTGCGAACCCGCCAACGCGGCCGCCACCGGCCGGTTCGGCGCGAACCGATCGACCCGCGCGACTCCGAAGGCCCGCACCTCATGCAACTTCGCCAGCGCCCTCGCATGCATGGCCGCGAGCAGCCGCGTCTCGTTCCCGCCGTGGGCCTTCAGCGCGACCTCGCGGCCCTCGCGCGCCACCACCTCGACCGCGTGCGCGCAGTGCGCCGTGATCCACCGCGCGATCGACCCGATCTCCGCCTGCGTGCACATCTTCGAGTCGCGCACGCCGCGCGCGAGCAGCTCGTGCTCGCCCGCCAGCGGCACGGCGACCGCAACCACCGCCAGCGCGCGGTCCCGCTCGCTCTTCCCCGACTCATCGCTCCCCGCGATCACCGCCACCCGCTCCGGCGCATCGCCGCCGTCCGGAATCTCGCGATCCGACGGAAACGCCACGCGATGACGCACATCGAAGTCATCGACCAGCCGTTCGTCGGCGGCCTCGACGAGCACCAGCCCCGCCGCCCCCCGCACGCGTACGCCGTCGTCGTGACGGTACTCCCACTCGCCAAGCGCATCGGGCGGCGACACCGGGTGGAAATCATGCCGCTCGAGCAACTCGCGCAGCGGCTCCATCCGCGTCGAGACGCGGCGGTACACGCAGACCACGGGTGATCGCTCGGTCGCCACGCGGGTAGGCTATCCGCATGAAGACGACGGCAACGCCCGCCTACGCAGCGGATCTCGACTCGATCCGCGCCGCCCAGCGCCGAATCGACCCATTCATCCGCCGCACCCCCGTGCTGACGAGCGCGACGCTCGACGCCATGTCGGGCCGCCGCCTCTGGTTCAAGTGCGAACTCTTCCAGCGCACGGGCTCGTTCAAGTTCCGCGGCGCTACCAACGCGGTCCGCATGCTCGACGATGCCACCGCAGCGGGCGGCGTCGTCACCCACTCGTCGGGAAACCACGCGCAGGCGCTCGCCCTCGCCGCGAAGATGCGCGGCATCCCCGCGCATGTCGTCATGCCGTCTATCTCCGCCGAGATCAAAAAGGCGGCCGTGCGCGGCTACGGCGCCAGCATCGTCGAGTGCGATGCGACGATCGCCGCGCGCGAAGCCACGGCCGCGCGCGTCATCGCCGAAACCGGCGGCACGATGATCCCCCCCTACAACCATCCCGATGTCATCGCGGGCCAAGGCACGGTCGCGCTCGAACTTCTCGACGAATGTCCGCAGCTCGATGCGATCGTGGTCCCGCTCGGTGGCGGCGGAATGATCTCGGGCATCGCGATCGCAGCGAAGGCGCTCAAGCCATCGATCCGCATCATCGGCGCTGAGCCGGAACTCGCAGGCGACGCCGCCCTATCGAAGCGCGCCGGCTCGATCCAACCGCAGATGCCGCCCGTCACGATCGCCGACGGCCTGCGCGGGACGCTCGGCCCCCTCACCTTCCCGGTCGTCCGCGACCTCGTCGACGAGATCGTGCTCGTCAGCGAAGCCGACATCGCCACGCACATGCGCCTCGTCTGGGAGCGCATGAAGCTCACCATCGAGCCGAGCGCGGCCGTGGGCGTCGCCGCCGCGTGCGGCGAGTGGATGCGAACGCAGAAGGACCACGCCGACGTGGGCGTGGTCCTGTGTGGCGGGAACGTCGATCTGTCGGCCCTGCCGTTCGCGTGACGGCGGCGCCACGCACTCAGGCGTCGGCTGGCCGCTTGCCGCTCCGAGCGGCGCGCTCGCGCTCGAGCTCGCGACGCAGGTCTTCCATCCGCTCCTCCATGCGGCGAAGGCGCTCCTCGGCCGCATCGGCGCCCTTCCTCGGCGCGGGCTGCACCTCCGCAGGAACCTCGCCTTCCACGACGCCGCCGCCGCCAGTGCCGTCGCCCCCGAGCATCTTCTCGACCATCTCGCGGATGGCATCGCCCATTCCTTCGATCTCCCGCGGATCGAGCCGGTCGAGCTGCGGCATCGGCATTCCGCGGAACGAAGGCACGCGGATCTCGCGGCGCTTGCCATCGGGCCCGATGAAGAACATCGTGGTCCCGCCCGCATCCTCGCCGTCGACACCGACGTTGACCTGCCAGTCGGCATCCTGCCGCCATGGAAAGTCCGTCGCATCCGACAGCCGCGCGGCGTCAAACGCAACCGTCTCGATCTCGATCTCCTTGGTCTCGCCGCCGCGCCGGACCGACAGCTTCATCTTCGTGCCCGGCTCGGCCTTCGCGACCGCGTCGCGCAGCGCGTCGAGCGCAGCGCCCTGC
>JBIKWD010000111.1:0-10828 GCA_044356505.1 Phycisphaerales bacterium
CCGAGTCGACCAAGTCGACCAAGCTCGGCCACTGCGACAACTGCTACTGGAAGAACCTCATGCTCGTGCCGCATGACTACGCGCCCGACGCGATCTACAACAAGAAGACCCGCGCGCTGATGGAGAAGTTCTCCTTCACGCACGGCGGCCCCGAGTACGACCGCCGCTACCCGGACGGCATCCCGACCTCGCTCGTCATCGAGATGGCCGACGGCAAGAAGTACGACTCGGGCCTCGTGATGTACCCCGCGGGCCACGCGCGCAACACGACCGCCGACCTGAAGGGCATCCTCGCGAAGAAGGCCGACAACCTCGGCAAGCTCGCGTCGGACAACCCGCAGCCGATCATCGACCGCTTCAACCGCCTCGGCGCGCTCTCGTCGGCCGAGCTCGCGTCGCTCTACGACTTCGCGATCGCGAACCGCGGGAAGTACGAATGAGCCGCGGCTCCCGCGAGCGCGACGCGGCCCGCGACGAAGCGCGCCGCGAGGCGCCCGAGATCGACGTCTGGATCTGCGACTTCGCGGACCCGGACGACCGCGACGCCTTCGCGCGCCTCATGGCCGAGTTCGCGGCCGAGCCCGTCTCGTCGCGCGCGGACCTCGGTCACGCGCACTTCACGCGCGTCGCCGACGACCTCGCGCGCCGCGCGGGAACGCTCGTCCTCCTCGCCGCGCGTGCGGAGAGCGAATCGACCGAAGGCGTCCTCATGGCCTTCGAGGGCTACTCGTCCTTCGCGCGCGCCCAGCTCTTCAACGTGCACGATGTCCACGTCGCGCCCGCCGCGCGCGGCAGGGGAGTGGGCACCGCCATGATGAACGCGCTCGAGGACCTCGCGCGCGAACACGGCTTTGCCAAGATCACCCTCGAGGTCTCCGCCACGAACGCCGGCGCGATCGCGCTCTACCGACGGCTCGGCTACTCGGGACTCGAGGCCGCGGCCCTGGAGCACGCGGCGACGGGCCGGCGGGATTCGACGTACTTCGCGACGAAGACCCTTCAGGCTCGGCCCGGTTGAAGTAGAGCGCGTAGCAGATCACCGCACGCTTCCCCAGAGCGAGAGCAGCACGGCAAGGTCCGCGCCGCCGACGGCGCCATCGCGGTCGAGGTCCGCCGGCGACTTGCCGCCCGATCCCCACGCCGACAGCAGCGCCGCGAGGTCCGACGCCCCGACGAACCCGTCGAGATCGAGATCGCCCGCCGCGAACTCGCAGGCGTCGAGCCGACCATCGCCGTCCGCGTCGGCCGCTCCGCTCTTGATGTCGCAGAAGTCCTTCACGCCGTTGCCGTCGCAGTCGTCTCCGTCGCCGAACGTGGCGCACGACGGCGACTCCATCGCGATCGAGAAGTTCTCGCCGGCGGCGATGTAGTTGACGGCGCCGAGATCGGCAGGCACGTTTGCTGCGTGATAGAGGCCGCCGGGCCGGTCGGGCCGCCACGCCACCGCGATGCCGTCGCTGCGAAGGGCCACGGTGTGGCTGCTTCCTGCGGCGACCTGCATGACGTCGTACGCCTCGGGCGGCACGGTGCACTGCCCGAGGCTGTCGCTGCCCCAGCAGACGACCGAGCCGTCGGTGCGCGCCGCGACCGTGTGCCAGTAGCCGGCCGCGATGTCGCGCGCCGTCGTCAGCGACATCGGCACGGTCGACTGCCCGTGGTTGTCGCGGCCCCAGCACACGACCGATCCGTCGCCGCGCATCGCGACCGAGTGCGCGTAGCCCGCATCGACCTTGACCACGCCGGTCAGCCCCGCCGGCGGATTGCACTGCTGGTGGTTGTTGCGTCCCCACCCGAACACCGTGCCGTCCTGCCGGAAGGCGACGTTGTGGTGCATGCCGGCAGCGACGCCTCCGATGTTCGGTTCCGTCGGGACGAAGTCCTCGCCGTAGCCGATGCCCGGGCCCCAGCCGACGAGCGTGCCGTCCGCCCTGAGCGCGAACGAGCGGTGGTTTGCCGCTGTGACGGCGACCACAGGCCCGATGTTGGCGGGCACATCGCACTGTCCCGAGGTGTTCACTCCAACGCAGACGACGGATCCGTCGTCGCGAAGAAAGACCGCATGGCGCCAACCTCCATCGGCCTGGACAAGGCGGCCGGTGCCCGAGCGCGGAGGCGCCCAGTTGCCGAGGAAACCCCACGCCTCGGCGTTGCCATCGCTCTGGAGGACGAGCGTGTGGGTCCCGCCGGCCGCGATGCCGACGACGCTGTCGAGTTCGACGGGCACGTTGCACTGACCGACGCCGTTTGCGCCCCAGCACACGATCGTTCCGTCGCTTCGCAGCGCAACCGTGTGACCGGAACCCAGCGCGACATCGACGACCCCGCCGAGATCGGCCGGGACGCTGCACTGTCCGTTCGCGTTCGACCCCCAGCAGACGAGGCTGCCGTCGGCACGCACGGCGGCACTGTGCTGGCCGCCGCCGACCACCTTCGCGACGGCGCCGAGCGTCGGAGGCACGCTGCACTGTCCATTCGAGTTGAGGCCCCACGCCTGCACCGTCCCGTTCGCCCTCCGCGCCAGCGTGTGGAGGCCGCCGGCGCTCACGGCCGTCACGGCGCCGAGGTTCGCGGGCACGGCGCTCTGGCCGTGGTTCGGCGCGGTCGTCGAGACCAGTCCCGCGCCCCAGCACGCGACGGTCCCGTCGACGCGCAGCGCCACGCTGTGCGCCTCTCCGGCCGCGATCGCCTGGCAGGCGCCGAGCGTCGGGGGAACCGTCGCCTGCCCGTGCTCGTTGAATCCCCAAGCGACCACTGTTCCATCGGCCGTGAGCGCGAGCGCGTGGTGCGCGCCGCCGGCGACGGCGACGACGTTCGCGGTGGCGGCGTCCGAAAGGCCCGGCGGCAGCGAGCCGACGCCGTAGAGCGAGTCGCCCCAGACGGCGACCGTACCGTTCTTCCGCAGCGCGAG
Organism: Phycisphaerales bacterium; assembly: GCA_044356505.1. Taxonomy (GTDB): domain Bacteria; phylum Planctomycetota; class Phycisphaerae; order Phycisphaerales; family SM1A02; genus QWPT01. The sequence continues at coordinate 2,909 of JBIKWD010000111.1, forward strand.
GTTGACCCAGCCCGTCGCGGCGACCTTGGTGAAGTCGTTCGTCTCGACGTTGCGGAACGCAACCTCGCCGAACGCCGTGACCTTCGCATCCGCCTGGCCCCGCGCGGGCAGCGCGACGGCGTGGGACAGGCATGCGGCTGCAAGGGGAAGTCCGATCGAACTCGGTCGAAACCGCATGGGTGGTCCTCAGCGAGCGTCGAGTCCGCGGGCGTGCGGCGACGGGTCGAGAAACCATACCCCGCGTCCGATCGAGTGGCGACAGGAAGGAGCGGGCTCCCGAGATTTCAACTCCGCGCGCCACCCGATCGAATGAAAGGGGCGCAGCGGGATGCGCTGCGACACCCCCCGAACGGGCGTCATGCAAGCGGGTGTCAGACGAACCGGCCGTCTCAGGCGAACAGGCCGTCGAGGAGCTCGACCACGCCCTTGCCCTGCGTGGCGATCGTCTCGAAGATCTTGCGGCCCGACGCGATGTCGAGCAGCTCGCGGACGAGCTTCGACTCGCCCGCATGATCCGCCTTGTTCACCACGAAGAGGTCCGCGATCTCGAGGATGCCGGCCTTGTCCATCTGCACCGCGTCGCCCATTCCCGGCACGACGACGACGGCCGTGCGGTCGACGAAACCGCGGATCGCGACATCGTTCTGTCCGGCGCCGACCGTCTCGACGATGAGCTTGTCGTAGCCGGCGCCGCCGATCAGCTCGATGATCTCTGGAAGCGTGCGGTAGTCCTCGCCGACGATCGCGAGCGAGCGGTAGAAAATCCCCTCGTCGACCGCGTTGAAGTCGACGCGCAGGCGGTCGCCGAGGAGCGCGCCGCCGGTGATCGGGCTCATCGGATCGAACGCGACGACGGCGATCCTGTCGCCGCGTCGCACGGCCTCGCTCGCCATCGCCGCGACGAGCGTGCTCTTTCCCGCGCCCGGCGAACCGGTGATGCCGACGACCTGCTTCGGCCGGCGGCGCGGGGCGCTGACGGGCTTGCCCGCGTGGGCAAGCGAGATGTTGCGCGCAAGCACGGCGGTCGGGTGGGTCGACACGGCCGCTGCGAGCGGCGCATACGTCTTCACGCTCTCGCGGACGCTGCCGACGATCTCGGTCATGCCCGTGCCCGTGTGGTAGACGCGCGCGACGCCCGCATCGATCAGCTTCTGCACGTCATCCTGCGGGATGATGCCGCCGACGTTCACGATCATGTCGGGACGCCCGACCTTGGCGCACTCCTCGAGGAGGCGCGGCACGAGGACGAGGTGCGAGTTCGACATCATCGAGCAGGCGATGCAGTCGGCGTCCTCGTCGCGGGCGCTGATCGCGAGGCTGCGCGGCGTCTGCCAGAGCCCAGAGTAGATGACGTGGATGCCCGAGTCGCGCATGATGCGAGCGATGAGCTTGACCCCGCGGTCATGGCCGTCGAGGCCCATCTTGCCGAGCAGCACCCGGGGGCGGTGGGGGAGGTCGCTGCAGCGGTCCTGCTTTTCGATCGCCGTCGTTGGTTCGGTGGTCGCGCGCATGGGTCAACTCGGTGAAAGACGGACAGGGTAGCCGAAGAAGCGGGGCCGGAAGAGCGGCGCGAAGTGCGAGTTATGGACGCAATCTCGGACCCGCCGGCCCGCGGGCCGACGACCTCGCGCGAATCGGGCCGCGGGCTGCATGCCGTAACGCGCGTCTCTCGTATCTTCCGCACCATCGGCCGCGACATCGGGCCGCTCTCCCGGTCCCCCTATGCGCCTCTCCGCGACTCCCTCCGCACTTTCTTCCCGCCTGCCGTTTCTCGCCGCTCTCCTGGCGACCGGCGCTGCCGCCGGCTTCGCGCACGCGTGTCCGCCCGACCTCGACGGCAGCGGCTCGGTCGACGCGGGCGACCTCGGGACGCTCCTCAACCTGTGGGGAAACCCCGGCCCGACCGGCGACTTCGACCAGGACGGCGTCGTCGGAGGTGCCGACCTCGCCCTCCTCCTCGGAAGCTGGGGCGCGTGCGCGACGCCGCCCGGCCCGACCGAAACCAGCCTCTCCGCCGTCTCGGCTTCCCAGCATCCGTGGGCCTTCAGGGTCGACGCCTTCCAGCCGAACACCGGCATCAGCTTCGCGGTCGATCCGTTCGACTTCCCGACCCTCGTCGGATCAACGGTCGACGTCTACCTCGTCGACAACCGCACGGCCGCCGAATGGGCCGTGAACCCGGCGCTCGCCGATCTTCGCGGTGCGCCGCAGGCGGTCGTGGTCCCTGCAGCGGTCGCGAGCTCGGTGGTGCCGCTCACCGGCACCGCCTCCATCGCGCCCGGTAGCGGCCTGAGTCCGGGCCGCGGGCTCGACCTCGTGGTCGATGTCGATCGCAACGGCGTGCTCTCCGGCCCTGACCTGATCGACGGCGGCGGCGACGCCCCGGGGCTCTGGTTCGTGCGCGACCTGACGGCGAACGGTCCGCTCGCCGTGACGACGATCGCCTCCTACGACGTGAACGACCCCGACATCAGCGACTCGTTCGAACTCGAGCGCATCTACTACCCGACGACCATCGCGACGCTCGGCACCCGGCCGCTCGTCGTGATCTCGCACGGAAACGGCCACCAGTACACGTGGTACGACTACCTCGGCACGCACCTCGCGAGCTGGGGCTACGTGGTGATGAGCCACCAGAACAACACGGTCCCGGGCATCGAGTCCGCATCGACCACGACGGTCGAGCACACCGAGAGCTTCCTCGCGCAGCTCGGCACCATCGGCGGCGGCGTCCTCAACGGACGCGTCGACGGCGACCGCATCGTCTGGATCGGCCATTCGCGCGGCGGCGAAGGCATCGCGCGCGGCTACGACCGCCTTCTCGACGGCACGTTCACGTCTCCGAACTACCAGACGTCGGACATCGAGCTCCTCATCTCGATCGCGCCCACCGACTTCCTCGGCACCAACAGCGCGGATCCCCACGGGGCGCCCTTCATGCTGGTCTACGGCTCGGCCGACGGCGACGTCTGCGGCTGCCCCGATTCCGACGTCGTCGCCAGCTTCAGCCTCCTCGAGCGCGCCGACTCGGTGCGGCAGTCGACGTATGTCCACGGCGCCGATCACAACGACTTCAACTGCTGCGGCTTCAACGATTTCGTCGGCCCGAGCGGCACCGCCATCGGCAACACCGAGGCGCAGCGCATCATGAAGGCGGCCTCGCTCGCCATGATCCGCCGCATCGTCGAGGGCGACCGGTCGACCGAGGAGCATCTCTGGCGGCAGTACGAAAGCCTGCGGCCGCAGTCCGTCGCCGCGACGACGACCGTGATCCTCGAGTGGAAGCCAGAGCCCTCGACGTCGTTCGTCCTCGACAACTTCCAGACCAGCACCGCGACGACGGCGTCGAGCTCGGGCGGCACCGTCTCGTTCTCCGCGGTGAACGCCATCGGCGAGGCGCTTCTCAACGACGCCAACACCACGTTCAGCTGGACCGCGGCCGACCCGTTCAACGGCGCGACCCGCGCGCGCACGTCCGACCAGACCCGCGGACTGGTGTTCGACTGGAACGCCCCCGCGAGCATCGCATGGAGCGTTCCCGCCGCCGCGCGCGACCTGAGCGACGACCGCTTCATCTCGCTGCGCGCCGCGCAGGGAACCCGCCATCCCAACACGACCGCCCAGATCGGCGACCTCGACTTCACGGTCGTGCTGACCGACGAGAACGGCGTCGAGAGCGCCGTCGCGATCTCGGCCTTCGCAGGCGGAGTCGAGGAGCCCTATCAGCGCGGTGGATTCCCGACGGGCACCACCATCCTCGGGTGGCAGAACGCCTTCGAGGCGATCCGAGTGCCCGTCTCCGCGTTCCGTGCGGCGGGGCGGACGATCGATCTCACCCGCGTGTCGACGGTCACGCTCCGGTTCGGCGCCGGTGCGGGATCGACCACGGGCAGGCTGCACCTCGACGACCTGCAGATCGACCGCGAGTGATCGCCCCCGAACCAGTTGCACGCCCTCGGAAGGCCACCATGAACCCTCTCGCGAATCCCGCTCGTCTCCCGCTTTCGATCGCCTGCATTTCGCTTCTCGCGAACGCCTCGACGCTCGCCTCGCCGCCGGTCGCGGAACAGGATTCCCGGCCGACTTCGGCGAGGCCGGTGCAGATCGAAGGCATGCCCAAGCTGCCGTCGACGCCGTCACCGGTGCTCGAGATCGTCGAGGCGGTGCCGTTTGTCCTCGACGCGTCCTACACCCACGACATGCGCAAGGATCAGCGCGACGTCACCCGCGGCCACGTCCTCGTCCTCCGCTGCGATCCGGCGTACCTCCTGCGCCGTCAGACCGCGGAACCGGTGCTGGTGGCGGGCGCCGAAACAGGCGAGCGCATCAACATCGGCTTCGAGTCCGGGCTTCTCGTCGTGATCGTTCCCGAGTGGAAAGCGAAGGGGAAGGACGGCGTCGAGCAGGCGGTCGACCCCGTGACGACGCCGATCTACTTCGCGACCCCCGAGCTCCCCGAGCGGGTCGACGCTGCGTGGATCGCCGCCGAGGGCGCGAAGGCGCAGGCGGCCGGCATCGGGCCTGCACCGCTCAGGGCGGATGCGCGCGGCGCAGCCAGAAGCTTCGCTGATCGCGACGCCCTCAACCGTTTCCTCGCGGGTGTCGTCGAGCGTCACGCGCCGACGGAAGGCGAATGCGTGGCCGCGCTGCGCGGAGACGAGCCGAAGCCTGTGGAAATCCGCCGCGGGGGCTGAACGCGCGCGATGGAGTCAGGCCTTCGGAGGCCCGCATCGGATCAGGACTGTTCGTCGGCGCCGCCGGCGGCCGCAGCGGCCTCGGCCTCGGCGGCCGCCTTCTTCGTGTCGCGCGACTTCGGGTCGCCGATCGGCCGCGCGTCGCTTGTCCACTGTCCGGGATGGAAGCGCTCGGCGAGCACGGCGACGATGTCCTCGATGCCTTGGTACTGGTAGTCGTCGAGGCCGATCCGCTTTCCGTCGGTGGTCACGACGGTCGCGATCGACTTCTCCATCCAGATCGACATGTCGACGTCCGCCAGCTGCACTGCCGCGAAGCTTCCTTCGGGAGTGTGGAGCGTGCCGTCGTCGTCGAGGCGATAGCGCCGCCGCATGAGCTTCCACTGCGCCCAGAGGAAGTAGGGCGTGCCCAGCACGCCGCAGCCGACGATGTACACCCAGAGCTGGATGTCGTCGTCGTAGCTCGCGGGCTCCGAGGGCTTCTCCTCCTTGAAGCGCGTGAGCGTCGCCTCGGCGTCCTTGTACTGCTGCTTCTGCTCGTCGGAGAGAGGTCCGGTCCGGGCGACGATCTCGAGCTCGGACCGCGTCTTCTCGGCCGCGGTGAAGTCGGCGTAGTCCTGCCGCTCCTGCGGGATCACGATCGCGTAGTCGTACCAGCCCCACGCGCCGAAGCCGAGACAGACCAACGCCACGACGAGGTTCTTGATCGTGAGCGAGGTGCGGACTTTGGTTTCGAGGGGCATGGCGCTCTGTTTGGCTCGGGTGGGTCGGGCCTCGTCGGGCCTCTCGGCCGCGGTCGGAAAGGATACGGGCGTCCTTCTTTCGGCGCGACGACGGAGGTGGCTTTGGCGACGGGGCGACGGGATCGGGGAATCGCCGAGTCCATCCGTTCTCGGACGCCGTCCGCGGTCCCCGACCTCACGCGACGAGCGGAACCCGCGGTCCCGCGGCCGGCAGCGGCGCCAGGAACTCGTGACAGAGCACCCGCCCTTCCTTGAAGCGGCGGTGATGGTGCGGCCAGCGGAGCTCGGAGTAGCGGCTGAACGCGTCCTGCACGCCGTCCTTGTCGACGACCCCGTGGAGCAGGTTGTTGAGCAGCGCGGCGTCCGCGAGGGTGTCGTTGGCCGACTGGCTGGTGAAGGGCAGCGCCGTGTGGGCGGCGTCACCGATGAGCGCGAGGTTCGCGACCGCGATCTCGTCGAGCGGAGGCAGGTCGCGCGATTGGAAAAGCCGCGCCTGGTCGTAGTCGACCGCGGCGAACGCCGCCGCGATCTCCGGGGCCCAGCCGGCGGTGTGCTCCTGCGCGAAGCCGCGCAGCGACTCGCGATCGCGCGAGACCAGCGTCCATCGAAGGGGATCGAACTGCAGGAAGCAGGCGACGAGCCGCGCGTTCAGCGGCAGGAGTTCGACGGCGAGACCACCCTCCTCGTCGTGGAACTTGTGGAACGAATGCCCAAGCGTCGCTGCGACCGCCGGGGCGTCGGCGACCCCGACGATCTCCTCGACGACGGTGTCGGAGAGGTGCGCCTCCGGGAAGATCAGGTGCCTGGCGCGGGAGTGGCCCCCGTCGCAGGCGAAGAAGGCATCGCCGTCGACGCCACCGCCATCGGCGAGCCGGGCCCGCAGGACGGTGCCGTCGGCCGCGCGCTCGAGCGCTGCGAACGACCATCCCCCGAGAAACGCGACGCCGCTCGCAGCGTCGCGGAGCATGCGCGCGAAGTCGGAACCCCGCAGCGCAACGCAGGCGTCGATCCGGGTTTCCGAGAAGGTCCTGCCGGAGCGCGACCGAAGGGCGATCGAGTCGATCAGACGCCCGGCGTGGCGCCAGTTGAACTCCGGCGCCACCACATCGAGCGCTGTCAGGCCTGTCTGGTTGAGGAGCACCCCCGAGTCGATCGGCGTCGCGTGACGCGATTGCTCGAGGATGACGGCCTCGCGCTCGAGGCTGGTTCCCCGGAGCGCAGCCGCGACCGCGCAGCCGGAAACCCCTCCGCCAAGGATGACAGATCGCATGGATGCCCTTCTGAGGGCGGAGTCAGCGCCGCCCTTCATCGGAACTCCGCTCCTTGGCGTCCTGTCTCGCAGCAGGTCGGATGGAAATCCGAATTTTCCGCCCGGTCCGTAAACAAAGTGCCCCCCGCGGAGGTGGGATCCGCGGGGGGCGTGAGCGGAGCCTTCGCGTGGGTGGCTCCGCCGTGGTGGACTTGGATGGACCGGAAGTGACGCTCGAGTTGGCTACCGGTGCGCACACATGAGGACGTGCGCCGCGGGATTGGGCTCTGCGGACTCCATGCGCGCCCAATCGGTGCAAGAAGGATCCATCCACTCGCCAACCTTCTCGAAACCTGACGATGCCCGGCTTCGCAGGATCGTGGGGATCCGCTCGGTTCCATGGCATCGACCAATGGCGTCGACTGTCCGGTCGTTTCACTGTTCGGGTGTGTCGGAGCAACACGGTCCTCAGCGACCGCAACTGCAACACCCGTCCGGAAGGATCGCACCTGAATTCGGCTTCCGTTCCTCACGGCGCCGTCCGAAGGCGCTGTTCGGCGCCATCGCTCGGCAACTCGTTCTGCCACCTCCTGTGGCGTGCGATCCAGCGGTGCAGCGCTTTGGTCGCGCTGCCTTCAGTCTCCAAGCCACACACGATCAGGTTCGCCGACGGCGCCGTGTGGCTGCGTCTGTCGGCGGGGCTTGCGCCCGTGGGTGTTCGTTCCGTCGTCGCGGTCCTTCACGTCGTTCGCCGGCCGGGCGTCCGTCCCGGCCGCGCATCGGACCGGTTCACGCGCGACGCGCGAACCGGTATCCGAGGCGCATAGGTCCCCAAGGCATGCACTCCCGAGGAATGGACCGCCGAAGCAGAGGGCCCGAGTGATCGAGCCTTCCTGCGCGACGGACCGGACTCAGCTGCAGCCCATGCTGTTGCCGCAGTTCAGGCAGCGGTAGCACGTCCCGTTGCGCACCGTGATCGAGCCGCAGCCGTCGCAGGCGGGCGCATCGCCCATCAGCGCTGCGTTCGACTGGTCGAGCGCATTCGCGGCGGTCGTCCGCACGGTCCGCTCGACGGCGGCCAACGTCTCCACCGTCCGGCCGTCGGCTGAGCGGGTCTCGGTCATCGCCACGACGGCGTGCGTGGTGCTGAGCCGCGACTGCGGAGCCCCAGCGGTCGAATCGCCTCGATCGGCCTTCGCAGCCTCGATCGCCGCTTCCCGACGGACATTCCATG
>JBIKWD010000112.1:0-10791 GCA_044356505.1 Phycisphaerales bacterium
CCGCGGCCTCGACGCGCACCGGCACGAGGAACGGCGCACCCTCGACGGCGGCCGGTCGCTCGACGAGCGCGCGGACGGAGGCCTCGGCGGCGGCGCTTGCGAGGGCGATTGCAAGGATTGCAGCGCCCGCGCACAGGCGGCCCTGTCCGAGAAGGAGGTCGAGGAAATGCCGCGTCCGCGCGAGCATCGGGGGATCGTACGCCTTCGCGCAGCGGTCGCGTATGCTGCGTGTACGCCAAGCGGAGCCCTGCCATGTCCGACCGAACTGCATCCGAGTCCCTGAAGCCGACCGCGCTTCTTGCTCTGCTCGCGACCGCCGCGCTTGCCATGGTCGGCTGCGGCGAGAGCAAGAGCGCATCGACCGCGCCCGTCATGCCGGCTCCGGCGGCGCCGGCCGCCGTCGCCTCCGCCTCGGAGACCCCCGCGCCCGCTCCGGCTCCAGCTCCAACGCCTTCTCCTGCCCCCGAGGCTGCGCCTGCCCCCGCTCCTGCGCCCGCTCCTGCGCCCGCTCCTGCGCCCGCCGCCGCTCCTGCCGCAGCGGCCGCGGCTCCTGCGGCGGCGGCTGAAGCCCCGAAGGACAACGTGAAGATGAGCAAGGAGTACTGGCCGAACGGGAAGCTCAAGTACACCTACGAGATGCGCAAGAGTTCAAACGGCAAGTGGGCGAAGAACGGGATTGGCCGCGCCTACTACGACACGGGCCCGCTCGAGCGCGAAGGTCCGTACAAGAACAACGTCCGCGTCGGCAAGTGGACCTACTACGGGCCCGACGGAAAGGTGCTGCGCACCGAAGAGCGCGGCAGAGACGGCAAGGGCGGCAACGCGGGCGACCCGCCGCTGCCGTGAGCGGTGCGCGTGGGCCTCGGTGGCGGTCGATCGGTCCGTCGCGTGTTCGAGGCCGCCATCACCGGATGGTGTCGCCACACGATCTTGAGCGGTCGCGCCTGCGGGCGCTCCCTCTGGCTGGGGCAACGGCTCTCGCCAACCTGCTCGCGCTTCGCTGCGCTCCGCGCTCGTGGACGCCGGCGGGGCTTGCGCTGACGAAGGCGGAGCGCAGCGAAGCCTGAGCGAACGGTGTTGGAGTCGCCGGACGTTTCGTGTGGCACTATCCCCCTGCGAAGCAGGGGGTAGTGGCGGCCTCGCACGCGCGGTGTACGTTCAGACTGCAGGCGTGGAGCGCAGGGTGCGTTCAGACTGCAGGCGTGGAGCGCAGGGTGCGTTCGATGCCGCCATCACCAGAGGTGATGCCACACGGCACGTTCAGCGAAGCCGTCACCAACCTGCTCGCGCTTCGCTGCGCTCCGCGCTCGTGGACGCGGCCGCGGCGCCGACCGTTCAAACCACCCGTGCTTCGCCCGAGCCCTTCGCGATCACGCCGATCGGGAACGGCTTCTCGCCGAGCTTGCGCAGGATCTTCATCACGCGCTCGGCCGACTTTGGGCGCACGATGATCGTGTAGCCGACGCCCATGTTGAAGACGCGGAACATCTCGTTCGTCTCGACGCCGCCGTGCTTCTGGAGGAACGGGAAGATCGCGGGCGCTTCCCACGCCTTCGCGCTGATGAGGGCATCGACATCGCTGCCAAGCGCGCGGCAGACATTCCCGGGAAGCCCGCCGCCCGTGATGTGCGCCATGCCCGAGATCGCCTGCTCGCTGCCGAGCGCGTCGATGAGCCCGACGATCGCCTTCGCGTAGATGCGCGTCGGCTCGAGCAAGACATCGATCAGCCGCTTGCCGCCGAGTTCGGCGTATCGCTTCGTATACGAGAGCTTCGCGTCCTTCACGATGCGGCGGACGAGCGTGTAGCCGTTCGAGTGGACGCCGCTCGAGGGCAGCGCGATCACGAGGTCGCCCACCTTCGGCTTTGGCTGCTTCTTGAGGCGCGCGTGCTCGACGACGCCGACGCAGAATCCCGCGACATCGAAGTCGCCGGGCGCGTAGATGTCGGGCATCTCGGCGCATTCGCCGCCGATCAGTGCGCAGCCCGCGATCTCGCAGCCCTTCGCCACGCCCGCGATCATCGCGGTCGTGTTCGCGGGGTCGAGCTTCGAGAGCCCGAGATAGTCGAGGAAGAACAACGGCTCGGCGCCCTGGACGATGAGGTCGTTGACGTTCATCGCCACACAGTCGATGCCGACCGAGTCGTAGATCTTGAACTCGGCCGCGAGCTTCACCTTCGTGCCGACGCCGTCGGTGCAAGCGACGAGGACGGGATCCTTGTACTTCTTGCCGGCGCCGTTCAGCTTGAACATCCCCGCGAACGCGCCATGCAGTCCGAGGACGCGCGGCGAATAGGTGCGCCGCACGATCGGCTTGATGCGGTCGACGACCTCGTCGCCCGCGTCGATGTCGACGCCCGCGGCGGCGTAGGTGAGGGGCTTCTTCTTCGGCGAACGCTTCTTCGATGCGGCGGTGGCGGCCATAAGGCGGGAGAGTGTAACGGAGGCGGTGCGGCGCGGTGGCGCGCAGCGCGATTCGCGAAATCCTGCGGCGGATGTCATGTTCTCTCCACAACCACGGCCGCGCGGTAGCGTCGCCCGCATGGAGTCCTTGCCACGGAAACGAATGCGGCGGCGCGGCGCGGCGGGCGAGACGCGGTTCCTGACCTGCGGATGCGTCGGGGGGCGGCGGCTTCTCGCAGGTCGGGCTGCGAAGACTGTGATCGTCGACGCGCTGCGTGAGCTTGTCGAGGCCGACGCGATCGTGATGCACGCGTGGGTCATCATGGGGAACCACCTGCATCTTCTTGTGACGCCGCGAGCGGCGGCGCTGGAGGATTCGCTCGCTATCTTGAAGACCCGCGCGGCGCAGGCGATCGGCAACGCTGCCGCCGCGCCGCATCAGGTCTGGGAGCGCGGCGGCGGATTTGATCGGCTGATCTGGTCGGACCGCGCGTACTGGAATGTGTTTTCATACATCCACATGAATCCAGTCAAGGCAGGGCTTGCAGCGACGCCTGTGGACTGGCAGTGGAGTTCGGCGCGCGATTGGGCACGGCCACGGCGGAACACACCGCCGGTGCGGCATCCGGCGTGGGTGGAACTGTAGTTCAGGACGAGCGCGGAGCGCAGCGAAGCGCGAGCAAGTTGCATCCGCCGTCGACACCTGTGTCGTGTGGCATCACCTTTGGTGATGGCGGCCGTGAACGCAGGCTGGGCGCGAAGCCTGCAGGCTGGGCGCACACCGCGCCTGCTCGGCCGCCACTACCCCCTGCTGCGCAGGAGGTAGTGCCACACGATACGACTCGCGACTCCGGCGTCGATCGCTCCGACTTCGCTGCGCTCCGTCGTCGACGTGCGCCCAAGGCACGCCGAGCGCGGAGCGCAGCGAAGCGCGAGCAAGTTGCGTGCGTCGTCGCCATCTGTGTCGTGTGGCATCACCTTTGGTGATGGCGGCATCGAACGCGCGCCAAACGGCTTCAGACTGCAGGCTGGGCGCACACCGCGCCTGCTCGGCCGCCACTACCCCCTGCTGCGCAGGAGGTAGTGCCACACGATACAACTCGCGACTCCGGCGTCGATCGCTCCGACTTCGCTGCGCTCCGTCGTCGTCACCAGCCGCGCTGCCCTCTCGGGACTTCGGCGCCTCGCGCTCGCGCGCTCGGCGTTTGGGTCCTGAGTCTCTGGGTGTATGTGAGGAAGGTTCGGGACCGCCATGGTCTTCAAGGGAAGAACCAGAAGCGGAAAAAGGGGTAAGAGTTCAAGAGGGAGAGAGGGTTAGTCGGGAGTCCTCGCGACGCGGAACCCGAGGAAGTAGCTCGTGGTCCCGGGGGCGCTGCTGTCGCGGTAGGCGGAGCGGCAGCCGGACGCGCTGACGATCCAGCCGCCGCCGCGCAAGACGCGCGCCCCGCCTTCGGCGGTTCGCGCGGGCTCCTCCGTCCCGCCTTCTGCGGAGTACGGCGCGTACGCGTCCTCCACCCACTCCCACACATTGCCGTGCATGTCGTAGAGCCCCCATGCGTTCGGCTTACGCTGACGGACAGGGCGCGACTGGCAGCCGTTGTCGAGAACGGTTTTCGCATAGCTGCCCTGATCGCGCTTCCAAAGCGCCTCGGCGTCGAGCGGCTCCTTTCCGCTGTTGTCCGCAAACCACGCCATCGACGCGAGGTCGCCGGCGTACGCCCCCGTCGTGCCCGCCCGGCACGCGTACTCCCACTCTGCCTCGGTCGGAAGCCGAAGCCCCGCCATCACGCAGAACCGCACGCAGTCGTCCCACGACACCATCTCGACCGGGTTCGCCGCGCCCTTGAAGTACGACGGGTTCCCGCCGATCAGCTTCTCCCACGCCTCCTGCGTGACCTCGGTCTCCGAGAGGTAGAACGCCCGGCGGATGACCCGCCTGTGCTGCACTTCGTCGTCGTTGCGCCCAGCCTCCGACGCGGGCGAACCCATCGTGAACTCGCCGGGCGGACAGAGGAGCATCACGATCCCCGTCTTGTTGTCGCGCACCTTCCACGGGAGTCCCGTCGCCGTCATGCGCGCGCGGGCGGCCGCGTCGGTGACCACCGCGGGGTCCGGGTCGCGGGCGACGACGGTCGCCCAGCTCGGGCCGGCGCCCGCCGACGGCTTCGACTCGCCGCGATCCGCAGGCGCAGGCTCGCCGACGAGGATCCTGAGGCCGTCGCGCAGCTTCTCGACCTCAGGGTCGGGCCGCAGCGTCAGGGCCGAGTCGAGCAGCCCGATCGCCTTGCGGAGGTTTGCGTCGCCGCCCTCCCGCGCGAGCGCCTTGGCCTGGTCGAAGAGGACGCGGGCGGCGTCCTTCGTCGCGTCCGACGACGACTGCTGCGCACCCGCGTGGCACGCCGGTTGCGACGGCCCGCCGAAGAACGCGAGGCAGACGAGGACCGACGCGAGGAAGCGGCGCGCGCCGCGGGAAACCGACTGTGCCGCGAAGGGAAGTCGTAGGGAGGACGCGTGGACCGAAGGCCTTGGGGGAAGCGACATGCCTGAACCTCTCGCGGAAAGGGCGCTGAGTGAACCGTCGACGACTCGCGTGACTATACCAGCGCCGTCTTCGGGTCAGCGGGCGCGCGGGACGACGCGCGGCGCAGGGTCGCGATCGCTGCCGTGCTCTCCCGCCGGACCCGCCAGAAGCCCGACGCCGTCCGGACCTCACGGCGCTCACTCCCCCGACCACACCGCCGAGTAGGGCACCGCCATGAGCGTCGGGTCGAATCGCACGGTCTCCGCGCCGTCGTGGAGCACGACGCCGCGGACGAAGTTCTTGCCCGCAAGCTCGCGCAGCGCGCGGAGGCCGCGGAATGCGTCGGCGCCGATCGAGCGCGCCGACTTCACCTCGATTCCGACGACGCGGCCTGCGCGGTCCTCGAGCACGATGTCCACTTCCGCTCCTGCAGACGATCGGAAATGGCAGAGCGTCGGCTTGGTCTCGCTCCACTCGCGCTGCTTGAGGAGCTCCATCGCGACGAAGTTCTCGCGCATCGCGCCACGCGTGGGGCCGTCCCCGGCAAGCCGGTCCGCGTTCGCGCCGACGAGGTGGCAGGCGAGACCGCTGTCCGCGACGAGGACCTTCGGGCTCTTCGCGAGACGCGACGAACGGTTCGTCGACCACGCGGGCAGCATCACGGCGAGGAATGTCGCCTCGAGGAGCGCAGCGAAGCGCGAGCAGGTTGTATGCGGCGTCGCCACCTGTATCGTGTGGCATCACCTTTGGTGATGGCGGCATCGAATGCGCTGAGCGCCTTCAGCCTGCAGGCTGGACGCACACCCTGCGTGCGAAGCCGCCACTACCCCCTGCTGCGCAGGGGGATAGTGCCACACGGCACATCCGCGCACTCCTGCGCCAAGCGCTCCGACTTCGCTGCGCTCCGTCGTCGTGGGCGCGAATCGGTACCTCGCGGCGAAGAGCACGCACCCGCGACAGACCCCGCATCGTCTGGAGGGTCCTGGCAGACCCTGCAGATTCCACCACCGTCTGGCGGATTTTCCACCACGATCTGGTGGATTTTCCACCATCCGCCGTCCCCCGCCACGCAACGTCGAATCCGCCCTCCCTCCCGAGCGTGTATCCTCCCTCCCCCTATGGCCATTCTCGTCGACGGAAACACCAAAGTCATCTGCCAGGGCATCACCGGCAGCGCGGGCGCCTCGCACACCAAGGGTTGCTTCGAGTACGGCACCAAGATGGTCGGCGGCGTCACGCCCGGCAAGGGCGGACAGAAGGACCCGAACGGGCTGCCGATCTTCGACACCGTCCGACAGGCGGTCGAGGCGACGGGCGCCGACGCGACGATGATCTTCGTGCCGCCCGTGGGCGCGGCCGACGCCATCATGGAGGCCGCCGACGCAGGGATCCGCGTCATCTGCGCGATCACCGAGGGCGTCCCCGTCCTCGACATGGTGCGCGCCAAGGAAGCGCTGAAGGCGTATCCGAAGTCGACGCTCATCGGCCCGAACTGCCCGGGCATCATCACCCCCGCCCGCCGCATCTCGGGCGAAGGCCCGACCGCGAAGTTCGAGGGCGGCTGCAAGATCGGCATCATGCCGGGCTACATCCACACGCATCGGGTCGACGCGAAGACGGGCAAGGCCGTCGGCATCGTCAGCCGCTCTGGCACGCTCACCTATGAAGCGGTGTGGCAGACCTCGCAACGCGGCATCGGCCAGTCGACCTGCGTCGGCATCGGCGGCGACCCCGTGCGCGGCTTCGGCTTCATCGAGGCGCTTGAGCTCTTCAACGCGGACAAGGACACCGATGGCGTCGTGATGATCGGCGAGATCGGCGGCACCGACGAGATCGAGGCCGCAAAGTGGATCAAGGCCCATATGAAGAAGCCGGTCGCCGGCTTCATCGCGGGCCGCACCGCGCCGAAGGGAAAGCGAATGGGCCACGCGGGCGCGATCATCGGCGGCGCCGAGGACACAGCGCAGGCGAAGATCGAGGCGCTGAAGGCCTGCGGCATCGCGGTCGCCGAAAGCCCAGCCGACCTCGGCTCGACCATGATGAAGGCGCTGGGGCTTTAAAGAGCCCCTCCCCGAGTTCGCCTACGCTAGGGCTATGCGCCGACACATCGCCCTGCTGCTTGCCGTCTTCTTCACCGCCGCGCTCCACGCCTCCGCATGGGCGCAGGACACGAACGCAGGCGCGACGAAGAATCCCCTGCGCGTCGCCGTCATCGGCGCGAGCGCGTCGGCCGGCTTCGGCTGCGTGATGCGCGAGAAGCGCGAAAGCGGCGACTACGCGCTCGGATTCCGGCTGATCGACATGGTCCGCCTCGCGTGCCCCGAGCTCGACATCGTGTCGACCGACATGTCGAGCGGGTTCTTCTTCCTTTCCCCGATCAAGAACGGCGCGACCGCAGCCAAGCGCGCAGCCGACTTCAAGCCCGACTGCGTCGTCGCGCTCGACTTCCTCTTCTGGTACTGCTACGGCGACGACTCGCCGAAGGGCGGCGCGCTTGCCAACGAGTCCGAGCGCCTCGAGAAGCTCGAGCTCGGCCTCAGGGAGCTCGAGAAGTTCGACGTACCTGTCCTCGTCGGCGACATCCCCGACATGTCGCCCGCGGTCGGCAAGATGCTGTCCGCCGCGCAGATGCCCGCGAGGGAGACGCTCGCGAAGGCGAACGCGCGCTTCGCCGACTGGGCGAAGGGCCGCGCCAACGTGCGCATCCTTCCGCTCGCCGACATGCAGCGGCAGCTGATGGAGGAGCGCGCGCTCGAGATCCGCGGCGTGCGGCTCGAGAGCACGCGCGAGGCGCCGCTTCTCCAGCGCGACGACCTGCATCCCGCGCCGCACGGCATGGCGGGCCTCGCCTGCGCGGTCGCGGCGGAGCTGAAGGACGCGGTCGCGACGACCAAGGCCGCAGACGCCTCCGACGACTGTGCGCCCGAGCCAAGCTCGACGATCGAGCGCGCGAGCGCTGCGCTCAAGCCCTCTGGAGTCCGTCCCAAGCCGCCCGCGGCGACGGACGCGGCTCCCGCGCAGTCCGCGCCGGCACACTGAGCGGCCACGCGTCAGCGCAGGGCGCCGATGCGCGAGCGAACCGCCTCATCCGCGGTCATCCGCTCCGCGTCGGCGACGATCCGAGACCACGCCTCGCGGCCGAGCAGCCTCGTCGCGACGGGCTTCAGGAGCGCAAGGTCGATGCTCGGATCGGGGCCGCGCGGGTCGCGGCCAAGCAGCGCTGCCACACGCGCGTCCGTCAGCGAGCCAAGCCGCGGCGTCGCAAGCTGCCACAGCATGCTGCGAGCCTTCGGCGTCGTCACCTTGCATCCCGCGTACGCGGCGGCGAACCCCTCGAGGTCGCGCGCGCGGAACAGGGCGCCGAGCGCGTGCGGGGCGGCGACCGGCGCCGTATCGAGATCCCTCGCGAGTTCCCACAGCTGGATCACCTTCTCGTCGCTGCCAAGGAGCTCGAGGTCGCGCATCGCGAGCGCGATCGCGAGCGTGTCGCGGTCGTCGCGGAAGCGCTTGAGCGACGCCGCCGCCTGCTGCTTGAGATCGACGGCGCCATCCGCGGGCGGCGCGATGCGGCGCACGCCGAGCCGCTCGGGAGTCGCGAGGATGACGAGCGGATCGCCGTAGGCCGCCGTGCGCCAGGGCCGCGCGAGGCCGCCCTCGAAGACGCGCGCCGATATCGCGAACGGAACGAGAAACCCGCTCCGCTCGGCCAGCATCGAGGGCGTCGTGAACGCGGGCAGGAGCGGCTCGTAGACGGAGCCGAAGTACGCGTAGGCGCCGTTTGCGATGAACGCGCCGCCGATCGTCGACGGATTGGTGGGAAACTGGAGCGAGAACGAGTGCAGGAAGTGCACCGCCGTCGGCCGGTCGAAGATCGGCACGTCGCCCGCGGTCGCCGTGCCGCCGCCGAAGAGTCCGAACTGCGTCGAGATGCCGTGCGAGTTCGCGACCAGCACGTCGCAGTCGAATCCGCCCATCAGCACGCGCCGCCACGCGTCGAGCGTGTTCTGGTCCTTCGACCAGCTCCTCGCAGCGAAGCCGTTCCGCTCGAACTTGCCCGCCGCGGGCGCGACGTCGTAGTCGCTCCAGCCGGGTCCCGAGTCGTAGGCGTTCGTCAGCCACGCGGTGCGGCGCGGTGCGAAGAGCGAGGACATCGCGACATACGCGGAGCGCTCCTCGCTTCCGAAGATGCCCGCGCCGATTCCCCACCACATGCCGTCGGGATGGCGTCCGAGCGTGTTGAGCGTCGCGACCGGTTGCCCCGGCGCGGTGGGGAACGGCCCGCTCGGGATCTCGATCGAGAGATGGGGCGGCAGGTTCGGCACGCACTTCCACGCGATGTCTCGGCAGATCACGAACGCGTCGATCGCGTCGCCGAGCCCCTTCCACGGCAGTCCCGTGCGCTCGACCGCGCGCTCGAGCTCGGTCGCGAGCGCCGCGAAGCGCGCAGCGTCCATGCTGTCGTCAGGGTTGCCGTAAGGCTCGCTCGTGAAGTAGATCGGCGCGCATCGCCCCGCAGCGAGCGCCGCGGCGGCCGTCCACGCCGGATCGTCGGCGCTGGCAACCACCACCATCGACGGCGTGACGCCGCGCTTCGCGGCCGCACCGACCACATCCGCGAATCCATCATGCACCGCCTCGGCGGCACTGGCCGCGATCAGCTTCTCGCGCTCGGCGCGATCGGCGGGCATCGTGCCGACCGACTCGCGCCGCACCACGCGTGACGGCGCGAACGCGCGGATGAAGATCGGCGCGTAGACGCCGTCCTCGATCAGCACGGGCCAGCGCCCTTCCGGCGACCACTTCGCGATCTCGTCGAGATAGGTGCGACCGTCGGGCACGAGCACGACCTGATCGACGATCCGCCAGTCGCGCTCGAGCGCTGCGGTGCGCTGCCCGAGGACCACCGGCCACGGCGTCGCGGCCGGATCCGCTGCCGCGGGCGGCGACTGCGCGGCGGCGCCGAGGCCGAGCGATGCGAGCGCCGCCAGCACGGCGAGGGTTGCGATCGGGGCGACGCGGTTCATGGTCGGAGGGTAGCGCCGTGCCTTCAGGCGGGTGTGTATCCACGCGCGATGCCTACGAACTCGGCCTCGCTGGCCGCGACCTCTTCCGCGGTCCAGCCGAGCTCGCGGCCCAGCAGGCGCCCGACCTCGTGCGCGACCTCGATCGACGCGCGCGCGTCGAGCAGCAGCGACCGCGTGCGTCGCGCGAGGACGTCCTCGATGCTCCGCGCCATCTCGTGCCGCGCCGCGAAGATGACCTCAGACGGCGTGAGCGGGAGGTTCGCGTGCATCGGCGCCGCATGGAAGCGGTCGGCACGCTCGATCATGTCGAGCTGCGTGCAGTCGGTGCCGTACATCCGTCGCGTGTCGGGCAGTCCCGCCTCGATGCCCGCCTTCGGATCGAAGCCGTGGATCGGCAGGCTCTCGGTGATGCACTGATGAAGCTCGAGCCCGACCGCCTCGATCGCCTCCTCGAGCACCTCGTCGGCCATGCGGCGGTAGGTCGTCCACTTGCCGCCCGTCACCGTGACGAGGCCGCTCTTCGCGACCTCGATCGAGTGCTCGCGCGAGACCTTCTTCGACTCGGTGCCCTGGGTCGGCCGCGCGAGCGGACGGAGGCCTGCGAACACCGAGAGGATGTCCTCGCGCTTCGGCTCGCGCGCGAGGTAGCGCCCCGCATTGCGCAGGATGAAGCCGATGTCCTCGTCGCTCGCGCGCGGCTCGAGCTCGGCCGTCTTGACCTCGGTATCGGTGGTGCCGACGAGCGTTCGTCCGTGCCACGGGATCACGAAGAGCACGCGACCGTCGTCGGTGTGCGGAACCATGATGGCGTGGTCGCCGGGCAGGAAGTCGCGCGGCAGCACG
>JBIKWD010000297.1:0-3075 GCA_044356505.1 Phycisphaerales bacterium
TTCTTGTCAGGCGAAGCGGAAACGGCGCTTGAAACGCGTCAGGACGCCGCCGCGCAGACCGTAAATCTAGCCCAAGATTCCGAGATTTCCGCTCGTGTCGCTCCGATCCTGCGGTTTGCGACGCCTTCCGTGCGTGGTTACAGGGCGTTTCGCTGCGCTCGCATCGCTCCGTCACGTCCCCCAAGCCGCGAGCAAGGCGCTGAGGTCGGCAGCGTTCACGATGCCGTCGTCGTTGATGTCGGCGACGACGTTCCCGCTGCCCCACGCGCCGAGCACGATCGCGAGATCCGAGCCGTTCACCAGGCCGTCGCCGTTCACGTCGGCAGGCTTCGGCGGCGGCGGCGCGTTGCCCTGCGAGAAGATCACCGCCGAGTACGGGCCGATGTTGACGAGCGCCGACGCGGGCAGCCCGTCCCACGGGACGGTCGTCGTCGCGTTCGTGTCGAAGGTGCCCCAGTTCGAGAACGACGGGTCGTAGCCGTTCCAGTCGCCGTTGAAGCGCACGCGCCACATTCCGCCGCGCGGCATGCCGACGCGGTAGTTGTTGATCCCGTTCTGCGAGAAGTTCATCACGATCACGACATCGTCGAGGTCGCCGCCGTTCTGCCAGCGGTGGAACGCGACGACCTTCGCGCCGTTGTTCACGTGGTGGAAGTTGATGTTCGGCCCCTTGAGGCCCGCGGAGACGCCATCGAGGTTGCGGCGCAGGCGGATGAGGTCGCGGTACATCGCCTTGATGCCGGAGAACTGCGTCGCCTTGTTCCAGTCGAGCGCGTCGGCGTCGCTGAACCAGCCGTCCTCGAGGAACTCCTGGCCCTGGAAGATCATCGGAATGCCTGGCGTCGCGAAGACGAGCGCTGCGCCGAGCGTCGAGCGCTTCTTCGAGAACCAGCTTGCGGCGTTGCCGGGCCAGATCGCCTCGGGCAGGCGCGTGCGGCCGTTCGCCACCTCGTCGTGGCTCTCGGTGTAGATCACGCGGCGGGTGTGCGAGCCGGACGCCGTGCTCACGACCGCGTCGCGGATCGCGAACATGTTGCGGTCGGAATCGGTCGCCGCCTCGAGCACGCCGCGCACGGGGTGCACGAAGCCGGGATCCCACTGCGAGTCGAAGCCGGCGCCCCCCTCTCCCGTCGTGCGCGTGATCCAGTTGTTCGAGTCCATGTCCTCGGCGACCATGATCTTCCACGGGCTCTGCGCGTTCACCTCGTTGTTGAGCCACTGGAGCAGCGACCAGCCCTCGGGAATATCGGGGCCCTGGAAGTCGACGAGGCGGATGAACTTGGTGCCGTCGATGCGGTGTCCGTCGAGACGGAACTCGTCGAGCCACCACATCATGTTGTCGCGGATGTAGCTGCGTACCTCGCCGCGACCGAAGTCGGGGCGCGGGCCCCACGGCGTGCTCGAGCGGAAGTCCTGGTAGAAGTAGATGCCGCCGCCGTTGTTCTGGCTCCAGCCGTCGTACTGCCAGAGATCGAGGTCGCTCGGGCCGAAGTGGTTGTAGACCATGTCGCCGAGCACGGCGATGCCCCGTGCGTGCGCGGCGTCTACGAACGCCTTGAGGTCGTCGGGCGTTCCGTACGAACTCTCAAACGCGAACGGATGCGCGGGGTTGTAGCCCCAGGAGAGGTTGCCCGCGAACTCCGCGAACGGCATGAGCGCGATCGCGTTCACGCCGAGGTCCTTCAGGTAGTCGAGCTTCTCGCGAGCCTTGGCGATCGGCGCCGGCAGCGACGGATGCTGGCCGAACGTGCCGATGTGCATCTCGTACATCACCATGTCGTTGAAGCCGGGCGTCGAGTAGCCCGTGGTCGTCCAGTTGTAGTTCGTCGGGTTGTAGATCACCGAGTTGCCGACGGAGTTCGTGAGGCGTCGCGCGCGCGCGTCGTTCCGCCAGATCGTCCCCGCGGGGCCGGTGATGACGAACTTGTACTGGCTGTTCTGGTAGGCGAACGGCACATCGGCGGACCAGAAGCCGTTGCCTTCGCTGACGAGCGGATTGGCCGTCGAACTCCAGTTGTTGAAGGTGCCCGCGACGCGCACCGCGGTGGCGTTCGGCGCCCAGACGCGGAAGGTCGTGCCTGCGGGAAGCGGCGAGAAGTACGGAATCGCGCCGACGCCGGGGCGCGAGGACTGCGCAAGGGCCGGGATCGCGGAGACACCGACCGCGCCGATGATGGCGCAGAGAGCGTAAGTCTTCGTGCGGAGGGCCGTTCGGACGGTGAAGATCGTCATGGCGGCTCGAGTCTACCCCGCGCCTTCGCGCAGTCGAGAGAGAATCCCGCACAACCCGTCAGGATTTGGTTGCGGCCGCAATCATGCGTCCGCAAACAGGGCGACGCGCGGTCAGGTGATCAAGCCGACGAACGCCGCGCACAGCGCGAGCGCACCTCCCCCGAACAGGGCGGTCGCCGCGAGCACGAACAGGCACCCGCGCGCACCCGCCCGACCCGCCGTGCGGTAGCCGATGCCCGTGCCGGGTATCGACGCGTGGGTGGTGCGCCGCCCGCGCGCGTCGCGTCCGATGCGGAATCCACGCCTGCCGACAGACCAGCCGAGGCCGCCCTTCGAAAGGTTCACGCGAAACGGTCCGATGCCGAGCGAACGGCGGAAGTACCAGCCCATCGAGTCCCCCTTTCGTCGTGCCTCACTTCAGCGGGCGCACCCAGGCGTTGCGAAAGCGGATCGGATCGCCGTGGTCCTGCAGGCCGATCGGGAGCGCGGGCTCGTGCGCGGAGTACTTGGCCTTCGCCATGTGCGCGGTCGCGCCGAGGATCGGCGAGTTGTCCTGCACGAGCACGCCGTTGAAGAACACGGTCATCGAGCCGGCCTTCTCGAGCGATCCGTCCGACTTGAACACCGGCGCGTGGAAGATCACGTCGTAGGTGTTCCACTCGCCGTTCGGCCGGCACGGGTTCACGAGCGGCGGATGCTGACCGTACATCGCGCCGGCCATGCCGTCGAC
The DNA here is from genome assembly GCA_044356505.1 of Phycisphaerales bacterium. GTDB lineage: Bacteria > Planctomycetota > Phycisphaerae > Phycisphaerales > SM1A02 > QWPT01. Next base: position 2,963 of record JBIKWD010000297.1, read on the forward strand.
GTAGGTCTCGTTCGGGTTCGAGCCGAGGATCTGGAGCTCGTAGCGGTCCATGAAGAAGAGGCCGCTGTTGCAGCCGCCCTGCCCCTTGCACTCGCGGTCGGCGGGGATCATCC
>JBIKWD010000113.1:0-10775 GCA_044356505.1 Phycisphaerales bacterium
AGACGGCACGGTCGGCATCGGCCGGTTCGGCTGGAAGGCCTCGCAGCCGACGCTCGAAGGACAGGTGATCGCAGCGCTGCACGGCGACATCGGGATCACGAGCCCTCATCGCGCCGATGAGGATCTCACTTCAGGTCAGCGCGCCGCGATCAGCGCGCCGTCGGGAGGTGCGCCCGAGATCGACGCGCACAAGATCGGCCGCATCGCGCACTACATGCGGGCGCTCGCGGTGCCGAACCAGCGACGGAGCCTCGACGCGGAGGTTGTGCGCGGCCGCGTGTTGTTCGAGGCCGCGCGCTGCACCGCGTGCCATCTGCCCGAGGCGCGCACGGGTGGTTCGTCGCCGCTCGCGCAGCTTCGGAGCGCAACCATCCATCCGTACACCGACCTCCTCCTGCACGACATGGGCGAGGGTCTCGCCGACGACCGTCGCGACGGCGATGCGTCGGGCCGCGAGTGGCGCACGCCGCCGCTCTGGGGAATCGGCTTGCTCGAGACTGTGAACGGCAACCAGAACTACTTGCACGACGGCCGCGCGCGAACCATCGAGGAGGCGATCCTCTGGCATGGCGGCGAGGCGCAGCGATCGCGCGATGCGTTCGCGACGATGAACGCCGACGAGCGCGCGGCGATGCTTGCGTTCCTCAGTTCGCTCTGAATCCGCGAGCGCGGCGCCGCGGAAGCAGGCCGCACGCGGCGGCCAGCGCAAGCACCGATGGCGCGGGGATCGCCGTCACTCCGAGCCCGAACGAGTAGGTGTGCGGCTCGCTGGTGTCGAGTTCCATGATCCAGAGGGCGTAGGTGCCCGCGCCGAGCGGACCGCTGAAGCCGACCGAGCCCGGGGAGTTCGCCATGACGGGCAGGAGATCGCTGCCGACATCGGCGGATCCGAAGTGCGACCAGCCGAGGAGCGGCGTCTCGATCGAGGTCCAGTCTGCAGGAATCGTCACGATCGGTCCCGCCTGCATGCCGACAAAGCTGAACGCGCCGCCCACGCTCGCCGACTGCAGCACGAAGCTGTTCAGTTGGAACCCCGACGGCACCGTGAAGGTGATGTAGTCGAGGTCGTGGACGTCGGGCGTCGGCGACTGCCCCGAGAAGCCCCGGATGGTGTTCACACCCGCGACGAGTCCGATGGTCGCCGGTGCGAAGCGGTCGTCCGAGGCGTCGCCGTCGCGCGCTTCGTCGAAGACGACGGTGTCGGCCGGTGCGGTCTGGGCCGAGACGGACGCAAGGAACGCGGCGGCAAGCAGGGGAGAGATCGAGGTTCGGCACATGGCGCGATTGTCAGCCGCGCAGCGTGTGCGACATGCCTGGATTCTCCCTGCGTTTCATGTGCTTCGCGCAAGGAATGGGCGATGGCGCCGCGGGCATGAAAACCGCCCCGCGCGAGGGCGGGGCGGGTGAAGAGAATACGGTCGCGGCTGCGTGTCGATCAGCGGCGACGGCGGCGTGCGACCAGGCCCGCGACGCCGAGAAGCGCGAGGGCGCCTGGGGTCGGGACGAGCGTCACGCTCATGCTCGAGACCGACACACCCGACTCGAAGGCCGTGCCGGACGAGAACTGCGACAGCAGCATGGCCCCGACCGAGATGTCGCTCACGGTGCCCGCGCCATAGCCGGCTGTTCCGTAGAGGCTCAGGTTGCTGAAGTCGGAGCCGACGTAAAGGTTGATGAAGTCGTTGGCGTTGCCGGCGACGAGATTGATCTCTGCGCGGAGCGCATAGGTCTCGCCGAAGTTCAGCACCTGCGTGCCGTAGCCGAAGGGGTAGCCGCTCTGGCCGTTGAGGCGCGTGCCGAAGACGTAGCCCGCACCGCTTGCCTGCGCAACCATGCGGACGTTCTGGAAATTGCCCGAAGTGCCGCTTGTCGTGTTCTGGTTGAGCGCGGCGAAGTAGGAGCCAGCCGCACCCGCGCTCGAGACCGAGAGCAGGATGTCGAAGTTGAGGATCGTCGTCCCGACGGTCGGCTGGGTGATCTGCGAGGCGAAGGCGAGGAACGCGTCCTGGTGGTTCGACGAGGTGTTGCCGTTGCCTGCCCAGGTCACGCGGCCAGCGCCGACGGTGAGCGGGCTGGTCGACGACGAGCCGAACTGCGCCCAGCCGTTCTGTCCGACGAGCGCTCCATCTGCGTAGGTCGAGAAATCAGCGGAGGCGAGAAGGCTGGCGCTCGAGGCGGAGGCGATGATCAAGGCAGCGGACGCTGCTGCGATGGGGGCGATTCGGGACATCGATAAAACTCCGGATCAGGTGACTGGGGACTTCGGACGTCGAAAGGATCACGAAGAAGGGGCGATCCGACGGTCACCTCTCCGTCGAGAAGGGGCATATCTTCACAATTGCCCCTGGCTTGGCCGTTCAGCAGTCGCCCCAGCCAGCGAGCAGTCGGGCGAGATCGTTGCCGTCCACGACGCCGTCGCCGTCGAGGTCGCCGGTGCAGGGGACGCATGCGCCCCACACTCCGAGAAGGAGCGCGAAGTCCGCGCCGTTCACGGTGCCGTCGCCGTTGAGGTCCTCGGCGCAGGCGCCGGCACGCGGGGTGACCACGATCTGCTGCCGCACCGTGATCGGGCGTGCGATGATGCCCTGCGGATCGGCCGCTGCCTCCTGCGGGGTGTACCAGTCGACGCCGTAGGTGGTGAGCGTCAGGCCCTTGGTCTCGGCATCGATGTCGAACTCGGTCCATCCGTAGTGGTGCACGGAGACAGGGCCACCGACCGTGAAGGTCGCGTTGATCGACGGATCCTGGATGCCTGTGGGCGAGTAGCCGTAGCCGCCGACGACGCCGTCGAGCACGCTCGCGATGAACGCGTCCTTGCCCGCGTTCGGAAGCGACTGGTAGAACGCGAACTGCGCGGGCGTGATCGCTCCCGTCGCGAGGCCGAGCTGTGCGAACGTCGGGCCTGCGGGTGCCGAGTACGCGACCGAGCCCGTGATGATCTCGAACGCGCCCGTGAAGAGCTGCTGCGTGGGGTTGAGCGGGTTCGGCACGGTGATGTCGTTCACGATCGTGCCGTGGAAGTCGGCGGTCACGAAGACGACGTTCTTGATGCCGAGGGCCGCGATCTGCTGGAGGAGGAACGCGCGCTCGGCGGCGTAGCCTTCCCAGCGGTCTTCGGCTGCGAGCGGGCCGAAGTTCTGCATCGGCATCGAGGTCATGAGGAACTTCCACGTGACGCCCGCCGCCTCCGCGGCTGCGAGATCCTGGAGGAGCTTCCCGAGCTGCGGGGCGCCGAGCATGGTGCGGGTCGGGTTGAAGCTGGCCTGGATGAAGGCCCCGACCTCGGTGGGATCGAACGGATTCGACACCGGCGGCAGGCTCGCGTCGCGGAAGCTGCGTGCGTCGACCATGAAGACCGCGGCGTCGCGGCCCCACTGGAACGAGCGGTAGAGGGCGGGACGCCCGTCGACGCGCGGATCGCCAAGCGCCGGCCAGGTCGTCGGGAACATCGGGTTGTGCTCGACGAACGCCTGCAGGCCGTTCACATAGAGCGAGCCTTGGTTGAACCAGCCGGTCGACGGGCTGAACGCACCGCCGTCAAAGTCGTTGGTGACCTCGTGGTCGTCGATCATCGAGAAGGTCTGGGTGCTCGCGGCGAGTTCGCCCCACGGATCGATGCCGTGGGTCGGCTGGTAGTTCTCGACGTGCTTGGCGCGGAACTCGGCGAGGGTGGTCGCCTGCGGAGCGGGCACTGCAGGGCTTGCGACATCGGCATAGACCGTGTCGCCGAGCTTGACGAAGAAGTCGAGTTCGCGCTCGTCCGCGTTGAGGATCGCGTTGTAGATGCCGACGTCGCCGCGCCAGTCGCCGGTGACGCCGAAGCGGAGGCCTGCGGGGGCGACGTTCGCGCCGATCGCGGCGGCGCCCGCGAAGAAGGTCGCGGTGCGCTGCAGCTTTCCGTCGGTCACGCGGACGTGGTAGCGGCGGTTCGTCTCGAGACCCGAGAGGAAGACCTTGCCTGGAACAAGCGCGTCGGTGATGTCGAGCGTCTGCGAGAGGATGACCTTCGCGAAGCCGGCGTCGCGCGCGACCTCGACCGTCACCGAACCCGTTCCCGCAGCGGGGCGCACGAGGACGACCGCGTTGCCGTCGATCACGTCGCCGACGCCGACGCGCGGAAGCGACTCTTGCGCGTGGGCGGGAAGCGCGGTGCAGGCGAACGAGGCCAGGAGGACTGCGGCGGTTGCGTGGAGCTTCGCGGGCATGTGGGATCCTTGGAAATGGATGGCGTTGAACCGACGAAGGAGACACTGCCTGCGATCAGATTCGATTTTCGACCTGTGTCCTCTCGTTCAACTTCGTGTCGGCTTCATGCAAGCGTGCGATTGCACGCGACGGCCTCGAGACAAACGCGCGGCGCCTGGAACAGCTCCAGGCGCCGCGCGCAAGAATTGGTATCTGCGGGCTTTGCGAGCCCGACGTGATCCGGCGGTCAGTCGCGGCAGTCGCTGCCGAAACCAGCGAGCAGCGCGCCGAGGTCTTCGCCGTTCGTCGTGCCGTCGCCGGTGACGTCGCCGGCCGCGGTGCCCCACGCGCCAAGCACGATCGAGAGGTCGGCCGCTGTGACCACCTGGTCCTGGTCGAGGTCGATGTCCGCGCACGACGGCGCGAGCGCGATCGGACGCAGGTCGTCGGCGGGACCCTCGAGGACGACGCGGTTCCGGTACGGGCGCAGTTCGTAGCCCGTCACCGTGAAGCCCGCATCGCCCGCGTTCAGCGGGAAGGTGTGCCAGTTCTGGAAGCTGATGCGGAACTCGCCGTTCTTCAGGCGCTCGACGTCGAACTCGAGGAAGCCGTAGTGCTTGCCGCCGCCGATCAGCTGGTTGCCGTTCCAGTTCTCAGGCTCGCTCTGGTCGGCGGCCCAGCGGTGGTACGGATTCGCGGTCCACGCCGCTCCGAGCGGGTTGAGCGGGTTGTTGCGCCAGTTGGTGATCGCCGCAGCGGTCGTGCCAGGCGCGTCCTCGACGCCGCGCAGGCCGTCGCCGGCTGCGCCGACGTCCCAGAGGTGGACGCCGTAGCCGTCGTTGTCGAGATCGAAGTAGCTCATCTCGGCGACCTCGCTGTGTCCGCAAAGGACGCCCGCGACGCGGTACTGCTCCATGAGCGGCGCGTAGATGCGCATCGCCTCGCCCGACTGCGTGCTCGTCACGCTCGAGCCGTGGACACCGCGGCTGTACGGCGTGTGGTGCCACTGGACGAAGATGATCTGGCCTGCGGCGCGCGCGGCGGCGAGTTCCTGCACGGCCCAGTTCCACTGCGCGGTGCCGACGTTGAAGTCGGGCAGGTCGCCGAAGGGGTAGTTGAGGAGCCACGCGCGGTTGGTGTCGCGGTTGAACGGGAAGTTGACGCTGATGTCCTGGCCCTGCGGGGGCGCGATGTTGTCGTTCTTCGCGCCGATCGCGCCGACCGAGCAGAGCGTGATGACCGTGATCGGTCCGTAGTCGGTGCGGAAGTAGAGGTCCTCGGCGAGCGGGTCGTTGTTCGAAGGGAAGTCGAAGTAGGCCGACCACTGGTTGCGCGCGTACTGGACGAGCGGATTGGCGGTGCCGTTGCCGCCGCCGTTGTAGATGCAGTTGTTGCCGATCGCGGCGACGAACGGCATGCCGCTGAAGAGGTCGTCGTACTCGCCGGCGTTGTGGCGCCAGAACTCGTCCCAGCGGCGCTGGCACTCGTTCGACGTGCCTTCGATGAGGTCGCCCGCGAAGATCAGCATGTCCGCGTTGCGGGCCTCGATGTTCTTGATGTTCTCCTGGTAGCCGACGGTCTCGGTGAGGAAGTAGGCGTCCTTGCCGCGGCCGGTGCCTGCGGGGCGCCCGGTGCTGCCCGAGACCTGCGGCGTCGAGCGCGACCATTCGCGGAAGCGGGTGCGGCCGAGGACGAGGGTCTCGCTGTCCGAGATCGCGATGAACCGCAGGCTGCGGCTGGTGTCGGTCGCCGGCGCGGTGCGGAAGGTGTTCGTGTAGCTCGACGCGCCCTGCGTGACGGTGTAGTTGTATTCGGTGTCGGGCGCGAGTCCGCTGAGGGTCACGCGGTGGCGGTAGTTGCGGGCGGGAACGCCGGGCGCCGAGAAGATCGCGGTGCTCGAGAACGGGAACGCGCCGGTCGCGTTGAGTTCGGCGGGGATCTGGTAGTCGAGGACGGGGACGAGGACGGGCGAGCTCGTGGAGGCGACCGGCGCCTTGAGGCCGGGGCCCGTCACGGTGATCGTGCCAGGCGTGTCGTTGATCGTGAACCACGTGAACTGCATCCCGTCGAGGGCGGGGTTCAGCTGGTAGGGAAGGACGCGGAAGTCGGCGGTCGACTGCGCGGACGCCGTGGCCGCGACGAGCGCGGCGAGCGAGGTCGAGATCAGGGCGAGCGTACGAAGGGGTGCTCTCATGGGATTCTCCGTTTGGAAGTATGGATGCAAACGTCTGCGGGACGGCGAAGATGACGACCGATCGTTGCGTTTCCGTCAGCCAACGGGCAGTTCTCGGTTGTCGAGCGGTTCAGTTACCGCCACCGCACGATGTCTGCGGGAACACCTGACACGATGCTTGTGGAGGTGTGGTTGATGCCCGCGCGAGGTTGCGCAGGCACATCTGAGGTACGTTCACGGCATGAGACTCCTCATTGGCGTGATGGCCGTCGTTTCGTCGGGGTGCATCGCGGTCTGGGCGGGCGCCTCGCCGTCGGAATCGCTCGAGTCGATGCGCGAGAGGATCGATGGTGCGCGCGCGCGGATCGGCGATCAGGTCGCGAGGTACCGCGATCCAGTCGGTCCGCGGACGTGGATCGATGGCACGCGGCTCTGGTACTGCGAGACCGCGGAGGACGGTGTGCGGAGGTGGTGGCTCGTCGATGCGGCGAAGGAGGGTGCTGCCGCGAAGACGCCTCTCTTCGATTCCGCCGTCGCGGCCGAGGCGCTCGCGAATGCGGGACGCCCTTCCGACGCGGGGCGCCTGCCCGTGCACGGGGTATCGGTCGAGCGAAGCGGCGGGGGCTCGATTGTGCGCGTCGTGCTCGACGGGCTCGAGCAGCCGCTTTCGTTTCCGCTCGATGGCGCGTCGCGGGGGGGCGGGGCGGGTGCTTCATCGGAGCCCGAACCGGTCGACGCGCTGGACGGACAGAAGGAGACGGAGCCGCCGGATCCCGTCCTCGTCGCGATGCAGGGCGCCACTCTTCCGCCGATGCTGCGTGTCGAGCACGACGGCCCCAACCTCGTCGTCACGCGAGAGGGCGCGGAGGTCTTCCGAACCTCCGATGGCGTCGACGGCGACGCCTACCGCGCGCACTGGACCGCGCCCCGCCAGGACGCGGTGTTCGCGCTGAAGGTCCGGGAGGGGCAGCGCCGCGACGTCCATCTCGTCGAGAGCGCGCCGCGCGACCAGCTGCAGCCGAAGCTGAAGACGATCGGCTATCTGAAGCCGGGAGACGCGATCGATCGCGCCGGTCCGCGGCTCTTCCTGCTCGCGCGCGACGGTCGCGGCCCTGCGGGCGCCTCGATGCGCGAGGTCGCGCTCGACGACGCGCTGTTCGCGAATCCGTGGTCGATCGACCGCGTGCGGATGCTGCCTGGCGGCCGCGAGGTCGCGTTCCTCTACAACGAGCGCGGCCACCGCGTGGTGCGGCTCGTGGCCGTCGACCTTGCGACCGGCTCGGCGCGCACGATCGCCGAGGAGTCGTATCCGACCTTCGTCGACTACACGAACAAGATATGGATGCACTGGCTCGACGAGACGGGCGAGCTTCTCTGGATGACCGAGCGGAGCGGCTGGAACCATCTCGTGCTCGTCGACGTCGCGACGGGCGGGGTCAAGCGCGCCGTCACCGAAGGCCCGTGGCTTGTGCGCCGCGTGCACGCGGTCGACGAGAGGGCGCGGACGGTCGACATCGCGCTGATGGGGCGCGATCCATCGCAGGATCCGTACCACGTGCACCATGCGCGCGTGTCGATCGACGCTGGCCGCCTCACCATGCTCACCGGCGGCGACGGCACCTGCCGCGTCGACTTCTCGCCCTCGCGCGAGGCGCTCGTGTCGGTGCGCGCGCGGGCCGACATGCCGCCGGTCTACGAGGTGCGCCGTTCGGAGGATGGCGCGGTCGTCGCGGAGCTCGGCCGCGCCGACGATGGCGCGTTGCGCGCGGCGGGGTGGCGCCCGCCGCTTCGCTTCAGCGCAAAGGGACGCGACGGCGTGACCGACATCTGGGGACTTGCGTACTTCCCAAGCGACTTCGACCCGTCGAGGTCCTATCCCGTCATCGAGAACATCTACGCGGGTCCGCATGGGCAGCATGTGCCGAAGTGGTTCGAGCCCGGCGGGCGGAGCCGCGAGTACGCGGAGCTCGGCGCGGTCGTCGTCCAGATCGACGGGATGGGCACCAACTGGCGCTCGAAGGCGTTCCACGATGTCGCCGCGAAGAACCTCGCCGATGCGGGGTTTCCCGACCGCATCGCATGGATCCGCGCGCTGGCGGCCGTGCAGCCGGGCCTCGACCTTGCGCGCGTCGGCATCTTCGGCGGCAGCGCGGGAGGGCAGAACGCGATGCGCGCGGTGATCGACCACGCGGGGTTCTACAGGGCCGCCGTGGCCGACTGCGGGTGCCACGACAACCGCATGGACAAGATCTGGTGGAACGAGCAGTGGATGGGCTGGCCGGTCGACGAGAGCTATGCGCGCAGCTCGAACACCGAAGACGCCGCGAAGCTCGGCGGTGCGCTGATGCTCGTCGTCGGCGCGCTCGACGAGAACGTCGATCCCTCGAGCACGATGCAGGTGGTGCAGAAGCTGATCGACGCGGGGAAGGACTTCGAGCTGCTCGTGGTGCCGGGCGGCGGACACGGGATCGCCGAGAGCGAGTACGGCAACCTGCGCCGCGCGCGGTTCCTGTTCCGCGAGCTTGCGGAGCAGCCCTGACCGGCGCCCGTCCGAACGCTGCACCCGAACGCTGCACGGCACGTGCCGTGCAGTGTCAGTCACGTGCCGTTCGGGTGCCAGGCACGCGCGCGGGAGTCGTGCAAGTCCATGTGCGACATGTACTTACGGGTCTTCTTTGCGGGTGCCTGGCACCTGCCTGGCACCTGCCTGACACTGCACGTCGCGTGCCGTGCAGCGATCGGGCGGATCGCGCTTGACTCGTTGCGCGTTCGCCGTACCCTCCGCGGGTCCGTTGGTTCGAGCACACGCACGCGGTGGGAAACGCACGCGCATGGTCGCGCGTGCTTCGCGTCGCGCCGCGCCATCGGCAGCAGGGAGGCGTCATGTCGGAAGTTCGTGGTGGATCCTCGGTCGAGGTGAAGGATGGTCGCGCGTCGGATGTCGCGCTCGCTCCGCAGCGGGGCGGCGCGCGCGGAAGCGGCGGAGGTCGACGTGACCGCGGCACGCTCGCCCGCATCGCGTCGTGGATGGGAAAGCCGGGCGTCGGCCTCTTTCTGCTCGGTGCGGCTCTTGCGTTCGGCGTCCTCGGAGCGAGCGATCGCCTCGGCACCGCGCTTCGCGCCATGCGCGAGAGCAACTCGATCAGCGTCAAGGGCGTCGCCGAGATGGATCTGACGAGCGACCGCGGCAGCTGGTGGGGCAGCGTGCGCGCGCGCGCCGCCACCCTTCCCGAGGCCTACGCGGCGCTCGAGCGCTCGGCCGATGCGCTGCGCGCGTTCGTCATCAGCGCGGGAATCCCCAACGACTCGATCACCATCGCGAGCGTCAGCATCTCGCGCGAGATGAAGCGCGACGCGAAGGGCAGCCCGACCAACGAAGTCGATTCCTTCGTGCTGACCCAGAGCATCGGCGTGAACTCCACGAACGTCCAGATCATCCGGCAGATCGCCAACGACGCGACCGCCCTGATCAAGCAGGGCGTCGAGGTCGAGAGCAACGATCCCGTCTTCAAGGTCAGCACCCTCGAAGACGCGAAGATCCGCCTCCTCGAGCAGGCCACCGCCAACGCGCTCGAACGCGCCAAGACCCTCGCGCGCGGTTCGGGCAACGCGGTGGGCAAGCTCGCGAATGCGTCGCAGGGACCGTTTCAGATCCTCGCGCGCGGCTCCACCAGTTCGAGCGAGTGGGGCGGCGAGTACGACACGAGCACGATCGACAAGACCGCGCGCGTGGTGGTGACGCTCGACTACACGGTGGAATGACGGCCCCCGCGACCGCGACGAGCGGCGTCGACAGCCTCGTGGCTCCAACCCGCCGGTTCCCGGTCGATCCGGTCGCACGCGCGATCGCGATGCCCACATGGGCGCCGTCCTGAGTACCTTGCGCGCATGGATGGCGGAGTCGTTGCGATCGAGATTCTCGGAGGTCTGGCCGTCGGGCTCAGCCTGGGGCTGATCGGCGCGGGCGGCGCGATCCTGTCGGTCCCGATCTTCGCGCTCGTGCTCGGCCATGCGACGCAGGTCGCCGTGCTCGAGGCGCTCGTCGTCACGGGCGCGGTGGCGTCCGTCGCAGGCGCCCGCGCAGCCGTGTCGCGGCTCGTCGACCTTCCCCGCGCGGCGGCCTTCGCCGTGCCGGGATTCCTCGGCGCTTGGCTCGGCGGTCCGCTTGGCAAGGCGACGGACGACCGCCTGCAGGCCGCGCTCTTCGCGCTGCTTGCGCTGGTCGCGGCGTGGCGGCTCCTTCGCCCGCAGCCAGCCGATCCACAGGGCGAGGCGACGCCGCTGCGCGGACGGGCGCTCGGGCTCGCGCTCGCGGCGGGATTCGCGATCGGCGTGCTGACGTCCCTGCTCGGCGTGGGCGGCGGTTTCCTGCTCGTGCCGGCGCTCGTGCTCCTCGCGCGGGTCCCGATCAAGATGG
>JBIKWD010000298.1:0-3073 GCA_044356505.1 Phycisphaerales bacterium
AACAGAGGCCGGTTGCGGAGCCGGCCAGCTCTGCCTCGCCGCGCGTCTCTTGTTGCGAACCTGGCGTGCCTCACGCCGCCCTCCTTCGCGAGGCCAGATGGCGCAGCACCCTTCGTCCAGCCCTTGATGTTTATAAATCGACACTCGGCTTCGGCGCTGCCGCTCCTAACGCTCGTGACGCTGTGACGCACGCGTCGAGGTTCTCGCGGCGCCTCGCCGACGACGCCGTGACCGTGGCCGTCGCAGGAAAGTCGCGATCATCGTGAATTCTCGTTCGCTCTGCTTTTAACGGCATTTTCTTCGGGATAAGGTCGGGCCGCACGGGGCTGCTCGGCGGTGTTCGCCGATGCAGCCCGCAGCAGGAACCGCATGGAGAGTGAGGAAACGGATATGCAGAATCGTGCTGGAAACAAGGCGATATCGATCGACGGACTTCTGACGGCGGAGGAGGCTAGGAAGCTTCTCACGGTCTCGCCGCGGACACTCTGGGGTCTCACGAAGTCGGGCGCGCTGCCCGCGATCAAGATCGGGCGCATCGTGCGCTACGCGCGTGCAGACATCGACGCGTTCATCGCGTCGCGCCGCACGACGAAGGCGGAGGGCTGACTCATGGCGAGCGTCTCGAGGGACAAGGACACGGGCAGCACGCACATCTACTTCCAGGGCAGCGACGGACGCCGCCGCAAGGTGTCGCTCGGCAAGGCGACGAAGAAGCAGGCCGAGACCACGAAGCTGCGCATCGAGCAACTCGTGCAGGACAAGAAGCTGGGCACGACGCACGACTCGGGCCTCGTCGCGTGGATCGGCGGGCTGCCCGACGCGATGCGGAAGCGGCTCGAGTCGGCGGGGCTTCTGCAGAAGCAGGCGGCCGAGGTCACGCTGCGTGAGCTCATCGCGCGCTTTCTCGCCGCGCGCACGGTGAAGTCGGGCACCATGGCGGCGTACAAGCAGTGCACCGACTCGCTCCTCCTCCATCTCGGTGCCGACACGCCCGTCCGCGAGATCACCACCGCCGACGCCGACGCCTGGAGGGCGAAGATCGCGGCCTCGGGCCGTGTGCGGGAGAAGGCGGGCCCCCGCTCCCTCTCCCGCGCCACGGTGGCGAAGCGGACGAACATCGCGAAGGCGATCTTCAACAAGGCCAGGCAGTGGAAGCTGATCGATGCGAGTCCGTTCGAGGGGATGCGGTCCGGCAGCCAGTCGAACCCCGACCGGGCGTACTACATCTCGAAGGAGGACACGCAGAAGCTCCTCGATGCCAGCCCGAACGTCGAGTGGCGCGCGCTGATCGGCCTGGCGCGCTACGCCGGCCTTCGCTGCCCCACCGAGATCCGCGAGCTGAAGTGGAGCGATGTCGACTGGGACCGGAAGTCGCTCACGGTTCGCAGCCCGAAGACGGCGGCGAGCGCGGACCACGCGGTCCGCAGCGTGCCGGCGTGCGAGGCGCTGCAGCCCATCCTGATGGAGCTGTTCGAGGCCGCGGCGGAGGGCGCAGTGGACATGGTGCCGCAGGCGCAGGTGGCGCACGCGAACATCACCAAGGGCTTCAAGAGAATCATCGCGCGGGCCGGCCTCAAGCGGTGGCCGCGGCTTCTCCAGAACCTCCGCGCGTCCTGCGCGACCGACTGGGCGGGCGAGCACCCGATCCACGAGAGCTCGAAGTGGCTCGGCCACAGCCCGGCGGTTGCCGCGAAGCACTACCTGCAGTCGAAGGACCTGCACTTCAAGGCCGTGACAGGAGTGGGCGCGTGGATCTCGAAGCGCGACGAAAAGGGCGGTGCAAAATCAGGTGCACCCATGCTTCAAAGTGAGGTGCAAAATCGGGTGCAGCACGCAGCGGCGCCGAAAAGCACCGACACGCAGACTTCGACGCTAACTCCAGAAACGCAGCGAGGTTGCGCCAGTCCTTGCGAGACCGGGCAACCTCGTGCAAATCGTTCCAGTGGGCGGAGAGGGATTCGAACCCCCGAAGGCGAAGCCAACAGATTTACAGTCTGTCCTCGTTGACCACTTGAGTATCCGCCCGAAGTGGGTCCCGCGGGGAGGCGGGTCGACGAGTTTACACGCGGACGCTCGGGGTCGCAAACGCTTCGGAATGCCGGGCTCGGGGACGGCGACTCGCGCCCGAGATATCGGCTCCCGGGCGTGTCCGTGCGCGGCTGCCGTCACGCGATTGCGGCTGCTGCGAGGTCCTGCGGCGCGAGGAACGCAGGCTGCTGCTGCTGCGACTGTTGCGGCGGCGGCGCGTCGCTCAGGCTCTGGTAGAGCCTCAGCGCGAACACAGGCGCCGCGAGCGTCGCACGGTCGAGCAGCGCTCCCTCGACGCTCGCGAGGTCGGGCGCCGCGTCGGGCTTGATGAACGCGAGGATGTCGATCGGCACGCCGTTCGTTCCCGCTTCCTGCTGCGACACCACGATCGGCAGCGTCGGGTCGATCGCCTGGTTCGCGGCGAGCATGCGCTCGACGAACGCGCGGAACACGCAGAGGTTCGTGAGCGGCGCATCCCCCGCCGCCACCCGTGCGCGGTCGAGCGCGCCTGCGAGCGACGGCTTCGCCGCGAGCGACGCGATCTCGCCCGGCTCGAGCGCGCGCACCGTGCGCACATCGACGCGAAGCCCGCGGCGGACGCGTCTTCCTGCCGAGCCGTGCTTCGAGCGGTAGTTGAGCCACGGCTCCTGCACAAAGCGCGAGATCGGCACGCTGTGCACCGTGCCGTCCGCATTCTGGACACGCACGCTCGTCGTCTTGATCTCGGCGACGCGTCCGTCGATCGCGTGCTGCTTCATCTCGACCCAGTCGCCGACGCGGATCGCGTCGTTCGCGGTGAGCATGAGGTTCGCGACGAGCGAGAAGAGCACGTCCTTGAAGACGACGCCGATCACCGCGCCGAGCGCGCCGAGCGCCGCGAGGAAGACGAGCGGGCTCTTGCCGACCGCGATCGCAGCCGCGGAGATGCCGCCGACGAGCGCGATCACGACCATGCCGACCTGCCGGTATCCGCGCAGCGCCCCGGGCCTGTTGACCTCGGGTCGCGACGAGTAGAGATCGTCCGCGACCGCCATCGCGCGCGACG
>JBIKWD010000299.1:0-3069 GCA_044356505.1 Phycisphaerales bacterium
CCTCGCGCATGAACTCGGTGTCGACGTCGGGCCTCGGCGTCGCGGCCGAGCTCGACGCGATCGCTGCGGTCGTGATCGGCGGCACCAGCCTCCGCGGCGGATTTGGCCGCGTGTGGGGCACCGTGCTCGGGGTCCTGATCCTCGGCATGATCACCAACATGCTTACGATCTCGGGTGTGAGCCCGTACTGGCAGGGCGCGGTGAAGGGCGCCGTGATCGTGCTCGCGGTGCTCGTCCAGCGCGGTTCGCGCGCGTAGCGTGGGCGGCTGGCGGGCGGTATCTTCCGCGCACCATGCGACTCCACTCCATCGCCTCCATCGGACTCCTCGCCGCCGCCGCCACGTTCGGCCTCGCTGCCAACGCGCCCACCGCTCCCGCACCCGAGGCGAAGCCCGCGCCGCTTTCCGTTCCCGCCAAGGCGCCGGTCAGGATCGGCGTGTCGATCCCCGCCGCCTCGCACGGTTGGACCGCAGGCGTCGTCTGGTGGGCGAAGGAGTGCGCGAAGCTTCACCCCGACATCGAGTGGACGATCGCGACCGCAGAGACCCCCGAGAAGCAGATCGCCGACATCGAGGCGCTCATGGCGAAGAAGGTCGACGGCCTCGTGATCCTCGCGACCGAGAGCGCGCCGATCACGCCCGTCGCAGAGGAGGCGCAGGGCCGCGGCATCCTCATCGTGAACGTCGACCGCGGCTTCCTCAAGCCCGTCGCCGACATCTTCATCGAGGGCGACAACAAGGCGTTCGGCAGGAAGAGCGCCGAGTTCATGGTCGAGAAGCTCGGCGGCAAGGGGAAGGCCAAGGGCGACATCATCGTGCTCGAGGGCATTCCCTGCACGGTGAACACCGACCGCGTGAACGCCGCGATGGAGGTCTTCAAGACCGAGCCCGGCATCAAGATCGTCGGCCAGGCCGCCGCGAACTGGAACCGTCAGAAGGCGCTCGAGGTCACCGAGACGCTGCTCACGAAGAACCCGCGCGTCACCGCGATCTGGGCCTCGGACGACGACATGGCGCTCGGTGCAGAGCAGGCGCTCGCCGAGAAGGGAATCGAAGGCGTGTGGATCCTCGGCGGCGCTGGCATGAAGGACATCGTGAAGCGCGTGATGAACAAGGACCCGATGTATCCGGGCAACATCACCTATCCGCCGTCGATGATCGCGACGGGCATGGAGATGGCCGCGACCGTGCTCGTCGGCGGCAAGAAGGAAGAGAAGCTCCGCTACATGCCGCAGCACCTGATGATCGATGTCGATCTCATCACGCCGGAGAACGCGAAGCGGTATTACTTTGCGGACAGCATCTACTGAGGCGTAATTTGAGTGGTCGCCGCTGCGGCGGCTCCCTCTGGTGCTAGGGAAGCCATGGGTGCCCGCAGACTTCAGTCTGCGGAACGGGTGATGTCAGACTTCGATTCTGGTACCCGTGTTCCAGCAGGCTGAAGCCTGCCGGCACCGAAGCGCGTGGTGCCCGCATGGATGCGACAGACCCGTGACCGACGCGCTTGCGAACATCCTCCGCTCCCTTTGGAACGACCTAGGCCGTGGCGTCGTCGACCGGCGCCACGGCTTTCATGTTCCCGTGATCGCGTCGCTCGGTCTCGACGGCGCCCCGCAGGCGCGCGCGGTCGTGTTGCGGCGCGTGATCGCGGAAGCGGGTGAGATCCACTGCCACACCGATCTCCGCAGCGGCAAGGTCGCCGAGATCAGCGCGAACCCGCGCGTGGCGTGGCACTTCTACGACGAGGGCCGCAAGCTGCAGCTGCGCATCGCGGCGATGGCGGAAGTCGTCGCCGATGGTCTGCGCGCCGACGACGCATGGACCCGCAGCGCCGTCACGAGCCGCCGCTGCTACTTGGCGCCGCGCGCGCCGGGCGAGGCGTGCGATGCGCCGTCGCCGAACCTTCCCGAGGCCGTGCGCGACCGTCGCCCGACCGAAGAGGAAACGCAGCCCGGCCGCGCGAACTTCGCGCTGGTCGTGACGCGCGCCACCGCGATCGACTGGCTGTATCTCGCGAGCGAAGGCCACCAGCGCGCGCGGTTCGCGCTCGGTGCGGATGGTGCTTGGCAAGGCTGTTGGCTCGAGCCGTGACCGTGTCCGTGACCGTGACCGTGTCCGTGACCGTGTTGCTGATGTGCTGGGTGTTTCTCACCGCCTGAAGGCTCATGAACCTTGAGGCTCGTGTCGCACCGCTTGCTCGCACTCGTCAGGTCGCCGTTCGCCCATGTCTCCGTGAGAGACTCCGTCCTCATCGCTTCCACGCCGCGCGGAGGATCAGCGCGAACGGAATCCACCACAGGAGGTCGTTCGTCGGGATCGTCACGCCGAAGGCCCATGGGATTTCGCCGCGCGTGGCGGTCCAGATGAAGCCGATCGGCCCGAAGATCTTGCCCAAGAGGCCGACGAAGACGATCGGCCAGTGGCGCACGGGGTCGCGGCTCGCGCACCAGTAGCCGACGCCGTAGACGCCGATCACCATGCCGAGGCACTGCCAGATGCCGCGGCCGGGCGCTGTCAGCGGATCCATGCCGACGAGCGTGAAGAGGTGATCAGGCGCCAGCACCACCCACGCTCCCCAGAGGATGTTGTAGACCGCCGCCACGAGAAGCCAGGTGCGCATCCAGGGGCGGAAGTGAGGGGCCGAGAGCGAGTCGAGCATGGGGCCGCGTTCGGCGGGCGCAGCAGGGCGGATTCGTCGCCGTCAGCTCCACGCAGAAAGCAGTTGCGCGAGGTCGAGCGCGCCGACGAGGCCGTCGTCGTCGAGGTCGGCCGAGCCGCCCTTCGTGCCCCATGCGGAGAGCAGGATCGCGAGATCCGCGGGGCCGACGCTGCCATTGCCGTCGAGGTCCTCGGCGAGGACCGGGACGAGCCGCAGCAGCTTGGTGACGGGGTCGCCAAGCGGGCGACCGCTCGCGAGCATCGCGCGGCTGTTGCTGATCGACCCGACGCCGAGGATCGTCCACACGCCGTCCGCCGGGTCGATGAGCGAGGCGGGGTCGGTGTTCGTCTCGCCGACGAACGACACCCAGCTCGCTGTGCTGGCGACATACGCGGTCACATCGCCGCGCTC
>JBIKWD010000114.1:0-10681 GCA_044356505.1 Phycisphaerales bacterium
TACCTCGGGCCGCAGGACGAGCACGCGAAGCTGAACATCAACTCCGCCACGCGGCTGATGCTGCTCGAACTCGCCAACATGAGCCCCGACGTCGCCGACGCGATCGTCGACTGGCGCGATGGCGACGACAACGCGGGCATGCTGGGCGCCGAGTTCGAGTTCTACGAGGGCCGGAACCTCGGATACGAGCCGCGCAACGCGCCTTTCCGCTCGATGGCGGAAGTCGAGCTCGTGGCCGGGGCCTTCCCACGCTACGTCCGCGGCGAGGATCAGAACCTCAACGGCCGGCTCGACCCGAACGAGAACGACGGCGCGCTGAGCGAGCCGCCCGACGATGCGGACGGCCTCCTCGACGCAGGCTGGTCGGGCGCGCTGACGGCGCGCACCGTCGGAAGCCTTGTGGGCGCAAGCGGTCTCCCCCGGCTTGACCTCCGCACCGCAACCCCCGAAGAGATCTCCGAGCGCTTCGGCGTGACCGCGCAGCAGGCGGATGCGCTGTCGCAATTCGGTAAGGGCGCGAACGCGCGGCTCGAGCAGCTGCTGACCCAGGACCTCGGCTCGCTCGTGCCGAACAACTCGGGAAACCGAGGCGCTGCGGGCGGCGGAGGCGGCGGAGGCAGCCGCGGCGGCACCAGCGGGAGAAGCGGACGGGGTGGCGACGGCGGACGCGGCGGTGACGGCGGACGCGGCGGTGGGACCGGCAGCGGTGCCGACACCGCGACCGGCGGCGGCGGAAGCCGACCGACCCGCATCACGCCGTCGATCTCGCTCGACGCACCCGACGCGTTCGAGTCGGACGTCAGGCTCGCCTCCCTCCAGTCGGGGCGCACAGGTCAAGCCGGCCAGAGCGGCCGCAGCTCCGCCGGCGCAGGCGGCGCGGCCCAGGGAGCCTCGCGGGTCCAGAAGCTCGATGCGCTCCAGCTTCGCCGCATCTTCCAGGAAGGGATCATCCGTCAGGGCAACTCGAAGCCCGTGGGCAAGATCAACCTCAACACGGTCTCTTCCTCCGTGCTGCGTGCGTTGCTTCCCGAAGACCCGATCTCGGCGGACGCGATCATCTCGGCGCGGTCGGCAAGTTCCTCGGGAATCCTCGCGATCTCCGACCTTCTCGAATCCACTAGGATTTCGCCGCAGTCGGTGGTCGCCATCGCCCCCTACGCCGATACACAGAGCTACGTGTTCACCATCACGAGCCGAGGGCGTTCGGGCTCGACGGGACTCGAGGTTGAAATCACGGCCGTCGTGGATCGTTCCCAGCTTCCTGCGCGCATCCTGGAGTACCGCGAGCAGTAAGTCGAGCAGAAGTCAGGAACCCAATTGAAGCAGACAGCAGCCATTTCCTACGACGACTCGCTCTTTGCCGTGGCCGAACGCGGCGCGGACGGCTTTCGCGTCCTGCTGGTGCGCAAGGGCGCCCGGCCGACCGCGGTCGACTGCAAGGAGTTCGCCGCCCACGACAGCTCTTCGCTCCAGCAGTGGCTCGAGCGCAAGCTCTGCAACGACCTGCGGGTCCTGCTGCCCGCGTCGGCGGTGATCGTCCGCTCGACGACGCTCCCGGCGGCGAGCCAGACCCAGATGCTGACGGCCCTGGCCCTGCAGGCGGAAAGCTACTTCCTCGGATCGGTCCCGCAGCACAGGCTCGGCCTCGCTGTCCTGAACGAGGGCTCGGGCACCGACCGCCATGGCCTCATCGTCGCGTGGCCCACGGGGCAGCCGGCGCCTGACGTCGGACAGCGACTCGAGGCGATCTCCACCTATCTTCCCGAGCCGGCGGCGCTTCTTCCCTTGGCCGCGGGCGACCTGCCCGCCGTGGTGGCGGATCGCCGCACCGGGTCGATCGCGATCGCGCTCCGCTCCTCAGGCGGCACCGTGCTGCGCTCGGCGCGCGAGGACGGCGTCGGCGACGCCTGGACAGAGGGACTGCGCCGGGCCATCGCGGAGACCGCGCTCAATGCCGGCATCGAGCCTGCGAGGATCGCGGCCGTGGTGGCGGGTGCCGAGTCCGCTGTCGAGACTTCCGGCGACCGTGTCGTGATCCTCGAGTCTGACGTGCGTGCGCTGCTTGGCCCCCGCATCAACGTCGAGGTCGGCGTCGCAGCGCTCGAGCCGACGTGGTGGCGCACCTGGGCTGTGCTCCTCGGCGCCGCGATCGCATCCTGCGGCCCCCTTTCCGAACTCTGCCGACTGCGCAAGCACGAGCGCGGAAGCGAGCCGACACGGCTTGCACGGCTCGTCGCCCGCTACTCCGACCCGGTTCGGGCGCTGCGTGTCGTGGCCGCGGCCGTCGCGATCATTGCGCTGTCGCCGATCGCGTTCTCGTGGCTCCGCGCCAAGGTCTACGAGTGGAAGATGCCGTCCTCGCTCGGCGCGTTCGAGCTTCAGCAGTTCGACGTCGAGCAGCGCATCGCGCACTACGAGGCGCTCGGCCGCAAGGGACTGCCGGCCACCAAGATCCTCGGCGATCTCGCGGTCGCGACCCCCGACGGGATCGAACTCGAGTCGATCCAGATCTCGTTGTCGCAGGGCATCGCCGTGCGCGGCATCGCCAAGCCCCAGAGCGGAAGGGTCCCTGACGAGATCGTCAACGCGATGATGACCCAGATGGAGTCGTCGGGCGTCTTCCAGAAGGCAAGCTGGAGCTGGGCTCCCCCCGACGGCCGCAACCTCTTCAAGTTCAGCCTCAACGCCCAGATCGCGCGGCCGACGCGCATCGCCGAGGTTCCCGAGGAGCGCGACTGGGCGGTCAAGTCGCTCGCGAAGCGCAAGTATCCCGACCCCGACGAGCAGAAGAAGAGCGTCCCCGATCGCCCGGCCGATGTCCGGGAGGACGAGGAGGCTCGGGAAGCTCGCGAGACGGCGGAGACCAAGGAATCGCCGACGCAGGTCGCCGAAGCCGGCCGAGGAGAAAACGGGGCCAAGCAAGCCTCGGCCAGGAACCCCGCCGAGCCGAAGCCAGCGGACGGCACCGTCGCGCTCGCGGATCCCAACGCCCCGAGGGGCGGCGCCGACGATGCGTCGGCGGGTTCCGGGAAAGGCAGCGCACCGCTTCCGGAGCGCGGCATCGGACGCCGACCCGAGCCAGGCCCCGGAGAGACTCCGAAGCCACCGGTCTCGGGCGGCGCAGGCACGGGCGCGGGCGGCGGCCCGGGTTCGGCGGCTGCCGCGAATCTGGTCGTCCCCGACACCTTCACCGACGAGCAGCTGAAGGCGATGTCGGTGGCCGAGCTGCGCGAGAAGCTTCCGATCTTCGCGCAGGCGCGCCGCCGCGCCGATCTCGATGCGGAGACGAGCGCGCGGGTGAAGACCGACTTCCAGCGCATCGTCGATGAACTCAAGCAGCGGACAGGGAACTAGGCGTCGCGCGCGACCGATGGCGCGATCGACAAGACCGGGCAACGGACCGTAGGGCAGAAGGAACCGACAGTGAACGACACGAAAGAGACATCAGCCACGCAGCAGCCTGCAGCGGCCGGGCCCAGGCCCGACCTCTTCGCACGGGCGTACGCGGCATTCGAACCCCTGCCGCGCGCCGGCAAGTGGATCGCGGTGGCCGTTGCGATCTACGCTGCGTTCCTCGTGTTCCAGCTGGTGGTGCTCCCGCTCACCGACGAGTTCAACGGCCGCGCGGATCGCGCCGCCGAACTGCTCTCCTCGGCGGCGAAGCGCGCCGCGGAACTGCCCGACGACATCGTCGACCGGGCGGTCGCGTTCGGGCCGAACTCCGTGCCGGGTCGCGAAGGCACCGAGAAGGAACGGTTCAGCAACGCGGTCGCCGCGATCATGAAGAAGCACGGAGTCGCCGACTCGTACGGCTTCGACGCGCGGCCGCAGGCGCTCGGCGGCGATGTCCTTCCGCGCGTCGCCGGCCTGGTCGGCGGCAAGATGAGCCGCACGGTGGCCGAGTTGAAGTTCAGCTCGAGCCCCGATACCGTCGGCAAGATCATCGCCGACATCGACTCGAGCCCGTTCGTCGACGCGATCACCGATGTCCGTCTCACCTACAAGGACCGGCGCGTGACGGCGATCCTCTCCATCGAGCGCTGGGGCGTGACTCCGGGCGGAGGTGGCGCGTGATCGAAGTCCTGAAGAACCAGTTCCGCGGGCTTCCCGCGGGGTTCCGCGTCACGACCCCGCTGCTGGTCGCCGCAGGTGCGATCGGCCTGTCGGCCTACGTCGTCGCGGTGAACGTCGGTTCGCTCCTGGGGGCGACGATCTCGCCTTCGGTCGACGAGGAATCGGCGGATCCGCTCAAGGTCCTCGCTGCCGACAGCTCCGACTTCCTGGAGAAGAGCAGGCTCCGCTTCGACAACCGCTCGATCTACAGCCTCCCGACCCCGCCGAAGCCGAAGCTCCCGCCTCCGCCGCCGCCGAGGCCCGTCGAGCCGCCCAAGGATCCGGGACCGCCGCCGCCGCCTGCGACCTACACGGGCCCGTCGCCCACCGGCGTGTTCGGCGATACCGTCTTCTTCGGAACGACGCGCGTGAAGCTCGGCGAGACGAGCGACGGCATCAAGGTGACGGAGATCAAGGCTCCGTATTCGATCACCGTCGAACACATGCGCGGCACCTACACCGTCTCGCTGTTCGGAAAGGGCGACGACAAGATCCTGCAAGCGACCCGGACGAGTTCGGGCGCTTCGGGAGTCAAGGTCGCAACCGGCGGGGAGGCTGCCGCCGCTGCCGCAGCCGGCGCCGACGCCACCAGAGCAGGAATGCCTGGAGGCGCAGCGCCGGGTGGTCTGCCGGGTGGGCCAGCAGCCGTCCCCGGACCCGTCTCCGGGCCAGGCGCGGGCGCGCCGAACGGGGTTGGTCCCGGCGGGGTTCCGCAGCCTGGCGGGGTGCGGGGACCGACGCAACCGGGGTCGTCGGGCGATCCGCAGCCCTCGGGCGACTTGCCATCTCCCGCAATGGAGCCGCAGGACGTGCCGCCGCCGCCGGAAGAACCCCCGAGCGAACCTTCCAGCGACGGCGCCGGAGTCGACTACGTCGACCGCGACCATCTTCCCCCGCCCCGATCGGCCGAACAGATCGCGGCCATGACGATCCCGCAGGCGAAGGCCGCGCTTTCGGCGATCGAAGCGACGGCGAGCTGGCAGGTCGACGCCCAGAACCGCGCCCGCCTGAACCATGAACGCGATCTGCTGCTCGAGCGGATCAACGGAACGCCGTAGCGCGTGATTTCGGCGAGCGATTCCGACCGGCATGCCGATGGGACCGCGGGACCTCCCGCCTCCAACCGCGACGGGCCGAAGCAAAGCCCACAGTGACAGAGTTCATCCAACCGAAGACCTACCTCCGAAGCCCGACATGGAGTCCGCAACGTGCGTCTGAACCGAACCCTCTTCTGCGCGAACTCGCTCAGCGACATCGTTCGCATGACCGCGGTCATCACCGCGTCCGGCTTCCTCTCGCTGCCTGCCGTCGCCAACGACTCCGAGCGGCCGCTTCCTGCATCCCAGCCGGGAGCCGCGCCCGCGCAGGACGCCCCCGCCACCCCCGAGACCTCGGAGCCGCCGACGCGCGATGCCAAGCCTTCGCAGGCGGATCCGCGCGACATCGCGACCTCCGCTCCGCCGGCCCCGGCGGCGACCCCGCCTTCCCAGCTGCGCGGCATGCGCGAAGGCCGCCGGACCCTCGATGACAACCCCGTCGAGCTCACGCTGCAGGATCAGGGGATCGACGCGATCATTCCCTTCATCTTCGACTGGACGGGCAAGTACGTCTTCTACAAGAAGAGCGAGCTCGGCAGCATCAAGCTCACGATCGTCGGCAACCGCAAGATGCCGAAGAGCCAGGCGCTCGACTACCTGTTCCAGGCGCTGAAGATGAACGGCATCGCGGTGACCGAGACCGAGGACATGATCTACCTCGGCAGCATCACCGACCTCACCAAGGCCCAGCCGGGCGTCGTGCTCGGGCCCGAGGAGGACGTGATGTCAATGCCCGACAACGGCCTCTTCGTGACCAAGGTGTTCCGCCTCAAGCAGTCGCGCGCCGACGAGGTGCTGTCGCGCATCCAGGGACTCATCCCCGAGGACTATGCGCGCGCCGAGGCGGACGGCGACTCGAACCAGATCATCCTCTCCGGCGACATCGGCCTCGCGAAGAAGGTCCAGACGCTCATCAACATGCTCGATGTGCCGTCGTGGACCGACTACGCCACCGAGACGTTCCGGCTCCAGTACCAGGACGCCACCACCATCGCAGGCCTGATCGGCGAGCTCTTCGTCGACACAGGCGGCGGGGGTGGCGGAGCGAGCGTCCGCGGCGGAAACCGCCAGCAGCGCGGCGGCCAGCCGCAGCCCGTACCCGGGGTGCAGGGCGCAGCAGCCGGCAGCGATGCGCCGATCGTATCGGTGCTCCCTTCGATGAACTCGCTGACGGTGCGGGCGACGCCGTCGCAGCTTGCCGAGATCAGGCGTCTCGTCGCGACGGCGTGGGATCTGCCGCCGAACGCGAAGGGCGACATCTTCAAGACCTACGACCTGAAGTATGCGGATCCGGGCAAGGTCCGCGACCTCCTCGACTCGCTGCTCGGCGGCGGCACCAGCCGCGCGGGTACCACGAACCGCGCCTTCGCGGGTGGCCGCGCGATCCAGCAGCCGGGCGCCGTGGGCGGCGATGGCTCGCCGAACGCGGCGGTCGCGAACATCTTCTCGATCGAGTCGTACCCCGACTCGAACCGACTCGTCGTGATCTCGAAGACGCCCGACAACTTCGAGTGGCTCGGGAAGTGGATCGAGGCGCTCGACCAGCCGTTCTCGTCGGGCCTGCCCGTGAACGTGCCGCTCAAGCACGCGAGCGCGGTCGAGCTCAGCGAGATCCTCAACACGCTGCTCGCCGAGAGCGGCTCGCAGGGCGGCGGGCTGCGTCTGCCCGAGGAAGGCCTCAGCGGTCTCAGCGAGGACTTCTCGAGCGGTGGCCTCGGCTCCGGCGACTCGGGCGCGGCCCAGACCGGTCTCGGCGGCGCAAGCAACCAGATCCAGTTCCCGTGGCAGGGTGGCCGCGCGGGCGCGGGTGCCGGTGGCGAGCCGGGCGAGGTCAGCGCGCTCATCGGCCGTAGCCGCGTCGTGCCGAACGCCTCGCAGAACTCGGTGCTCGTGATGGCGCCGCCGGAAGTCGAGAAGAAGGTCATCGAGATCATCAACGAGCTCGACAAGCCGGGCCGCCAGGTGATGATCACGGCGGTGCTGGCCGAGGTGAAGGTCGGCGACGGCTTCTCGTGGGGGGCGCGCATCGGCCGCGTCGGCGACTTCGCGAGCCCGCTCAACGGCACCGAGAACTCCGTCACCGGCAACATCGGGCTCGAACTCGAGAAGGGCGGCAGCGGTTCCGACGAGAGCAACTTCGCGAGCCCGTGGTTCGACTCGAGCTCGCTCACGATCTCGACCACCGACGACCTCGCGTTCTTCCTGCAGGCGCTGTCGACCGACAACTCGGTCCGCATCCTGCAGCAGCCGCGCGTCTTCACGAGCGACAACAAGGAGGCGAAGTTCGTGGCGGGCAGCGACGTCTCGTTCCTCACCGGCGAGACCTCGGGCTTCGGCACGACGGGCACGACGACCAGCTTCGACCAGCAGTTCGTCGGCGTCGGCGTGAACGTGCGTCCGCGCATCACGCAGGACAACAACGTCGCGATGGAGGTCGAGATCCTCCTCTCGAACCTGTCGTCCACGACGATCAACTCGAACCCGGTCGTCGACCGACGCCAGACGAACACGTCGGTCACGGTGAAGAACGGACAGACGATCGTCATCTCGGGAATCCGCAGAGAGCAGGAGACGCAGATCGACCGCCGCATTCCGTTCCTCGGCGACATCCCGCTGCTTGGCGCCGCGTTCAGCTCGACCGAGCGTGCGAAGGAAGTCGTCGAGCTCGTGGTGTTCCTCGTCCCGATCGTCGTCGAGAATCCCGACGCCAACGACGCGAACTTCAACCTTCAGGAGCGCGAGCGCCTCAAGCAGCTCCAGGAGCCTCTCGACAAGGGTTCGAAGCAGCTGCTCGAGGAGAGCAAGTTCTTCCAGGACATCAAGAACGGCGACTCGGCGAACTCCGGCGCGGGACTTGAGGAAGTGCCTGACGGCACCGCGACGGAGCAGAAGGCGACGCCCTGACGCATTCCGATCCGCGGCTGCGACGAGAGCGCCATGTCGATTCATCCGAGGTCGATTCATCCGAGTGAACGCACCCAGCACCCGCCGCGCACCCGCGCGGCGGGTGCGTGCGTTGGCAGCGGCCTTCTCGGCCGGCTCGCTTGTCTGGCCGTGACGCTGTTCGCCACAGGCTGCGCGGGCCCGGCCACGGAGCCCTCGCGACGGACCGAGGACCTACCGCCGCCTGTCCCGCGGCCAGAACGCGTCTCAGACGTGCCTGCGCCCGGGTCGACGTCGGGCACCCCGCTCGTCGACTCCGCGCTCCGTCTCGACCTACGGCCGCTTGGCAGTATCCCGACCGACGGATTCACGCTTCCGCTTCTCTCCCCGAACGGCCGCTTCCTGGCGGTCCAGACGGGCACGCCGCCCGACGCCGCCACCGCGCTCGCACGTCCCGGACAGCGGACGCCGCGCGCCTCGCGCATCGCGCTCTACCGCATCGATGCCCGCGGCTTCGCGCGGCTTGGGGAGACCGACGGCGGGCTCGTGCTCGGACGCTCGGCGGACGACAACGGCTTCCTCGTCGAAAGCCCACGGCCGGACGGCTCCCGCTGGATCGGCCGCATCGCGTGGGGCACTCCGACCTCCACGCAGGGATACGAGCCGGAGTGGCTCGTGCAGGAGGGCGGAGTCAACGCGTTCGCGGCGCTCGGGCCCGACGGGTCGCTTGCCTGGTGCCGCCGCGACACGCGGGCGCGCGACTTCGATCTTCTGGTGCGGCGCGGCGGCTCGACCATCCGGCTCTCGGGCGACGGCCTGCGCAGCTACGTGTTCCCGAGCTTCAACGCCGACGGCTCGAGGGTCTTCATGCTGGTGCTTCGCGACGGCATCGTCGAGCTCGGCTCCGTCGACCCGACGAGCGAGGACGCGATGCGCCAGAGCCTCGTGCGCGCGTTCGTCAGCGACCGCGCGGACGACGCGACCGCCGCGCAGATGGTGACGCCGCAGGGAACGCACGACGGCGTGGACGGGCGCGACCTGCTGTTCTTTCACCCGACGCTTGGCTCGATCGCCCGCTGGAACGACATCGATGGCCTTCGTGGAATCGCCGGCGGCGCCATGGCTGTCTCGCGGGTCGACGAGCGGCGCATCGCCGTGCTCGACGGCGGACGGGTGCGGATCCGCGGCGCGGATCTCGACCCCGCGGGTGCCGCACGCGAACCCGGCGCCGTGATCTTCGAGCAGCTGGCGGTGCCGAGGCTTCTCGGCATGATCGACGACCGACCGGCGATCCTGCTGGTGGTCCCCGAAGCGGGCGGTGTGCGGCTGCTGATCGCCCGGATCATCTGACGGGCGGCGCGGGCGCCGAGGCGGGCTACCCGCAGGGAAGACCGCGGGCGCCACGGACGCGACTCAACCGAGACGCGCCTTACTCATTCTCGCCTTACTCGTCCTCGTCGTCGAGATCCTCGTCGTCGAGGAAGTCGTCTTCCTCGTCGCCGAACTCGTCGTCCTCGTCGTCGTCGAGTTCGTCTTCCTCTTCCTTCTCCTCTTCCTCTTCCTCTTCTTCCTCCTCTTCCTCTTCGTCTAGGTCGTCGAAGTCGTCGTCGTCCTCTTCCTCTTCCTCGTCTTCATCCTCGTCTTCGTCCTCGTCCTCGTCGAGATCCGAGTCCTCGTCGCCGAACTCCTCTTCCTCGCCGAAGTCGTCGTCCTCGTCGATCTCGAAATCCTCGTCCTCGTCCTCGTCACGGTCGAGAATCAGCGTGCCGACATCGAACCGGCCGGCGGCGATGAAGCCTGGCGCACCGGCGCCCTCGAGCTGAAGGAGGAAGGGGTTCGTGTCGTCTGTGAGGATGCGTGTCATGAGCGTTGATGTCCTGGGAAGTTCCCGAGCGAACTGCTCGCCCGTGAACACCGTCGACCCTGCGATTCGGGGCGTTCGCCTCTATCGGACGATTCCGCCCTGAAATCTGAACGGAACGGCCCGAATTCCACCGCGGCCGCCTGCCCTTCGGGGGCGCGGGAGTTGTCGCGTCTGCGGGGCGACGTGTCAACCCCGAAACAGGGCCGCTTGGGCGGCATTCTTCCCCCTTCGGCCGTCCCTGCGCCGCCTCAGCGGTCGGGTGCCGCAGCCGGGGCCTGCGGCATGGAGACAGCGGTCAATCCCTGGCTTGACGAGAGGAAGATCCACCCGTCCACCGCCATCGCGCGGTCGGCGCGCTGCGACTGGCAGCGGATCTCGAAGGGGTCGCCCGCCATGCGAAGGCCGAGCGGGCCCGAAAGGAGCTGCGCGACGTAGGGGAAGTCGACGCGGAACGTTCCTGCGGCCGCACCGAGCACCTGGCGGCCACCCGTCCCGTTCAGGACGAATATGCCGGGCTCCGTCGGGAGCGCGAAGATGAAGTTGAGGTCGCCCGCGATTCCGTCCATGCCGAGCACCGACCCGTCGGGGCCGCGGAGAATGAGGCGGTTCTCGGCGTGGATCAGCAAGCCCTCGCGGACGGGCACAAGGCCTCTCAGGGCGGGAACGCCGAAGTCCGTGGCCGGCGGGAGCTCGAACGCCGTGACGGCGCCCTCGTAGACGGGAA
>JBIKWD010000300.1:0-3046 GCA_044356505.1 Phycisphaerales bacterium
CGCACGTGAGGATGTTCCCCGTGTTCCACGGGATGTTCCCCGCGTTCCACGGGATGTTCCCCGTGTTCCACGGGATGTTCCCCGCGTTCCACGGGATGTTCCCCGCGTTCCACGGGATGTTCCCCGTGCTCCACGGGATGTTCCCCGCGTTCCACGGGATGTTCCCCGCGTTCCACGCGATGTTCCCCGTGTTCCACGGGATCTTCCCCACGACACTCCGGCGATCCGAGATTACGACGTCGCCCAGACGACGACCCATGCGCCACCGACGATCAGCAGCAGGCCGAGCAGCCCGTACGCAGTGGCCGTCGCCGCATCGCGCGGATGGAGTCGGAAGATCGGGATCGCGAGGACTCCGGCCATGATGGGCAGTCCCGCAAGGTTGAGCGCCTGCTTCACGATCCGCAGCTCCGTCGGCACCAGCCATGTCAGCGACGCGAGGCACACGATCGCGAGCGACTTGGCAAAGAGTGCGGCGGGGTCGCCGATCGGTCGCTGTCGGACGAACGCCAGGGCGCAAAGGCCGAACACCGCAGCAAGCATGGCCAGCGGAAGGAAGATCAGGGTCTGGGCGAGGCCGTTGATGCGCTCTCCGAAGCCCATTTCAGCAATCGCGCCGTCGGCATCGGGAAGCGCGAGTTGCGGTGCGCCGGCGAGCCAGCTGATCGCAAGAAGCGCCGCGCAGGTGCCTGCGACAAGCAGCCATGGCCGAGCGTTCGCGGCACGGCAGATCGGCGGCGGAAGAGATCCCTCCGCCGCATCGAGATCGACATCATCATCCGGTTGATCGCGGTCCTCGCTGTCGCTCAGGTCGGCCCGCGGCTCGAGGCGGCGCACCGGCTCGGCGCCCGCCGGCTCGTCCGCAAGTCGATACGGGCCCGACTCGTCGTCGTCGCGCGTCAGTCGCATCGGGGCATCTGGGTCGTCCGGTACGTTCATGGGTGCCTCGCCGTCGACACGTTCTCCACAAGTTACCTCGCCGTGGCGGGGCGTTGACGGGTTTCGCAGGTCACCTTATTCTTGGAAACCTTCCTCGGAGAAAGCAATCCCATGCGCACATCTGTCTCGCTCGCTCTCCTCGTCGCTGCCTCGGCCGCGTCCACGCTGTCGGCCGACGAGATCCGTCTCGTCGGTGGCGACGTACTCAAGGGCACGGTCGTCTCGGAAACCGAGACGTCTGTCACGATCGACCATGCCGCGCTTGGCCGCATCGAGATCGCCCGCGATCGTATCGCCGAAGTCGTCAAGACCGACCCGACGCCCGCCCCGGCGGAAGAAGCCGTTGCAGTGCCGGCCGATGCGGAGCCCGCGCCTGCGCCCGCTGTTCCCGTCGCGGTCCTTCCCGCGCCCGTACCGCCGCCGCCGCCGGGACCGGACGGCAGCTGGAAGTTCTCCCTCAGCGTCGGGTTCACCGGCTCCGAGAATGAGGCTCAATCCAACTGGGACGTCCGCGTCGCAGGCTCTGCGAGGCGCGAGACCGAGGCAGACCGCACCACGCTGACGGCGGAGTACTACTTCAACACCGTCAACAGCACGAACACCGACAACAACCTGCTCGTGACCGGCCTCGAGGAGTTCCTCTTCAAGGGCTCGAAATGGGAGGCGTTCATCAAGGGCACCTACCAGTACGACGAGTTCCAAAGCTGGGAGCAGAGGATCGGCCTCTACGCAGGTCCCGCGTACCGCCTGATCGAGGGTGAACCGCTTTCGCTCAAGCTCAGGGCCGGTGCCGGTGCCAGCTACGAGTTTGCGGATGGGACTTGGACGCCCGAACTGCTCCTCGGCGACGATCTTGTCTGGAAGATCGACGAGCGCTCGAAGCTGACGCAGGGGCTCGACTTCTACCCCGACATCGAGAATCTCGGCGAGTTCCGCTTCATCGTTCGGCTCGACTATGAGATCGCCCTCTCCCCGAAGGGCGATCTCAAGGGCACCGCGGGCATCCGCGATGAGTACGACTCGTATGTCGAGCCGACAGGCGACAGTACGAACGACTTCAAGGTCTATGCGGGCATCAAGGTGGACTTTTGAGGAGCGGTCGCAACTGACCTGCGGGCTGCGTTTCGCGCAGGTCCGCAGGTCTCCGTCGGCGTGTTCCGGAGAAGGAAACGCGCGCTTCTCCGCCCCTGCGAGAGACATCGAGGATATCTCCCGCTAAACTCCGTTACCTGCGCGTCCCTCAAGACTGCATCGCAGTTCGTCGCGTCGGCGGCGGTCGAGAACCTTCTGCGACCGTCTCTCCGCTCAGCATCTGTCCCGTCCGTTCCATTCACTGCCGTCGGTCCGCTTCTCGGAGTTCTTGCCCAAGATTTCAACGCCCTGGACGGGGCGGACGAGTTCAAGCCAAAGTTCAAGCCAAAGTTCCGTATCGCAAGGCGGGTCGCCGACCCTCACATTCACCTCACGAAGTTCCCGAGGATTCCGCGTGCACGACGCACCGTCTGACCAGTCCACTCTCGCGCTCAAGCCCGATCTCTTCACCTCGCTTGAGCCGCTCGCACCCATCGGTCCGCTGTCCGCGGCGGACAGGATCGCGGAGCGCGCGCTTCAGCCCGTTCCGCTTCTTCTCCGACTGACCACCATGTTCGCGGTCGCCGTGCCGCCCCTCGTGGTCATCGCCACCATGGTCCTCGCCTGGGGGGGCTGGTTCAGCTGGATCGATCTCGTGCTGTTCGGGGTGATGTACGTCGTCACCGGGCTCGGGATCACGGTCGGCTATCACCGTCTCTACACCCACAAGTCGTTCGAGGCCCGTGGTCCGGTCGCCGCGATGTTCGCGATCTTCGGTGGCATGGCCGCGCAGGGCCCGGTCATCTGGTGGGCCGCGACGCACCGTTGCCACCACCAGCACTCCGACCACGAACATGACCCGCACTCGCCGCACGCCGGCCGCGCACCCGGACTGAGGGGCGCCGTCAGGGGATTCCTCCACGCCCACATGGGGTGGCTGTTCGCCGATCTCCGCGCGGACATGCAGCGGTACGTCCCGGATCTGCTCGCGGACAAGACGACCGTGCGCATCAACTCGCTCTTCCCGCTGTGGGTC
>JBIKWD010000115.1:0-10651 GCA_044356505.1 Phycisphaerales bacterium
TCTTTGCGACGCCCGAGTTCCGCGCGTCGCGCGGCACGCTCCTGAAGCGCCCGTTCCGATTCCTTGCGAGCGCGCTGCGCGCGACCGACGCGCGGACCGACGCAGGCGCCAACCTCATCGATTCGCTACGGCGCATGGGCCAGGCGCCGAGCGAGTACCCGACGCCCGACGGCTATCCGCTCGAGGCGGAACCGTGGATCGGCTCGCTGTACTGGCGGTGGAACCTCGCGATCGCGCTGAGCCGCGGGCGCATCGGAGGAACCTCAATCGACCAATCCGCGTTTGATCGGGCGACCAGCTCGCTCGAGGCGCGGCTTGCGCATCTCTTCGGCCGCGCGGCGACCGACACCGAAATCGCGCTCGTGCGCGACTCGGGCGACCAGCTCGGCGTCGCGCTCGCGGCGCCCGCATTCCAGTGGCATTGACGAGCATGACCAACGCCATGCGCATCACCCGCACAGACGCCATCGACCCGAGCTTCCGCGCAAGCCACGCCGGCGAGCGCACGCTTGTCGTGGTGTTTCTGCGCGGCGGCGCGGATGGCCTGACGCTCGTCCCACCGCATGGGCTCGACGGCTACCACCGCGCGCGGCCCACGCTCGCGGTCGCGAAGGCGGATGTCATCGATCTCGACGGCGTGTTCGGGCTCAACGCCCGCATGCGCGCGCTCATGCCGCACTGGGAGCGCGGCGCCATGCGCATCGTCACCGGCGCTGGAACCGCCGACACCTCGCGCAGCCACTTCGAGGCGCAGGACTTTCTCGAGCACGGCGGCCTCGGCGGCGCGGGTTGGATCGCGCGCTACCTTCGTGCGCGCACGCCCGCGCCCGGCGCGCTCGGCACCGTTGCGATCGGCACGACGCTGCCCGAATCGCTGCGCGGGGCGCCCGGCGGCGTGGTGCTCCAGCGCGTCAACGACTTCGACCTCGCGGGCGACGACCAGCGCGTCCTCGCGGCGCTTCGCGGGCTCTACGAGACCGACAGCACGGCACTCGGCGCCGCAGGCCGCGCCACGCTCGAGGCCGAGCGTCGCCTGCGCGAACTGCGCGGCCGCGACGATCGCGCCGACGCGCAGTACCCCGACACCGTCCTCGGGCGCGGGCTCAAGGAGATCGCGAAGCTCGTGAAGGCGGATGTCGGGCTTGTCGCGACCACCGTCGACGCCGTGGGCGGCGCGCTCGGCTGGGACACGCATTTCGTGCAGAAAACCGTGATCGGCTCGCTGATCGAGGATCTCGGCGATTCGATCGCGGCGTTCCTCGAGGATCTTGGTGCGTGGCGCTCGCGCGTCACGCTCGTCGCGATGACCGAGTTCGGCCGCCGCGTCGCCGAGAACACGAGCTTCGGCACCGATCACGGCGCGGGCTCGGTCGCGTTCGCGATCGGCGACGACCTCCCGATGGGCGGCGGACTTCACCGCGGCTTCGCCGCGCTCGACGCAGGCGACCTGATCGGGCCAGGCGATGTGCCCGTGACCACCGACCTCCGCGAACTAATCCTGCCGATTCTCGGCCAGCACGCGCCGGGGAGCGACCTCCGCGGGGTGTTCGGGTAGGTCCCCCGCCCCGACGACGATGCAATCCGTGCATTGGAGGCGCGTTTGGCGCGCGTCGTCCGCCTGCTCGCCCGAATCGAATCTCCATGCATCCGCTCGCGCTCATCCTCGGTCTTCTCGCGACCGCGCCGCAGCCTGCACCGCAGGCCGCGCCATCGAAGCCCGATGCCGTCACCTATGCGCGCGACATCGCACGCATCATGCAGGACAACTGCGTCGAGTGCCATCGCTCTGGCGGCGTTGGGCCATTCGCGCTCGACTCGTTCGAGTCGGTGACGCGCCGCGCAAACATGATCCGCACCGTCACGCAGGCGGGAACGATGCCGCCATGGTTTGCGGCGCCATTGCCCGACGCCCACGGGCATGGTCCATTGCCGGCGGGACAGAGCCCATGGTCGAACGATCGCTCGCTGAGCGCCGAGGAGAAGGCGAAGATCGTGGCATGGATCGAGGCCGGCAAGCCCGAGGGGAACCGCGCGGATCTGCCGCCCGCGCGCGCCTCTCCCGAAGGCAAGTGGACGATCGGGAAGCCCGACGCCGTCTTCCAGCTACCCGAACCGGTCAAGATCAAGGCGGAGGGCACGATGCCCTACCAGAACATCCTCGTGCCCACGAACATCGCGGTAGACCGCTGGGTAAAGGCCGTGCAGATCGTGCCGACCGATCCGTCGGTCGTGCACCATGTGCTCGTGTTCGCGCTCGATGAGAAGACGGCGAAGGATCCAGAGGCGCGCAGGCGACTCGGCGCCGACGAAGCGGGCGGCTACTGGGCGGCCTATGTGCCCGGCAACGATTCGTACGCGCTCGGCGAAGGCTTCGCGCGGCGGCTGCCGGCGAACTCGTCGCTTCTCTTCCAGATCCACTACACGCCGAATGGCAAGGCGACCGAGGACCGGCTGCAGCTCGGCGTGATCTTCACCGACGAGGCGCCCAAGCATCTCGTGCGCACGACATCGGTGGTCGACCGGCGGCTTGCGATTCCGCCGGGCGCCGCGAACCACAAGGAATCAGGAAAACTCCGCGTCCCTGCAGACGCGAGGATCCTCGCCTTCACGCCGCACATGCATGTGCGGGGCAAGGCCTACCGCTACGAGATCGAGGTGCCGGGCGGCGACGGCAGGCGCATGCTCCTCGACATCCCGAACTACGACTTCAACTGGCAGCTGCGGTACGAACTGCGCGAGCCGCTCGATGTGCCGAAGGGGTCGGTGATCCACGGCACGGCGTGGTACGACAACAGCGCGAGCAACCCCGCGAATCCCGATCCGAAGCAGACGGTGCGTTGGGGCCCGCAGACCGCCGACGAGATGATGCTCGGGTACATCGAGTACTACCTTGAGAACGACGACCCGACGAAGCCCGATGATCTCGCGCCGGGCAGCACGCCGCGGCGCGGATTTGGTGGTGGCGCCGATGGCGGCGCAGGCGGCGGCATCGCGTTCAAACGCCTCCGCACGCAGTTCGACGCGAACGACGACGGCAGGATCGAGAAGGACGAGGTTCCCGAGAACCTCCACCGCCAGTTCGAACGACTTGACCGGAACAACGACGGCACGCTGACGAAGGACGACTTTGGCGCGCGTTGAGAACACCATGATGTCCACAGACGCCCCGCTCCTCTCATGCGTCATCTCGCTGCTGTCGCTCGCCCTATGCGTTGGCGCGTCGAACGGCGCGCCACCTGCGAAGGTTCCCGCGAGAGTTCCCGCGAAAGTTGTCGAAACCCCGAAGGCAAGCGCGACGATCGAGCTCATCGAGTTCCCCGACCTCGTCGATGCGACGCGCGGCGCCAAGGCACCCACCGAACCATCCCGACCGCGGCTGCTTCCGCGCCGCAAGCAGGAGGAGCCGGCGGCGCCCGCCGCGACTGGACGCAAGGTTCCGATCAAGGTGCATGTGCCGTCGACGGGCGGCCCGTTTCCCGTGATCGTGGTGTCGCACGGCGCCGGCGGCGACTGGGACACCCACTTCACGCAAGCACAGCAACTCGCATCGGATGGATACATCGTCCTATGCCTCGAGCATGTCGGCAGCAACCGCGAGCGCTTGGCGAAGGGCATTCAGGCAATGAAGAGCATCCTCGCGATGACCCGCGACGCGGGCGAGGTGCTCACGCGACCGAAGGATGTCTCGTTCGCGATCGACCGTGCGACAGAGTGGAACGCCACGCACGCGAAGCTGAAGGGAAGGCTCGACCTCTCGCGGATCGGCGTGATGGGCCACTCCTTCGGCGCCTTCACGACGATGGTCGTGTGCGGCATGCGGCCCGCCGTCGATTGGCTGACGCCGACGGTCGCGCCAGGCAAGGGACTTGGCCCCGATCTCCGTGACCAACGCGTGAAGTGCGGCGTCGCGCTCTCGCCGCAGGGCGTCGGCGAGCCGTTCTTCGTTCAGGAGAGCTTCGCCAGCCTCGCCGTGCCGCTGCTTGGGATCACGGGGACGAAGGATGACCAGCAGGCCGGTCAACCGGCATCGGTGCGCAAGGACGCCTTCGCGTTCTGGCCGCAAGGCCAGCACGTCTTCGTCTGGCTCGCGAACGCGAGGCATCAAGACTTTACTTCGGCTGGGAGCAACGGCGGCTCGCTTCCCTCGCAGACACGCGACGACGTGCAGCCCGTCACGCGCATCGCGACCCGCGCGTTCTTCGACCTGCACCTGAAGTCCGACGGGACGGCGGCCGAGACGCTGTGCGTCGAAGGACTGAAGCCGTTCCTGCGCGGTGCGGTGAACAAGGCGGAGGTCCTGTCGAAGTAGAACTCTGTCACGGGCGGAAATCGCGTCGAAGGCCTCGCACAGAAGGCGCTTGGGGGCTTCCGCGCACCGATTTGGGGCATGCGGGAATCTCGCGACGACGCCTCGGGGGCGGCGCAGGCGGAGGCCCGGCAGGTCGCGGCGCTGCATTCGAGCGGCTGCGCGAGCAGTTCGACGCGAACGACGACGGGAAGATCGAGAAGCGCGAGGTCCCTGAGAATCTCCACCGTCAACTCGATCGACTCGACCGCAGCAAGGACGGCGTGCTCACCAAGGACGACTTCGGCGCCCGCTGAGCCGCCAACCGTCGCGAACGGGCGGGTCGCCCTTCTGTATCCTTCCAGCACGCATGAAGTGCATGAACTGCGGTTCGAACTTCGAGACGCCGTACTGCGGGCAGTGCGGACAGGAAGCAGCCTCGGGCAAGGTCACCTTCGCCGAACTGCGACGCACCGCGATGCGGGCGTTCAGCCTTGAGCGCGGCTGGCTTCACACGGTGGTCGACCTTACCCTCCGGCCGGGCAAGGTGGTCCGCGACTATCTCGACGGAAAGCGCGTCGTCTACATCGGCCCCGTGCGGTACGCGATCACCCTCAATTCTGCGTGGATCTTGATCATGGTGCTCGCGTCGAACGCCGGCGTCCGGATGCTCGGTGGATTGGAACTGCGCGCGAGCGTCGATGGCGTCGGTGACATGCAGGCGATGATCGAGGAATTCCTGCAGCGATTCTGGACGCTGCTGATGCTGCTGTCGGCACCCGTCTACGCGGGTGTGTCGTGGCTGATCTTCCGCTCCCGCGGACTGAGTTTCGCCGAACACCTCACGCTCAATCTGTTCAACCTCGGCCAGTCCGCGGTGATCGCCGTCGGCTCCGCACTGTTCACGCTGCTCTTTCCAGAGCAGATGGGGCCGATCATAAACATCAGCTTTCTGGTCGGGGTCGCCTACTACGCGTGGCTTCTGCGCGGAGTCTGTGCGCGGAACGCATGGACGGCGATCGGGGGTGCGATCGCCGTGCAACTGGCCGGCCTCGTCGCCGCGACGGTCCTCGGCATGGCAGGAATGGCGGCCTATCTCCTGATTCGCGGGCAATTCACGGGAAAGACCCCCATCTGAGTGTCTGCGAGGGTTCGACCTCGGATCGTCGAAACTGATCGTCTTTGGGAGAATCCGCGAGTCGGGCACCCACGAAGACCGTTCAGTCT
Organism: Phycisphaerales bacterium; assembly: GCA_044356505.1. Taxonomy (GTDB): domain Bacteria; phylum Planctomycetota; class Phycisphaerae; order Phycisphaerales; family SM1A02; genus QWPT01. The sequence continues at coordinate 5,513 of JBIKWD010000115.1, forward strand.
CCGTCGTGCGAGGCATCCGCCGCGGGCGGAATACCAGCACGCTCACGCTGTTCATCCGATTCAAGGAAATCTCGATGCGTCTGCTCTCTTCTCCGCTCATCATGGCGGCGTCTGTCGTGTTCTCTTCGAGCGCACTTGCAGCCGCTCCGCTCCAGGTTCAGGTCCGCGCAGGCGCGGGCGCGCCGGCCGCGCGCGCCGCCGCCACGAAGGACATCGTCGACACCGCGATCGCCGGCAAGTTCAAGACGCTCGTCGCTGCGATCAACGCGGCCGGCCTCACCGACGCGCTTAAGTCCGGCGGCCCGTTCACCGTCTTCGCGCCGACCGACGAAGCCTTCGCTGCGCTGCCGAAGGGAACGCTCGAGTCGCTCCTGCTTCCTGAGAACAAGGACAAGCTGCGCGCGATCCTCGCGCACCATGTCGTGCCGGGCCGCCTTGTGTCGATGGAGATCGCAAACATCGAGGACCCGCAGATGGCGCGCACCTCCGGCGGCGGCCGCGAGTCGCTCGCAGCCGACGGGCGCGGGATCCGCTACGGCGAGGCGAGGGTCGTCGACGGCGACATCCGCTGCACGAACGGCGTGATCCATGTGATCGACCGCGTGGTGCTTCCGAAGCCGACGCGCTCCGAAGACTCGATGGGGGTCTCCATGAAGGAGGCCGCGCCCGTCGATCTCATCGAGGCGCTGCGCGCGGTTCCCGACAACCGCTTCTCGACCTTCATCGCGGCCGTCGAGGCGAGCGGCGCAGACCAGGATTGGGCGAAGCCCGAGCCGGACGGCAACTGGACGCTCTTCATCCCCACCAACGAGGCGTTCGCGCGGCTTTCCGATGCAGAGCGCACGGCGCTCCTCGACCCGAAGAACCGCGAGATGCTTCGCGCCGTCCTCGACTGGCACGCGCTTCCGAAGCTGCAGACCTGGAGCTTCGACTTCAACGACGGCGAGCGCGGTCCGGCGATGATCTCGCAGAACAACGACCGCTTCGTGCTCGACATACTTGCGAACGGCACCGTGTTTGTCTACCGCATGCGGTCGAATCCCGACCGTTCGATGGAAGAGCCGTTCAAGGCGCGCATCGTGGCCGGCGACATTCCCGTCGGAGGCCGCGTGGTGCACATCGTCGACCGCGTGATCGTTCCGCCGCAGTTCGAGAACAAGGCCGTCGCCTCGCAGGCGTACCTCGAGAAGGACATCAAGGAGTTCGCGATGGGCGGCGACGCGCAGTTCAACGCGCGCTACCTCGTCAAGGAGATGCTCGAGCAGGCGGAGTCGCTCGACGACGCCGGCGCGATCGCGCTCTACAAGACGGGCCTGCGCATGCTCGAGGAAGTCGTGCCCGTGAATCGCAGGGGCATGATCATGACGATGGACGACCGCGCTCCGGACCAGCGTGCCGTGCAGCGCGAACGCCTCCGCGCCCGCGCCGAGGAGCTCGACCGCGTGTGGTACGCGATGTTCATGAAGAACTCGCCCAACGCGACGACGCTGGCTGCGCCGCTGTCGAGTGCGATGCCTGCGGCGCGCACGGTCGGAATGAACGCGGCGCCCGCTGCAAAGGCCCCTGCGACCACCGTCGCCGTGACCACAACGGCCGTGACTACGACGTCCGTGACAGCGGTTGCGGCCGCGCCGGCGGCCCCCGCGGCCCCCGCTGCAACAGCGACCCGCGCTCCCGCGACGCTCGATTGGTGTGAAGTGATCGAGAAGGATGTCGACGCGAAGGTCGTCACCGATGCCGCGCTGCGCGACGCCATCGCGAAGACGGGCCTTCCGTGGCGCGTGCGCGACAAGGCCTCGGGCATCGAGATGCTGCTCGTGCCGTCGGGGCAGTTCATGATGGGCAAGAGCGCCGGCGACGCAGAAGCGCTCGCGAACGAGGTGCCCGCGCACAGCGTGACGCTGACCGAGCCCTACTATCTCGGACGCTACGAGGTGACGCGCGAGCAGTGGACGAAGGTGATGGGCGCGGGCGCGCAGACTGGATCGGAGCGCGTGCAGCCTGCCGTCGAAGGCGCCGAGATCGAGGTCGGCGGCGGTGCGACGATCGTGGTGAGCGGTGGCTACGAGCTCGTCGATCAGCAGGGAAACAAGATCGCCACCCGCCAGACGGCGGTCGCCGGGCCCGACGGGACCGTGACCTTCACCACCCTCCCGGTCAGCGATGAGCCGGATCCCGCGCTCGATTCGCGTGCAGGGCTTCCGATCACGGCCGGGTTCACGAAGACCGCCGACTTCTGCAGCAAGATCGGCATGCGACTTCCGACCGAAGCCGAGTGGGAGTTCGCATGCCGAGCGGGCGTCGCGGCGCCTCGCTACGGCGAACTCGACGCGATCGCGTGGCACCGCGGAAACTCCGACGGCCGCAAGCAGCCCGTGGGCACCAAGGCCGCGAATGCGCTCGGCTTCCACGACATGGTCGGCAACGCGTGGGAATGGGTGAACGACTGGTACGGCGACTACACCCGCGGCGCGAAGACGAACCCGACCGGCCCCGCAACGGGCGAATCGCGCATCGCGCGCGGCAGCTTCTTCAACTACGAGGACGGCTTCAACCGCGCATCGCGCCGCTATGAGATGCAGGTGTACGACTTCGGAAACGGCACGGGCTTCCGCGTTGCACGCAACCCGTGACCTCGCGGGAACGCCGTTCGACAGGCCAAGTCCCTTGTCATCGCTCCAGGGCCGGAACTCGCGAGAGTTTCGGCCCTTCTTCGTTCCGCGGAACCGCACGAGCCCCTCGCACGGGCTGTGACCACGGCCAAGCATGCGGCCTGTACCGCCTGCGCAGGGCCGCGGCGCCCGGAATTCAGGTGGCGACTCGCCCACGGCCGCCAAGAAGTCACGCCTCAAGTGGAGCGAGGGACGCGCAGAGCGCGAGCGAGGTCACCTTCGGCGTGACGGTGCCTGCGCCGGGCGCCGTCGCCGTGCTCGGCTTGTTGGGTCTCGCGGGTGCGCGTCGGCGGCGCTGAGGCGCTTCGACCAGCCGCAGACGGCGCTCGTCCGCTGCGAGATCCGCGCGAGAAGGTTCGCCCTATAGTGCGGCGATGTCGAATCCGTCGCCCACGCCTGAACTCTGGAACGCCGTCGACCGTGCCTTTGAGGATTGGCTCGCGCCAGCCGACGAGGCGCTGAACCACGCGACGGCCGCTGCGACGAAGGCGGGCCTCCCCGAGATCGCAGTCGCGCCTGCACAGGGTCGGCTGCTGCAAGTGTTCGCGCGCTCGATCGGCGCGCGGCGGATCCTCGAGATCGGCACGCTTGCGGGCTACAGCGCCATCTGGCTCGCGCGCGCGCTGCCCGAGGGTGGCAGGCTCGTGACGCTCGAGCTCGAGCCCGCGCGGGCCGAGATCGCGCGCGGAAACCTCGCCTACGCGGGGCTTTCGCAGCAGGTCGAGGTCGTGACGGGGCGCGCGGTCGATTCGCTCGACGCGATGATCGCGCGGAACGAGGCGCCGTTCGACCTGATCTTCATCGACGCCGACAAGGAGAGCTGCCCGCAGTATCTCGAACGCGCGGTCGCGCTCGCGCGCGAAGGCACGCTGATCCTCGTCGACAATGTCGTTCGGCGCGGGCGGCTGATCGACGCGAACACAGGCGATGCGGGCGTGGACGGCGCGCGCAGGATGATGGACATGGTTGCGCGGCATCCTCGCCTCGAGGCTGCGGGCATCCAGACCGTCGGCGCGAAGGGCTACGACGGCCTGCTGATCGCGCGGGTGACGACGGAGCGCGATGCCTCGGCGCCTGCCGCACAATTCGCGCAGTCATCCGATCCGACCGACATCCTCTTCGCACACAACGCGTGGGCCACGCGCGAACTGCTCCGCGTCTGCGAGAAGCTTGACGACGCGCAGTGGCACCGACGCTTCGACATCGGCCCGGGGTCGCTGCACGACACGCTCACGCACATCGTGGGCGCGATGCTGCGATGGGCCGACCGCATCGATGGGCCGCCACAAACCGTCCGGGCATCGATCGAGGATGGAGCGCGACGAAGCGCCGCGCAGTTGCGCGCGCTCCTCGACGATGCGGAGTCCAGCCTCGCGGCCAGCGCCGCACGCGCCCGCCAGCGCGGGCTCGACACCGCGCTCGATGTCACGCTCGGCGGCACGCCCTATCGCTTCACGCTCGGCGCGATGCTCGTCCATGTGACGACCCACGGCATGCACCACCGCGCGCAGTGCCTCAACATGCTGCGGCGGCTCGAACTGCCGGGGATCAGCGACGCGCTGCCCGACCTCGATGCGCTCGAGTGGCAACTGCGGGCGAGGTAGTCTTCGCGCGCCTCTCGACGCAGGCGACGTGGTCGGCCTCACCGAGCCGGCGGCTTCATCTTCAGCACCTTCACGAGGAACGCCCACATATCGGCGGTCTCGTCGATCGCCTTCGAAACAGGCTTGCCGGCGCCGTGGCCCGCCGCCGTCTCGATGCGGATGAGAACGGGCGCATCGCCCACGTGGCACTCCTGCAGACGCGCCGCGAACTTGAAGGAGTGGCCGGGCACGACGCGGTCGTCGGTGTCGGCCGTCGTCACCATCGTCGGCGGATACTTCGTGCCCGGGGTCAGCCGGTGATACGGCGAGTACGCGTAGAGCGCCTTGAATTCCTCGGGATTGTCCGAGGAACCGTAGTCGTCGGTCCAGTAGCGGCCAGCCGTGAAGCGCTGGAAGCGCAGCATGTCCATCACGCCGACCGCCGGCAGCGCTGCTCCGAACAGCTCGGGACGCTGCGTCATCACGGCACCGATCAGAAGGCCTCCGTTCGAACCACCCTGGATCGCGAGTCGGCTCGGGCTCGTCCACTTCTCGGCGACGAGGTGCTCGGCGGCCGCGATGAAGTCGTCGAACACATTCTGCTTGCGCAGCTTCTTGCCTGCCTCGTGCCAGTCGCGGCCATACTCGCCGCCGCCGCGGAGATTCGCCACCGCGAGCGTGCCGTCGAGCTCGAGCCACGAAGCGAAGACCGGGGAGAACCACGGCGTCATCGATTGGTTGAAGCCGCCGTAGCCGTAGAGGAGCGTCGGCTGCGAGCCGTCGCGCGGCGCGCCCTTGCGGTGCGTGATGAACATCGGAACGCGCGTGCCGTCCTTCGAGGTGTAGAAGACCTGCTCGACCTCGTAGCGGGAAGGGTCGAAGTC
>JBIKWD010000116.1:0-10593 GCA_044356505.1 Phycisphaerales bacterium
TGTCGAGGCCGGCGAGGTCGACGAATCCGGCGTTCGTGCCGATCGAGGCGTTCTGGAAGGCGACCTGATAGACGAGCCACTGGGTCCCGACCGGGATCATGGAGGTCACGGAGACGGCTTCCCAGGTCTGGGGATTCGCGTCGAGGGTGAGCGTGCCGTTGCCCGAGTTGCCGGTCATCGATCCCCAGGTCGGGCCGGAGAAGTACATGACATTCACGAGGCCAAAGGCGCCTGTGTAGCCGCCGTTCGTGTTCAGCCACGCACTCGCGGTCATCTGCGCCTGGCCGGCGTTGATCAAGCCGCTGAAGCTCGTGACGTCGATCGCCTGGAAGGTCTGCGTGTAGGTGAGGCCGTCGTCGGTCATCTTCAGCATGCGCGAACCCTGGAACGGCGTCACGCCCATCGTGGCGGTCGTGATCGAGCCCATCTCAGGCCCCCAGATGCCGGCGAACCCCGGGAAGTTGTTGAGCACATTGCTGGCCGAGGTCGTGGTCGGCGTCTCGAAGCCGGGGTTCGTCAGGACGGCCCGGGCAGACCCGACGACCGACAGCGAGAGGGCGGCGGCGCCGATGGCCGCGAGGCTCGGGAGGTTGCGGCGGGAACGGGGTGATTCGATGCGGGACATGGCGTTTCTCCAGGGTGCGGGGTCTTCCGGTGTCGGGCGACTGGCAACATCCGCCAGTGCGCTTCCACAAGGCTTCCGCACCCACCGCGCCTGTCTCTCAGCATGATGGAAAGATCGCGATCTCCGCTCAGGGCGCCGGACGCCGCAGAAGGGCGTACATGTTGTCCGAGGTGGGCATGCGCATCGAGAGCGGCTGCTCGCTGGCGAGGCCCGCGCACTCGGCGAGCAGGCGCAGCGTGCGCGGCGTGAAGTAGTTCACATGGTCCCGGTAGCGGAACCCGCACCAGCGGGCGCCGCGCAGGGCCTTGTTCCAACACGCGAAGTTCGGGACCTTCACGATGGCCGCGCCGCCCACCTCAAGGGCGCGACGCACCTCGCTCAGGAGGTCGAGCGGGCGCGCCTCGTGCTCGAGGAACGAGGACATCAGGACAGCCGCCACCGACCCGTCGGCCATGGTCCGCATGCCGTCGATCGCGCTTGCCCGTACCGCGGAGCCCCCGAGCGGCGCGAGGTTGGCTTCGGCGGCGCTGGCAAGCGCATTCGACACCTCGATGCCGACGAACCGCGCGGTGAGCCCCTTGCGCGCGACCGCCTCGGCGACCCGGCAGGTGAACCGCGCATCGGCGCATCCGACATCGACGACCGTCGCAGCCGCGCGCCCCGCGCGCGCCCGCAGGCAACGCGCGAGAAGCGTCGCGAACGGATTTCGCCTCGGGACGAGCGCGCCGCGCAGGGCGGTGCCGGCCCGTCCGAGGGCGAAGAACAGCGGATCCTCCTTCGCGCGCCGTTCACGCTCCTGCAGGTAGGTCGACTCCCATGCGTGGTCGACGGCCAGCGCGTCGTAGGCGGGGGGATTCGGAGGGAAACGAAGTCCGTTTCGCGGCAACGGACCAGTCGCCATGCGTCGCGCCCGAACGGCGTCAGGGCGACGGGCGACTCGCGACCGAGGATGGGGTTGAACGCATGCTCCATGGGGCGGAGTCTATGTCGCCTGATGGCGGAGGATTCCCCGCATCCGCGCGGGGAAGGTCAACCACACTGCGCACGGGAGGAAGACCAATGGCCGAGACGCGGACGGCGTGCGCGGAGCGACTGATCGGCGGCTATCTGGCGCGGACCGGGGCGGCCGAGGATGGCCGGGGCGATGCGCGGCGGCGCTACCTGTGGACCGACGCCTACGCCGTGACCACGCTCCTCGCGCTTCACCGGAGCACGGGCAAGCCCGCGCATCTCGCCGATGCCGGGCGGATCGCGGACCTGGTGCACGCGGTGCTCGGCCGCCATCGCCCCGACGACACCCGCCGTGGCTGGATCAGCGGGCTCGGCGAGTCCGAGGGCGCGATGCATCCCACGGCGGGCGGGCTCCGCATCGGGAAGCCGCTCCCCGAACGCCTCGCGGGCGAGCGGCTGCAGGAGCGGCTCGAATGGGAGCGGGACGGCCAGTACTTCCACTACCTCGTGAAGTGGATGCTTGCGCTCGACCTGCTCTCGCGCGTCGCCTCCGAGCCGCACTGGAACGCGCTCGCGATCGAACTTGCGCAGCGCGCGCACGGCGCGTTCGTCTCGCCGCCCGTTCCCGGCCGGCCGCGCCACATGCACTGGAAGATGAGCATCGATCTCTCGCGGCCGCTCGTCGCGTCGATGGGACATCACGATCCGCTCGACGGACTCGCGACCGCGCTGCGCCTGCAGGCCACACGGCGCGACTTCGGCGACGGGGACACCAGGCTTTCCGAACTGATCCAGGACTATCGCGTGCTCTGCGAGGACATCGCCGACTGGGGCACGCACGATGCGCTGGGTCTCGGCGGGCTGTTCGCGGCGCTCGACGAGCTTGTCGAGCTCGTCGCAAGCGACCGCATGGCCTTCGATCCGCTGCTCCTTCGCGTTGCCGCGGCCGCCGGCGAGAGCCTGGCCTGCTGGCCTGAGCGTCGCGAACTCCGGTCGCCGGTGGAGTCGAGGCTGGCGTTCCGCGAGCTTGGCCTCGCCATCGGCGTGCGTGCCGCCCCGCGGATCTGCGAGGCGATCGACCGTCACCCGACGCGGTTCGGAACCGCCGTCGAGCGTGCGATCCTGCGCGCGCACCTCGAGGGCGTGTCGGCCCGAAGCGGGCTTGCGGACCGCATCGAGGCGGCGTGGCTGGAACCCTCGGCGCGGGTCGCGAGCTCGTGGCGCATGCACGAGGACATCAACGCGGTCATGCTGGCGTCGAGCCTGGTGGAAGGCTCCTTCATGCCGCATGAACCGCGCCCGCTCAGACTCCCTTCATCCGCGCGGTGAGCTCGGCGCGCGAGTGGACTCCGAGCTTCTCGTGGATGCGCTTGCAGTACGTCGCGACCGTGTTCGGCTTGAGTCCGAGCGCCTTCGCGATCGCGGGCCTCGACTTGCCTCCGGCCAGCAGCCGCGCGATCTCGAGCTCGCGCGTGGCGAGGAGCTTCTCGACCGACTGCTCGGCGCGGGCGACCTCCCGCGGGACCGAGCGTTCGTCCCAAAGCTCGAAGTGGGGGAGCGGCGGTTCGGGCCGTGCAAGCTGGCGGGTTTCGACGGCGACGTGGTAGGGAAGCTCTTCCTCCGCAGCCGTGGGCCCGCGATAGGTGCCTCGCGCCCGAGCCTCCGCACGCATGTCCGCCTCGTCGAGGACCTCGCATGCGGCGCGGAGAAGCCTCTGGACCGTGTCGGCCTCAGCGGGGGTCATCATCACCGACGCGAAACCGAAGAAGTAGGGGCGCGGCCGCCGTTCCCCCGAATCGAGATCCAGATGCCGGTCGAGGATGACCCGGCTCAGCTCTCGAATCGAGAGGTGGAAGTCGCGCATCGCGGCGCGATGGGCGGGCAGGTCGGGATTCCACGAGAAGAAGACTTCCGACGCCACCGACCGGTAGGCGATGTGCTTGCGGGCGCCGGACGCCCGCAGCCGCACGACGATGCCCGCCTCGAGAAGCCGGTCGAGCGAGTGCTGCGCGTCCGCGACCGAGGTGTCGATCGCCTCGGCGAACTGCCTGGCGCTCATCGCCGCCGGTGCGCGGCGGAGGGTTTCCCAGCGCTGCATCAGCTTGAGGTCGGTGAAGGCGTCGAGCGCGGGACGATGCGAGAGGCTGAGAATGGTTGGCTTGGACATGGGTGACGGCGATGGTGGCGCCAGATGCAGCGGGAGGTCTTTGCGACCAGCCCACGGAGAATAAACGGAAGCTCGGAAGTCCGAGACTGCGCGCCGGCCGGGCGCCGCGCGGATCCCAAAGCCTTAGACCTTGGGCTTCGGTGATCCGTCAGACAGAACCCAGGCCGACTTCATGCGAGCCGTGAACTCCGCCCGGTTCCGGACGCAGAGCTTCGAGTAGATGCGCTTCGTGTACGTCCCCACGGTGTCTGCGCTGAGACCGAGTTCGGTGGCGACCGCCGGGCGCGACCGGCCGACCGCCAGCATCAGCGCGACCTGCAGTTCCTCGCGCGAGAGGATCGCGCGAGGCTGCGTGCGGAGTTCGGACAGGCGGGCCGTCACGAGCGTGCTGTCGACGATGCTCACCTGCGGAAGCGGGAGTTCGTTCGAACCGATCGGTCCGAAACCGATGGCGAAGAGGTACGGGTCCGGTCGGCGGGGGGCGATCGGCTGAAGGACGGGTCGAGGGCGACGGCATGTTCGTGGGTCTGTTCGTGGGTCTGTTCGTGGGTCTGTTCGTGGGTCTGTTCGTGGGTCTGTTCGGGCGGTGGTTCGGTGCCGGCGTCTCGATCGTATCTCTTGGCCGGGATCGGCTTCGGCTCCATCTGACGGATCCCCGGACGTCGAGTCGCGCGGCATCCCGGCCGGCCATGAGCCGACCTCGTCGGCCTCAACGCGCCGTATCGCGTGCACGGATCATGGGGTGCGGCTCCGTTTCGCCTCCTCGCCATCCGGAGGCCGCGTGCCCGTCGCGGAGTCGGTACCTTCTCTCCACCCCGATCGCGGCCGAGCCCGCGGAGATCCAGCATGGCGAACGAACACCAGCCCCGGCCGTCCCGCAAGACCCTGCTCGACCGCATCGAGCGCGTCGGCAACGCCCTGCCCGAACCCGCGCTCATCTTCGCGATCCTGGCGGCGATCGTCGTGGCGGTGGCCGCCGTCGGTGCCGCCGCCGGGTGGCGCATCCAGCCGGTCAAGCCCAAGGTCGAGCTCGTGCAGAAGGTCGACGGTTCGGGCGCCCCGGTGCTCGGCGAGAAGGGGGAGCCGCTGATGGTCCCCAAGCTCGATGCGCGCGGCAAGCCCGAGGTCTTCCTCGTCGGCGAGACCGACAAGGACGGCAACCCCGTCTACCTCGAGCCGCGCAACCTGCTCACCAAGGATGGCATCTACTGGATGCTCTCCTCGATGGTGAGGAACTTCACGACCCTCCCGGCGCTCGGGCTCGTGTTCGTCTCGATGCTCGGCATCGGGCTCGCCGAGAAGTTCGGACTGTTCTCCGCGCTGATGCGCGGGCTCGCGCTCATCACGCCGCGGAAGTTCCTGACTCCGATGATCGTGTTCATCGGCGCGAACTCCTCGGTCGCGTCGGACGCGGGGTACATCATCCTTCCTCCGCTCGCGGCGGCGCTCTACCTCGCGGTGAACCGGTCGCCGATCGCGGGCCTCGCGGCGGCGTTCGCGGGCGTCGCCGGCGGCTTCGGCGGCGGCATCTTCCCGACCGCGGCCGACGGATTCCTCGCAGGAGTCGCAACCCAGGCCGCGCACATCATCGACCCGGGCTACAACGCCGTCGCGGCGACGCACAACCTCTACTTCAAGGCGGCGAGCAGCGTGCTCATCATGCTCGCAGGCTGGTTCGTCACCGACCGGATCGTCGAGCCGCGGCTCAAGCGCCTCGCCCCGGGCGCCGGATACGACGACGCTCCCGCGCTCGCCGATCTCGCGCTGAAGCCCGACGAGAAGCGCGGGCTCGCCGTCGCCGCCCTCGTCGCCCTCGTCGTCCTCGGCGCGTTCGCGGCTGCGGTGCTCGTCCCCGGCGCGCCGCTCCACGGCACCGGCCAGCCGATGCTTGCGAACAACACCGCGGTGCCGGGCGAGCGCCCGGGCGACCGCTGGTCGCAGGTCATCGTGCCGATGATCCTGCTCGTCTTCATGCTGCCCGGCATGGCGTTCGGCCTCGTCACGGGCGTCCTCCGCACGCAGAAGGACTTCATCGAAGCCCTCTACCACGGCATCCGTTCGATCGTGCCGGTCCTCGCGATCGCGTTCTTCATGGGCCAGTTCGTGAACTACTTCGCGTACACGGGGCTCGACCGCATGCTCGCCTACGCGGGCGGTTCGCTTCTCGTCTCGGCCGACCTGCCCGTGCCGCTCCTGATCGTGCTCTTCGTCCTGCTCGTCGTCGCGGGCGACTTCGCGATGAGCGGCATGCTCTCGAAGTTCGGCGTCCTCGCGCCGATCTTCATCCCGATGTTCATGATGGTCGGGATGAGCCCCGAACTGACGACCGCCGCGTACCGCATCGGCGACAGCGTGGTGAACATCATCACTCCGCTCAACAGTTATCTCCTCATCATTCTTGTCGCGCTTCAGAAGTACAACAAGGACGCCGGCCTCGGCAGCCTGATCTCGCTGATGCTGCCGTACTCCGTCGTGTTCGGCGTGCTCTGGACGCTGTTCCTGCTCGCGTGGTACTGGAGCGGCTTCCCGCTCGGCACCGACGCGCCGCTCGGGTACGTGCCGTCGCAGTGAGCGGGCTGCACGCCGGTCGGGACGACCTGCTGGGGAGGGCGTCAATTCGTTGAAAATCCGACTTGGCGTGACCTGATTCGGTTACGGAATTCGCATCCTTTGGGTACGACCGGTGTCTTTCCGCCCGGATTCCTGAGTCGAAGTTCCTCCCAAAGGTCCATCCCATGCGCGTTTCCCTCGCCATCGCCCTCCCGCTCGTCGCTCTCCCCGCAACGCTCGCGACCGCGTCGATCACCGTCGACGGCACTGCGACAGGTGCCGAGTGGTCGGGCGCGTCGGTCATCGCCACCACGATCTCGAGCGGGATCAACGGGCAGCTCCGCGTCACGAGCACCAGCGCCGGCATGTACATCCTCGGCGAGACGACGGACGACGACACGGGATCCACTGGCCTCGACGTCTTCGACGTCAACTTCGGCCTGGTCGGCAATGCGGCCGCCTGGCGCTACCGCATCCAGGCGAACTCGAACCCCTCGAACCCCGGGTTCTTCGCGATTCCCGGAGCGGGCGGATGGAGCGGACGCCTCGAGTCCGGCGACGATTCGCTGCTCTCCGATCCCTTCTACGGCGCGCCGGGCGGGACCTACTCGAGCACCGCGATCCCCGGCAGCGTCCAGTGGGCCGTCGGCCTCGGCGGCACGAGCGGCGCAGCGGTGCGCGTCCATGAGATCTTCGTCCCTTGGAACGTGATCCTCGACGGCCAGAACGGCTGGAACGCCGGCGCAAGCTCGCTGACCTTCGCGTTCGCGGGCTACATGATGCAGGACGGCTCGCCGAACGCCAGCGTGTTCACCGATCCGACCAAGCACGCGCTCTGGGGCAATCCGAGCTGGGGCAACCAGAGTCACTATGCCTACGTGACCCTCGCGATCCCCGCACCGGGCGCCGTCGCCCTCCTCGGCCTCGCAGGCCTCGCACGCCGCCGCCGTCGCCGCTGAACTCGCGGTGCGCTCCGATCGCGGAGAGTTCCGCCGCCGGCGCTGGCTCTCCGCTCCTTACCCTTCGCTTCGACCGCCGTCCCGGGCGTGCCGCGTGGGCATGCCCGCGTGGCGCTGAAGCAGGGGGAAGATCGATGAAGCAATCTCTCGTGTCATGTACGGCGTTCGCGATGGCGACCGCCGCCGCCTCGCAGGCCTTTGCAGGCGCAGGTGTCCAGAATCTCGCGCTCGGTCAGGACGTCTCGCTGGTCGCGGGAAGCGCGAACGGCGCGTCCCTCTCGACGCTGACCGACGGGCTCTTCCTGCCCGCCGGCACCCAGTGGCAGAGCGGAACCGTGTGGTGGAGCGGGCTCTCGTCGAGGTTCGAGATCGATCTCGGCGGCACTGTCGAGGTGATGGGCGCCGTCGTCCAGGCCGACAACAACGACACCTACCGCATGTGGTACCGCGATCTCGCGACCGGCGACTACGTCGACCTCTGGACCGTCGCGGCGACAGGCGGCGCAGGCATGCGCACGCGCCCGAATCCCGGCAACAACGGCGAGATCTTCTACTTCGACACGTCGGTGCTGACCGACTCGATCCGCATCGGGGCGATCGGTGGCGACAACGCCTACTCGTTGAGCGAAGTGCAGGTCTGGGGCGTCGTGCCCGCGCCGGGAGCGTTCGCGCTCCTCGGACTCGCCGGTCTCTCGGCGCGCCGCCGTCGCTGACCCGCCGTGGTCAGCCCGGTTCGTTTTCGCCGCGCGCTTCGCCCGCGCGACGCTTCGCCCGGAGGAGGCGTGCCGCGGTGGATTCGTCCTCCGCGGCACGCCCGTCCGGGTCGGGCGCCACGGGCGCGGCTGCGGGGTCGTTGAAGGTGATTCGCGCAGACGCCGGGTCGGGGTGCGACCGCTCGATGACCGCTGCCCCGCGCCCGTCCCTCGCCTGCGCCGCGTCATCGGGCGTCTGGCGCAGGGCCTGCTCCGAGGCCTGCAGACGCCGCACGCGTCCGAGCGCGCGAAGCGTCGACTGTCCCGGCGCGCGCGATGCGATCGCAGCCTGCGCTGCGGACCGCGCGCCCGCCCAGTCGAACAGCATGCGGCGCACGGCCGCATCGAGCAGGAAGAGGATCGCCGAGAGAATCGCGAGAAGATCCCACAGCCCGCGCGACATCAGCGGCACGGCCGCTCCGGTCGCGAGAAAGGCGTCGATCGACTCGACCGGCGACGCGAGTTCGATCACGCGACCGCCCGTGCGCGCCGCGACTTCCTCGAGCAGCGCGCGGTTCGCGCCCGTCGTCCGAAACTCGCGCGCGTATGGCGCGTCGACCGCGGTGAACACGCTGGCGCGACGGCCGAGTTCGTCCTCCGACAGAGCGAAGTTCGCAAGATAGGAGCCCGACTCCTCGATCGCGAACTCTCCGCGCCAGCGCCCTGCGCCGACCTGCTCGACGGGCAGGCTGCGCAGCGTTCCATCGGGCGCGACGAGCGCGCCTTCGGGCTGGGTGACGAGGTCGAAGCCGCCGTCCTCGCGCGTGAGCTCGAGCTCGACGATGGCGCGGTCGCCGTCGATCCGCGTGCGCGCGACGGCGTTCGCCGGTGCCGAGGGCCGCATCAGCCAGCGGACCGTCTGTTCCCAGAACGCGCGGTAGTCGGCCCAGTCCGGCCACGCCGTCGCCCAGCGCGTCCCTGCATCGGACGTGAACACGGCGGCGCGCCCGAGGCCGTGGTTCCACGAGGCGAAGATCGGGTCGGTCGCCTCGGGGCCGGGTTGCACGATGTGCAGCTCGGCAAGTCCGGCGCGCGGGACCGTCACCGTGTAGCCGCCGATCCTCGGGACCGCGGAGATCCCGCGGAGCGGACCGCTGGTGCCCGCGAGCATCACCGGCTGGAAGTCGCCTTCGATCGTCATGCGGCGTCCGAACTCGCTGAACTCGCGGATGAAGATCTCGGGGAGTTCGCGCGCGCTCTTCAGGTCGGTGACGGGGTGGAAGCGCCCGCCTGCGATCTCCGCGATCCGCTTGAGCGCAGGATCCTGCGCGCCTTCCTCGATGCCGACCGCGGACACGGTGATCCCGAGGCCGCGCGCGGCCTCGGCAAGCGCGAAGCCGGTCTCCGGCGAGCCCATGGTCATGCCGTCGGTGAGCACGATCATGTGCTTGGTGCCCGCGCCGGACGCGCGGAGTTCATCGAGCGCAAGCTGCATGGCCGCATGGAGGTCGGTGCCCCCGCCCGACGTGATGCCGCGGATCCGCCGCTCGACGGACGAGTCGCGGCCGACCGCCTGCCGCGGCACCACGAGATCGGGGCTCGAGTCGAACGCGATCACGCACACCTCGTCGAGCGGGCTCATCGAGCGGACGCCCGCCGCGGCGGACTCGTTCGCCATCGCCTGCTTGTGCGCGAACGCGCCCATCGCCGGCGTCTGCATCGACCCCGAGGCATCGAGCACGATCGCGACCGAACCGCGCAGGTATTCGCGCGTGGCCGGCGGATCGAGCTCGACCGGCAGCACGTCCGCGACCTCCGACGCGATCCAGCCGCCGGCGCCGAGCGCCTCAGGCCCGCCGAGGACAAGCAGCCCGCCGCCTAGGTCGTGGACATAGGCCCGGAGAAGGCGGTCGACCTCCGAGTCGATCGTCCAGCGCGGTACGTTCACGAGGACGATCGCGTCGAACCCCGAGAGGTACGCGCCATCTGCCCGCAGGTCGTTCGGCGAGGAAACGACCGCGGGAATCGAAGCCTGCGACAGCGCCGACACGAGCGGCGCGCTCTCCGCGCCCCCGGACGGGTCGATCACGAGCACGCGCGCCGGGCCTTCGACGAAGGTCACCGCTGTGCCGACGTTGTTCTCGACGACGAGGTCCTGCGATCGCTCGCCCGGCTCGAAGATCGCCTCGAAGCGGTGCGTGCCCGCGTCGGTCAGAGGAAAGGGGAGGACGATCGTCCGCACCCCTGGCTCGAGCGCGACAGCGAGGCCAGCGCCCGGCGACGCAGGGTCGAGGTCGATCAGGCGTCCACCGTCGCGGAGGAACAGCGTGCCGTCCGCCGCGCGCAGGCTTCGCAGCACCACGCGGAGGTCGATCGTCTGCCCCGGCCTTCCGCGGAGAGGAGCGCGCAGCGACTCGACCAGGACCTCGTTCTCGGCCGTGAAGTCGAGCGGCACCACGTCGATCGGGATGCCGCGCGCAGCGGCGTGCTCGGCCTCGGCGAGGACGCTGCCGGCGTTCTCCTTTCCGTCGGAGAGGAGCACCACCCGCTTGAGCATCTCGGGCGGGAGGATCGAGATCGCGCGCCGCACGCCCGCGGCGAGGTCGGTCGCCTCGCGCGAGCCGCTGAACTCGTCGGTCGAAAGCGATC
>JBIKWD010000117.1:0-10567 GCA_044356505.1 Phycisphaerales bacterium
CACGCTCGCCGCCGCGGTCGCGATCGCAGCCCCGGACGGGCGCGCGTTTGCCGACATCGTCGAGGCGATCTGGGCGCCCGACTTCTGCCGCTACCGCGTCACCGACATGCCCGACATCGACCAGCGCAGGATCGGCCTCGCAGCCGAGGGCGGCATGCACTGCGTGCCCACCGCCTCGTACAACCTCTTCGCCTACGCGACCCACCACGGCTATCCCTTCCTGCTCCCGGGCGCGCTTCCCTATCAGTCGGACTCGGTGCACGGCTTCGTGACCTCCGACCTCGAGGCGATGGGCGGGATGATGTCGACGGACGGCACCAACGGTACGACGCTGAACGGATGGAAGACGGGCTTCGGGCAGTGGAACATCCACGCGGGGGCGCCGCTCGGCGGCCCGCAGTTCGTCTTCCAGTTCCGGATCGACGCGGACTGCACCTTCGCCAACATCAGCAAGTCCGCCGTGCTCGGCGGGCTCGTCAGCTTCTGCTTCGGGCGATACGACGTGACGGGCGTCAGCGGCAATCTCCCCGTCGTCGCACGCGACGGCGGACATCTGGTGACGGTCGCGCGGATGGAGCGGGATCCGATGAGCGCCCGCATCTGGGTGCGCGATCCAGCGACGGACGAAGGCGGCGACGGCCCGCTGCCTCTCGCGAAGCAGAGCGAGTTCTCGTCCCGAGAGCTCCCGATCGGATTCATGGAGTTCGCGAACCTTCCCGGATTCCGCACCTTCATCGTCGCCGACGACGACAGGTTCCGCATCCTCGACGCGTACGTCGCGATGTGGCCCGCAGTCGGATTCACCTGGGAGAGCTCCGAACAGGAGGTCTGGCGCGTCACGCCCATCAGCCTTCCGTCCTTCGGCGGCATCGCCCAGGGAATCAGCTTCGGCACGGACGTGACGGAGGTCGTGCAGGTCGTCCATGACGCGGCGGGCCTCGACGCGTTCGCGATCGTGCGGCTCAACGACGGCAGCACCAAGTTGCAGCGGCTCGACTTCGCGCAGCGAGCCATCGCGACGATCGAGGATCCCGCGATCACCGGCGAACTCAGTCGCATCGCCGTCGGCCGCTTCGGCGAGGTGTACATCCACAACGGAGAGACGATCTTTCGCATCTCGCCCCGAGGCGTGATGGAGGGCTCGACCGCCGCCGTCATCAAGCCCGACGCGATCTCCTACGACGACGCCACCGATCAACTGGTGGTCCTCAGCCCGACCACGCGCACGATCACGCGGCTCGACCGCGCGCTCGGGATCCGGGCGCAGGTTCCCGTGCCGAGCACGATGCCGCTCGACGAGGACTCGACGCTCTGCGTCGGAACCGACGACGGCGCGGTCTACTTCGGAAACCCAAACGACGACCGGGTCGGGCGGCTCGACGCGCGCGGAACGCCCGACGACTTCAGCATCGTGTCGGTGCCGGGCCTCGGAAGCGTGCGGTCGCTGAGCGCAGGCGACGGCAACCGCCTCTACGTGACCAACGGCAAGGAACTCCGCGTGCTCGTCAAGCCTCCGACCGGGGGCCCGTGGACCTTCGACACGCAGTCGTCCTTCGACGGCCGCGCCGTCAGCACGGGCTTCGAGATGATGCGGAGCCGCACCAACTACGACCCGGCCCTTCACAGCGGCCCCGAGTGGCGCAACATCCGCGTCGACGCCCTCGACGAGATCGGAACCGAAGTGCCCGACTGCAACGCCGATCTCAACGGCGACGACGCGGTCGACAGCGTCGACCTCGCGCTCCTTCTCTCGAACTGGGGCGGCACCACCATCACCTACGACGTCGACAAGGACGGCGTGACCGGCCCCGCAGACCTCTCGCTCCTGCTGTCGTCGTGGGGCGGCTGCCCGTGACCGCGTGAGTCCGCGCGCGGCGCCTCACCTCGTCGCCGCCTCCATCAGCCACGCGAGCTCGTCGTCGAGATCCTCGGCGGCGATGCCTTCCTCGCGGAGCGCCTCGCGCAGCGTGCGGTCGAACGGTTCGGCCATGCGTGCGGCGCGTGCGCGGGCTTCGGCGGTCGTGATGCCGCGTTCGCGGGCGAGCACCGATGTCTCGCGGCCTTCGATGCTGGTGGCGCGGAAGATCATCCATGCGTCCGCGTCGCCTTCGGCTTCCGCTGCCTCGCATGCGCGCACGGAGGCCTGCGCGATCACCGCCTGCGCCCACGCGCGCTCGAAGGCCTCGAACGCCTGCGGGTCGAGGGGCGTCTCGCAGGGCTGCTTGCAGTCGCAGCCGCTGCACATGCCGGACGACTTGCGCGCCTCGCGCACCGCGGAAAGCAGCGCGCGCACCACGCCGCGGCGGAACGGAAGGCCCGAGGCGGCAGCAGAACGCATCACGCTGTGGTCTGCCGCAAAACGCGCCGCAAATCCATCGACATCGTCGATCCACGCGAGCCTCGCGCACGCGAGGTACGCGCGCACCGGCCCGGCCGCGCGCGCAGCCAGTGCGTCGAACGCCGCCGCCGTCATCGCCTGCTCTCCACCGCCGCGATCCTGAGATCGACGAGCCGCGCGTTCGGCTCGACGGCTCCGCGGAAGCGGTCGAGGCCGGGCTCGATCACGAGATCGAGCCGCATGCCCTTCTCGAACGCGCCCGCGTGCTTCGCGCCGTCCCACCACTGGACGCGCAGGAAACTCGGCCGTCCGAAGCGTTCCTGGCTCACGACGAGCTCGAGGTGCCGCACGGCGCCCGCCTTGCCGAACGGCCGCACCTGCGTGAGCTTCGCGCCTTCGACGAGAAGCGCGGGCTTGCGGTTCTCGCGCCCGAACGGCGCCAGCTGGTCGATGTCCTGCACCGTCGCGATGTCGAGCTCGCCGAGCTCGCACGCCGAGTCGATCGCAAGCGGCGGCCGCTGCTCGCCGACCGGCGGCAGCAGCGCGTCGACCTCGCGCTCGAACGCGGCGCGGAAGCGCTGAATCGCGTCGGCGTCGGCGGCCGACATGCCCGCCGCCATCGCGTGCCCGCCGAACCCGAGGAGATGCTCCTTGCACGCGGCGAGCACCTTGTGGAGCTCGACGCCGTCGACGCTGCGGCCGGAGCCCTTGTAGACGTCCTTGTTCCTCGTGAAGAGGATCACGGGGCACGCATGGAGATCGACGAGCTTCGAGCAGACGATGCCCACGACGCCGAGGTTCCACGAGTCGTCGTGCAGCACGATGCCGCGCGGACGGGAGCCCGCCGTCGACTCGAGCTGCGCGAGCGCGGCCTCGAAGATGCGGTTCTCCTCCTTCTTGCGGTCGGCGTTCAGTCCCTCGAGCCGCGCGACGATCTCCTCCGCGCGGCGACGATCCGCCGTCGTGAGAAGCTCGACGGCCTCCTCGGGGTGCCCCATGCGCCCGCAGGCGTTCAGGCGCGGCGCGACGCGGAAGGCGATCTGCTCGGAGTCGACCGTCGTGTCGACGCGCGAACTCTCGAGCAGCGCATCGAGCCCCGCGATGCCGGTCGTGCGCGCGAGCGTGAGGCCGCGCGCCACGATCACGCGGTTCTCTCCGAGAAGCGGCACCACGTCCGCGACCGTCCCGATCGCGGCGAGCGGAAGGAGCGTGAGCAGGCGGTCCTGCAGCACCTTCGGCAGCCGCTCCGAACCGCACCACCGCTCCGCGATCATCCACGCGAGCTTCCACGCGACGCCCGCGCCGCACAGCTCGCCGAAGCGCTGGCTTCCGGGCAGTCGCGGATGCACCACAGCGCGCGCGACGGGAACCTCGTGCGACGGATGCAGTTCGTGATGATCGGTGATGACGAGCTCGAGCCCGATCTCGCGCGCGTGCTTCGCCTCGCCGATCGCGGAGACGCCGCAGTCGACGGTGACGACCGTCTGGATCCCGTCGTTGCGCAGCGAATCGAGCGCCTCGCGGTTGAGTCCGTAGCCTTCCTCGATGCGGTGCGGCACATAGGTGCGCACGGGCGTCGACGGCGAGATCGCCCGCAGCATGTGCCAGAGGATCGCGGTCGCCATGATCCCGTCGACGTCGTAGTCTCCGTAGATCGCGAGCCGCTTGCCCGAGCGCAGCGCGTCGCACACGGCGTCGGCGGCCTCCTGCATGTCGTGCATCGCCTCGGGGTCCTGCAGCTGCCTGAGGCTCGGGCGGCAGAACGCCTCGCGCTCGTCGAGCGACTTGAGCCCGCGGCCCTCGAAGAGCCGGTCGAGAAGCCCTTCCCCTCCAGCCCGCGGCTCGGGGCGAATCCACCGCTTCGAAGGAAACTCCATCACGCGAGTGTACCGACCGCGCAGAACCTGCCGCGGACCTTCCCGGTCGTGCGGAGGACAGGCCTGAAGGCCTCGGCGCGGCGGGTTTTTGACCATTTCCCTCGCCCCGCCTCCCCCGACTGCCGATGCCCGATCTACGCTTCGCTCCCGCCATCGGCAGAGGCGGATTCGGGAGAGTCCAATGTCAGACACGGCCACCCAATCGACGCGACGATTCAAGACCGTCCTCCTGTTTGGCGCTCCTGGCGCCGGCAAGGGGACGCAGGGCAAGATCCTCGGCAAGGTGCCGGGATTCTTCCACCTTGCCTGCGGCGACGTCTTCCGCTCGCTCGACATGTCGTCCGAGCTCGGAAAGAAGTTCATGGCGTACTCGTCGCGCGGCGAGCTCGTTCCCGACGAGCTCACGATCGAGATGTGGCGCCAGAACATGCAGGCCCAGACGGTGCTCTCGATCTACAAGCCGAACGTCGACCTGCTCGTCCTCGACGGCATTCCGCGCAACGTGACCCAGGCGAAGGCGCTCGACAAGTACCTCGAGGTGCTCGCGGTGCTGCACCTCGTCTGCCCCGACATCGAGGCGATGGTGACGCGCATGCGTCGCCGTGCGCTCAAGGAAAACCGCATCGACGACGCCGACGAGAAGGTGATCAGGAAGCGCTTCGAGGTCTACGAGCGCGAGACGCGCCCGGTGCTCGCGTGCTATCCCGAAGGGATCGTGCACGAGGTGAACGCGATGGGTTCGCCGGCCGAGGTGCTCCAGCACGTGCTCGAGGTGATCGTCCCGATCCAGAACGAGCACTTCCGGAATCCGCTGTCTTGATTTGAGCGCTCGCGACCTGCTTCGCAACCCGCTCGCCTTGGCGAGCTCGGTGCGGGTATTCAGCGCAGCGCGCGGATCTCCGTCGCGATCGCCTCGAGCGCGGCCTCGATCTGTGCGCGTGTCGCCTGGTCCGGCGCCGTCCCAAGACGGCTCGTGACGGCGTCGAGCCGCTCGCGGATGCCGCGCACGAGATCAGGATCCGCGCCCGTCAGCTGCAGCGCAGCGAGCTGCTTGCGCAGCGTGTCGGGATTGGCGGGCTCGCGCGCGGCCGGCTTCTCGCGATCGGGAAAGTCGACCACCGTGGGGATCGGCAGGAAGCGGCGACGCGCCTCCTCGATCTGCCCGAGCCGCGCGCCGGTCATCGCGTTCGCAACGCCACCGCCCTGCGGGTCGCCGCGGTCGTCGAGGTCGTCGGTCGACCCGAGACGCAGCTTGATCCTGAGTTCCTCGACGCGCTCGCGTCCGTCGTCGCCGACCAGGACCTTGCCCTCGGCGTCGCGCGCGGTGCGCCGCACGGCGAGCTCGACCTCGAGCCCCGGCGGCAGCGCCTGCACGGCGCGGATGAGATCAGACCTGTCGAGCAGCTGCTTGCCATCGACGCTGTGGATCAGGTCGCCGACCTTGAGCACGCGCTCGGCCGGCATTCCCGGCACGAGGCCGGTGACGCGGACGCCCGTCTCTCGCATGAACGGACCGTCCATGCGGATTCCGAGCGCGCCCCGCGGCGCCTCGAGGATGCGCTGCTCGAGGATCGATACGAGCGCGTGGCGGGCGTCGTTCGTGAGGTCGCGGCGAAGAAGCAGCGCCATGAGCTCCTGCGGCGACGGCTTGCGCGCGAGGATCTGTTCGCGAGCCGAGGCGCGCTCCGCGTACGTCTCCGCGTCGAACTGCCGGGCAAGCCGGACGAGATCGGCGGCCACATCGACGCGCGCGAGTTCGGCGTCGGTCGGGAGAGGCTGCGCTTCGTCGCCGAGCTGGATGATCCGGCCCCTCGCGTCGATGAACGGCTGGTTCTGCGGCGCGATCGGCTTGACCTGAACGCCCGGCCTGCCCGGAGCGACGGCCGAGTTTTGCGCGAGAACCAGCAGGGAAAGCGCGAGCGCCGCGTGCATGGCCAGAGAGTAGCACGGCTTTCGGCGAAGTCGCGCCCGGTTTCGAGGATTCAGGCGAGGCCGAGAAGAGTTCCCGCCATCGCCGGCCGTGCACGCGCTGCGCCGCGCGGATCAGCCGGCTTCCTGCTCGATGACGGAGGACACCGCGCGGGTGCGCTGCGCGATCCAGTCGACGAGGTTGACCGTGGCGGTCAGGAACGGCGCGGGCGCGATACCCGCGAAGTCGCCGTCGCGGGCGATCGGCGAGGCAGCCTCCGCGACGATCGCCGACATCATGAGCCATGGGACGAGCGGCGCGATCTCGCGCAGGTCGATCGCGGGAGCCGCCGCGTAGCCCGCGATGAAGGCCCGCAGGTTCTCGGGATCGAGGCCGACGGGCCACTCGAGCGGATTCTCGCCGGTGCGGGCCTTCACCGAGAACTGGAGCGTGGCGTTCGCGATCTCCGCGGCGACCGACTCGTGACGGGCGCTGTCGAAGTCGATCACGGCCCCGAGCGTGTCGCCATACCACAGCGTGTTGCCGGGATGAAAGTCGCCGTGGCAGATCGCCGAGCGCTGCAACGCGAGGCCCTTCGCGTTGAGCTTCGCCTCGATGCGCTGCAGGTGGCCGAGGAGCTGGTCGACCGATGCGGCGATCGACTCGCCGTCCTCGGCGGTCGAGCGCGCGAGCGCCTTCTCGCGCGCCTTCTCCATCATCGCGCGCACGGGTTCCGGCTCGCTGAAGCCGCCGAGCGGCAGGTCTTCGAGCAGTTCGATGCCGTGGAACGCGCCGTGCATGCGGGCGAGCGCGATGCCGGCGGCGCGCGACTGCTCCGCGTGCCGCGCATAGCGCGTGCCGGGGATCCACTGGAAGAGTTCGTAGAGCCGGCCGCCGAAGTCGAGCAGCGTGCCGCCGCTCTTGAGCGGCATCAGCGACGCGACCGGCACGCCGATCTTCGCAGCCATCTGCTGGAGCTTGTGGCTTGCCGCGGCACGTGCGCGGTCAGAGTCGAAGACGCGCCCCGACGCGCGACGCTTGAGGAGGAACTCGCCGCGCTCGGCCACGAGCTTGAGCTTCGCGGCGCGGCGCGATCCGCGGCGGTACTCGCGGATCTCGCGGATCACGCCGACGTCGTAGTGCGAGAGCACCTGCGCGATCTCGCGGGCGTTGAACCTCTCGCGCGCCGACGGCGCGTGGCCAGCGGGCTCGGCAGCGGGCTTCTCCGGCTCTCTCTGGGCGTGGAAGTGGTCTGGAGGATCAGCCGACACCGTTCGCTCCGGTTCGATCTTCGCCGCGCCGCGAGGCCGAACCCGCCGGCAGACGCGGCGCGCGGTTCATTCCGCGTTCGCCGCCTGCTCCTTGATACGGTCGATCGCGGTCTTCATTTCGACCACCTTGCGCGCAATCTCGACGTCCTGCGACTTGCTGGCGATGGTGTTCGCCTCGCGGAGCATCTCCTGCGAGAGGAAGTCGAGGGTGCGGCCCGCCGGTTCCGGGTGGGACGGCGAGATGACCTGCTCGAACTGCGAGAGGTGGCCGGAGAGGCGGGTCACCTCTTCGGCGACGTCGGAGCGCTCGGCGAAGACGGCGACCTCGCGGAGGAGATCGGTCTCGGCGGCCACCGCGCCGACTTCGGAGAGGAGCGAATTCATGCGGGAACGCAGCCGGTCCTGGTAGGCGTTCGTCGCGAACGGCGCGCGTTCGGCGACTGTCGCGAGGGCGTCGCGGATCGACTGGCCGAAGCGCGCGAGCTCGCGGGCGATCGACTCGCCCTCGCGCGAGCGCATCTCGAGGACGCGCGAGCACGCCTCGTCGAGGAGCCGCAGGACGACGGGGCGCGCGAAGTCGACGAGCTTCTCGACGCCGTCGGTGCGGAGGACGCCGGGGACGGCGAGAAGCGCACCGAGGTCGACGGTGGCGCGGTCACGGAGCTCATGCGGCAGCGCCGCCAGGAGCGCGGTCAGCGCCGTGCGGGCGGCGTCGGGGTTGACCTCGGCTGCGGCGACTGCGCCTCCGGGAACGAAGCGGACGAGCACCATCACGCTGCCGCGCGCGAGGCGCTTGGCGACAGCGGATTCGATCTCGGTTTCGAGGGTCGAGATTTCCTCGGGGACCCGCACCGTCGCCTTGAAGAAGCGGTTGTTGACGCTCTTGACCTCGACCGCGAAACGGCAGCCATCCGCTTCCGCGGACGCTGCACCGAAGCCGGTCATCGAGCGAATCATGCGGAGGCCTTGGTCGCTGGTTCAGCCGCCGGCCGCGGGCGCGGGCGCTTCGGGAGTCGCAGGGGTGGTCGTCGGAGCTCCTGCGGGCAGGAGCTGCTCGGACGGCGCGGGATCGGACGTCGGCGCGGGCGTCGCGTCGGAGACGGGGATCTCCACGGGCGCGGGCGCGGTTGCGCCGTCGGCGGGCGTCGGCGCGGTGCCATCCGCAGTGCCATCCGCAGTGCCATCCGCGGTGCCATCCGCGGGGGTTTCGGTCGCGGTCGGAGTCACGGGCATCTCGGCCGGCGCGTTGCGCATCACGTTGCCGCTGATGTTCAGGCCGATGGCGAGCAGCAGGTAGATGGCGAAGGCCGTGATCGTCGCGACGGTGAGCGCGTCGCCCGTTCGTCCGCCGAACGCGGTGTCGGTGCCGCCGCCGCCGCCGAAGGCGCCCGTGAGGCCGCCACCCTGCGGGCGCTGCACCAGGATGATCAGCACCAGCGCGATGGAGACGACGATGAAGAGGACGGTCAGGACGGCGAAGAAGATCTGCATGGCGGAAACCGATCTGTCGGTCGGACGGACACTTGCGGTCGCCGCCGATGACGGACGAACGCGCTCAGGCTCGACGCGCGGAGGCGGCGGCGATGATCGTGCCGAAGTCGTTCGCGTTGAGCGACGCGCCTCCGACGAGACCACCGTCGATCTCCTCGCGTGAGAAGAGATCGGCCGCGTTCTTCGCGTTCACCGAGCCTCCGTAGATGACACGGACCTGCTCGGCGAATCGAGCACTATACATGGATGCCAGCGTCTTCCGCACGGTTCGATGGGCTTCGGCGGCGTCGTCGGGGGTCGCGGTGCGGCCGGTGCCGATGGCCCAGACGGGTTCGTAGGCGACGACGAGGGTTGCGAGCGCGTCCTCGGAATGGCCCGCGAGGGAGCCCCGCAGCTGGGTTTCGATGATCGCGTGGGCGTTGCCGGCCTCGCGTTCGGCGAGGGTTTCACCCACGCAGAGGACGGGGGTCAGGCCGGCCTCGAGGGCACGGGCCACCTTGCGGGCGAGGAGGACGTCGGTCTCGCCGAGGCCGTGACGGCGCTCCGAGTGGCCGATAAGCACCGCGGAGCAGCCGGCCTCGCGGATCATCGCGGCGCTGACTTGGCCGGTGAAGGCGCCGTTGGTTTCGGCGGAGCAGTCCTGGGCGCCGATGTGCATGTCGTCCGACTGCGCCGCGATCATGTCGGAGAGAAACACGAACGGCGGAAACACGACGCACTCGACGCCGCGCCCGGCGGCTGCGACGGCGGTGGCGCAGGCGAGCTCGACCGCGCCGAAGCGGGTGAGGTTCATCTTCCAGTTGCCGCCCACGAAGGGGGTGCGGGAGACGTGGTTGGCCATGCGAGCAGCCTAGCCAGAAACGGTGCCTGGCACGTGCCAGTCAGTGCCAGGCACTGGACGGCACGTGCCGTGCACGTGTCCGGGCGCTTGCCGCTGCGGCAGCTCGCCCTTGCGCGGACAGCGCTTCTCACACCCTCCTAGAAGCCACGAGCGGTGCCTGGCACGTGCCAGCCAGTGCCAGGCACTGCATGGCACGTGCCGTGCACCTGCATTTCCTTCTATCCTTCCTTTCCACTTATGTCGCGACCCACCACCGCCGCCGAGATCCGCAAGGCCTTCATCGACTTCTTCGTCGAGAAGGCGGGCCACACCTTCGCCCCGTCGAGCCCCGTCGTCCCCCACGACGACCCCACCCTGCTCTTCACCAACGCGGGCATGAACCAGTTCAAGGACGTGTTCCTCGGCCGCGGCAAGCGCCCCTACACCCGCGCCGTCAACACCCAGAAGTGCATTCGCGCCGGCGGCAAGCACAACGACCTCGAGGATGTGGGCAAGGACACCTATCACCACACCTTCTTCGAGATGCTCGGCAACTGGTCCTTCGGCGACTACTTCAAGGAAGAGTCGATCCGCTGGGGCTTCGAGCTCCTCACCAAGGTCTACGGCCTCGACCCGAACCGCCTCTACGCGACCTGGTTCGAAGGCAACCCGGCCTCGGGCCTCGAACCCGACCTCGACGCAAAGCGCATCTGGGAATCGCTCCTCCCCGCGGGCCATGTGATCCCCGGCAACATGAAGGACAACTTCTGGGAGATGGGCGACACGGGCCCGTGCGGTCCGTGCACCGAGATCCACTACGACCGCATCGGCGGCGGCCGCAACGCGGCGTCGAAGGTGAAC
>JBIKWD010000118.1:0-10528 GCA_044356505.1 Phycisphaerales bacterium
GAGGAACTCGAGCCCGTCGACGACGAGCCCCGAGCGGAGCGAGAAGCTCGCGGCCGCAAGCATGACCGACTTGCCGCACGCTGGCGCGCCGACGATCGAGAGGATCGTCTGCGGGACCTCGAGCACTGGCTGCGGCAGCTCGAGATGGCAGCGCTTGCACGCCAGCCGAGTGCACGCAGCGCCGAGCGGGTCGAGCGCGCGGCCCTGCGCGTCGAAGCGGCTCGGGAGAAAGCGCATCTGCGCGGCGTCGCCCTGCACCGAATCGCCGCGGAGCCCCTCGTGCTCGGCGATGAACCGCACCTGTGCAGGCGGAAACTCGTGCCAGCAGTGCGGGCAGGTGACGGAGGGGACGAGCGTGCGCATCGGCATGGATCTTGCTCAGGGAGTGGCGGGCGCGCCCGAAGGTGGTTGCGGTGCCGGCGGCGGAGGAGGCGGCGCGTTTGGCGGCGCGGTCGGCGGAGCGGTCGGCGCACCTCCCGCGCCGACACCTGCCGTCGGGCTCGCGCCTCCGACCGAACTGCCTGCGTTCGCCGGCCGCTCGAGCACCACGATGAGGTAGCGCGCCGAAGTCGGCTCGCCGAGGAAGAGCGTCTGGATCGCGATCGACATCTCGAAGCCCTGCTGCACGACGGCAGCGACATCGGTGCCCGGCAGGTTGACCTGGATCGCCGACACGGCGCCGTGCGCCGAACTGAGGTCCTGCCCGAGACCGCGGAACTGCTGGCCGGTGATCTCGACGATGTCGAGGTCGATCGAGCGGTCGCGCGGCAGCGCGAGGACCGCGACCTCGACGCCGCCAAGACCGATCACGTCGTGGCGATGGAGGCCGAGCCCGGACGCGTCGGTCTTGGCGACTCCGCGGCCGGTCAGCTTCCACCCTTCCTTCTCGAGGAACCGAAGCGCATCCTCGAACCCCGCGAACGTGGCCCATGCCTTCGCCTCCTCGACGATGCCGGGCTGCGGCAACGGCTCGGCGGCGGCCTTCTTGATCTGGTCGCGCACCGACTGGAGCGGCGTGCCGCCCTCGACGATCTCGAAGACCTGGTCCGCAGCGAGCGCGAAGCGCAGGCCCTCCTTCGACGAGCCGTCGCGGTCGACTTCGCCCCACGTGTTCACGCCCGCGACCTCCATCGAGTCGACGAGCATGAGCGGCCCGCCCGAGCAGCCGGAGCTGTAGTTCGCGCTCGTCTGGACAAGCGTCGGCTTGCCTTCGGCGCGGCGCACGCTCGAGATCAGTCCGTCGAAGAGGCTGTGGGTCGCGACGCCCTCCGCCTCGGTGTCGCCTTCCGCGGCGAGGTTGAAGATCGAGGACGCGACGTGCCCGAGCGCCACCACGCGTCCGCCGACGACGAGGTCGCCCGACGACGCGATCTCGAGCGGCTCGACGCCGATCGCCTCGAGCTGCGGCCGGAACGTCTCGACGCTCACGGCCGCGAGGTCGAAGTTGCGGAGGTCGCTCGAACTCTCCTTCACCTCGAGAAAGCGCGGATGCACGCGGAACTCGCGGGCTGGAATCCCCGGCAGGCGGAAGAGCTGGCCTCCGTCGCTTGGCCTGCGGAAGATCGCGTCGACCTGCCGCACGCCCTCGATCACGTGGAAGTTGGTGACGAGCCAGAGGTGGCGCTTGTGCTCGATGACGAACCCGGTGCCGGTCGCCGAGTCGCTCGTGATCTGCGGCACCGCGAGCTGGTACGCGGCCCAGTCGACGGCCGCCGGCTTCGACCCGAGATGGCGGGCAAGGAAGAGCGCGCCGACCCCGAGCACGGCGATCGACGCGATGACGATGCCGATCGCGCGGATGAGGCGCGCCGTGCCGCCGTCCGACTCACGCTGGCGCGCGACCTCCGCAGCGACCTTGGCGTCGACCGCGGTGCGGTACGCATCGTCGAGCCGCCGCGCATCGACGGGACGCGGCCGCTCGCCGATCGTGAACGCGGCGCCCGAGAGCGGCTGCGCCGGCTTCCGCTCGCGCGCGGGCTGCTGCTTCGTAGTGTCGCCGCCAGGGGACGGTCCTCCGGCACCATCGTTGAGCGCGCCGCAGCCGCGGCACGCAACCGCCTTGCCGGCCATCGCGCGCGCGGTCAGATACTCACGGCCGCAGTTGTGGCAGTGTGCGTTCATGGGTTCCCCTGAGAGTTGGAATCCCTCAACTTCTCCAGCGCCTCGAGTTCATTGTCGATCTGGTGGTCGGTGAGCAGCCTGCGCACCTCGCCATCGAGACCCTTTGCGACCTTCCACACCCCGTCATCGATGCCAGGCCCAAGATGCTCGCGCTTCACTTCACGGATCCGGTCCCGGACGTGGTCGGCGACGTCCTTGCCCTTGCCTTCGAGCCGCTCCCAACGCTCAAGCCGGCTTCGAAGCTCGATGAGAAAGGAAACCAAGAGCTCGCGCACTTCAACGCAGAGCGGAACATGATCGAAGAGCCTTGCTGGGCTTGCTGTCACCATGAAGCCGGAGTGCGGGCTCACGACTTCGCGGATCACGGCTAGCGATGCCGTGTCGCTCTTGTCGCGACTCGTCCAGTCCGGATGTTTCTCTGCAAGCTGCTTGCAGATTCGGTCGAGGAGCACCGCGCGATACGCGAGCAGGATCCACTGGTCCACTCGCGTCATGAGCTTCGCTCGATATGCCTCGTCCTTCATCGTCTCCCTCTCGGGAAACGTGGCATCCTTCAGTTCGTCCAGCAGAAGCCTCAAAGTCGTCGGCTTCCTGTAGTCGTAGGTCTTCGGCACGGGGTCCGGCTGACCGGCAATCGCCGTGACCGTCGTCGACTGGGCCTCGCCCGCGGACGCCGGTGCATCGGACTTCTCCGTCGAAGGAGACGTTTGCTCCGGCGGAGTCTTCGTTGGCGACCGCGTCTCCGATGCCGGCGAAGGCGGCGAAGGCGGGCCTGAAGGCGGTGCAGGCTCCACGGGGGGCGCAGGCTCCACGGGCGGCGCAGGCTCCACGGGCGGCGGAGGCTCCACGGGCGGCGGAGCCTCACGCTCAGGAAGCGGTGTCAGCAGCGAGTTCGAGCCCTCGGCCGGCGCGGCGGGCTCGCTTGGTTCCGATGCCCATCCGATCGCCGTGACGGGCGCGGAACTCCTGCGCGACTGCTCCATCCAGATCGCAACCCCCAGCACCACCGTCGACAGCACCGCCGAGCCGATCGCAAGCGGCAGCAGACGTCGGCCGGGTGCGCGCGCTCCGTCGCCTGCGCGCGCGTCGCCTCGCCGACTGCGCGTCGCGGCGCCGGGCTCGTCTGCGATCGTGATCGCGCGGCCGTTCGACTCGACGTCGGCGCGCGACGGAAAGCACGCAAGCCCGTTCATCACGCGGATTGCCGCGTACTCGCTCTCGCTCCCGCAGTGCCACGCGCCCGACTGCGCGGGACGCAGCGCATCGCGGGCGCCGTGCATCGACGTGCCCGCCGCGACCGAGCAGATGTCGACCGGCGCCGAAAGCGAGAGAAGCCCGACGCCCCAGCGGCAGTTCGGGCGGTCGGCCGGATCGAGCGACGCGACCAGCCGCAGCACGGATTCAGACTCGCCCTCGGGCACGACGCCGACGGCACCGACGCGCGCGGCCGCGAGCCAGAGGTCGAACAGCCGAAACACCTGCGGATCGCCCGCCGCCGGCTGCGGCGCGACTGCGGGAACCCGCGCGCCGCCCGCCGCGCCCGCGCGGGCCTCGCGCCAGAACGACTCGCGCTCGGCGAGCATCGGCAGCGCTCCGACGCAGGCCTCGTAGTCGCGGGCCGAGAGAAGCAGCGTGATGATCTCGACCGTCGGCCGTCCCGCGTCGTCGACGCCCGCGGGCATCATGCGCGAGACCGCCACGCGCCCGGAGCGGAGCGCGCGGCCGGTCATCACCGCGTGCGTCTCGAGCCTCGCGATGCGCTCGGCGGTCGACGCCTCGCCGAACTGGAAGCTCTCGAGCTCGCGGCGCTCGTCGTCGCCGACGCCACGCGATGCGGCCACGGTGCCGTATCCGCTCGTCGAGCCGAAGATGTGGACGTCGGCGTGTCTCGATGCGTCCGCCATCGCAATTCCCTCCGCACGGGGTCACTCCCCCGCGACCAGCATCCACGTTCCGATTCCGACCGCAGCCAAGAGCAGCACGACCGCGACGATGAAGACGATCCACGCGTTGGTCGAGCGCCGCCGCTCCTCGGCCTCGCCGCGCACCGCGAGCTGCTGCGCCTCCGCCTGCAGGCGCTTCGCCTCGCGGATCCGCGCCTCGCTCGCCGTCACTTCCATCATCTCGAAGCAGTAGCGCAGCGGCTCGACCACATTCTCGGCGGGTTTCTCGGCGCGCGGCACGGTCCGCCCGAGCGCGTTCTCGGCGACCCGCACCGCCACCGACGCAAAGACGGCCGTACGCTCGATGCTGCGGAACATCTGCCCGAAGTGCCTGTGGGCGAACTCGCGCACGCCGCCCGACTCGCGCAGGAACGCCTTGTTGACATCGGACTTCGTGAGGACGACAGCGATCGGTACGCTCGCGCCGTCGAGGCCGCCGCGGATGCGCGCCGCTGCCTGCGTCAGGCCGAACGTGTCCTCGTGCGACTCGTCGCCGCCGGCCGCGACGACCGCGGGATCGATCAGGAAGATCGCCGCCGCGGCGCGGTCGATCGCGGCGAGAAGCTCGCGCGCGTCGGGGTCGTCCGAGTCGCTCATGAACGCCTTGCGGAAGACCTCGCCCGGATAGTCGAGCGCCGTGAGCATGCGCTCGCGGCCGCCGTAGTTCACGATGAGCTCGGCGTAGCTGTTGCCGACGGTCGCAGCGGGCCAGCGGCCGGCGCGGAGTTCCTCGATCACCTTCATGAACTGGGTGTGCGACGCACCGGACGTCGCGCGGCACGAGATCTCGACGACCTTCCGGCCAGCGGTCGATTCTCCGGGCGCCGGGACACGGCCGTCGACAAGCGTGCAGCCTTGCCAGAGCGCCTCGTAGAGCCGCGCGAGATAGATCGTCTTTCCCGCGCGGCGGCGGCCGATGACCACGATGCGGTCGCGGCGCTGGTCGGCACGCTGGAATGCGAGCGCCGACGTGCCGACGAGAGGCGCGGACGACTCGGCAGCGGGCGCGATGCCGAGCGGAGGCGACGGAAGCGGCGGTGGATCGCTCATCGCCCTCCTCCCGCCCGCCGCGCGCGGCGCATGCGACGACCACGGCGCCGGACGGCGCCCCATGAATCAAGTCTTCCCGCTGCTCGCTGACAGTCTTTCATACTTGCCCCGCCGAGCAGACTAACGCAGACGGGGCCGCCGCGGCAAGTCGCCCGCGGTCGTCCAACGAAATCCGCCCTCCGCACGCACCGCCACTTGCGCGCGGCGCCTGGGTCGGTGCAAGATGCGGCGTCTCGGCCGAGGCGCGGGGATCGGCGTGAAGATCAATGGTCAGATCGACGGAGGAATCCAAGATGAATGCAACGTTCCGCATGATCGGCGCCCTGCTTGCCTGCCTTCCGCTCTGGGCGCCGACGCCCGCAGAGGCCGCCGCGCGGGGCCCCGTGCAGGTCGCGCTCTCCGAACCCCTCGACTCGCTCGAGCAGCGCCTCGCGGCCGCGCCGACGGGCGCAGGTGCGAGGCCGCTCGCGCTCATCCTCGACCGCGACTCGCTCGACCCGCAGCAGACCCATGAGATCCTGATGGCGATCGCCGACCGCAGGATCGCGGGCGGCAGCGTGATCGCGATCGCTCCGAAGGCGACTTCGGGAGCCGCGGGCGCGAGCGGCGCCGGCGGGGTCGCTGCGGTCGCGCTTGCGTGCGACGCGGTCGTGTTCGAGACCGGCGCGACCCTCCGCGGCGCGGGTCCGAACTGGTGTTCGAGCGCCGCGCGGCGCAAGGATCTCGCCGAGACGCTCGCCGAGCTCGGGCGCGTCGATCCGCTCCTCGCGGGCCGCGTCATCGACGCCGAGAAGCCGCTCTCGTGGTCGTCGAGGACGGGGTTCGCTTCGGACAGCCGCGCACCGGTCAGGCTCGCCGCGGCGAACGAGCCCCTCGCGCTCTCGGCCTCGCTGCTCAAGTCGGTCGGCTTCGAGGCGCGCGAGTTCCAGAGCGTGAGCGAGGCCGTCGCCGCGATCGACGCCGGCTCGGTCGCTGCGCGTGCGAATGCCGCGCCGATCCCATCGGCGCCGGCGCCGGGCGCATCCACAGGTGCATCCACAGGTGCATCCACGAGCGCGCCCGCGGCCGCCAAGCCCGAGGTTCGCCAGCCTCTCGACCCCGAGGTCCAAGCGAAGGTCGACGCGAAGGTCAAGGAGTACGACGAACTTCTCGACGAACTGAAGCGGGACCTCGAGGAGTTCAACGAGCATTTCCACGGGCGCAAGGGCAAGTGGACCTCGGGCAACGACAGCCTGAAGGAAGTCTGGCGCGACAAGAGCGACAACACGCGCGACTCCGCGACCAAGCTCCGCTGCGAGCGCCTCCAGCGGGGGATCAAGGAGAACGCATCCAGCCTCGGGCGCATCGCAAAGTCGGTCGACCGCCTCATCAAGGACCCGAAGCACCCGCTTGTCGTCCGGCTCACGGCCAACCAGGAGCAACTCGACGGCCTCCGGACCGCGATCGATCGCAACAAGGTCGACGACTACGAGCGGTTCCACGGCGCCGTCGAGGAGCTGAAGTGACCGCGCGCGGCGGGCCGGCGCTTCTATGATGCGCCGCAGTCCCGTCCCGACAGCCGTGCCCGAACCCATTCTCGGCAAACCCCTGATCGCCGCACGCACCGTGGAACGGTGCGAGGGCTGTCGGACCGAGCGCCCGCTCGGCACCGCGACGCCCTGCCGCTGCGCGACGCCCCGCTGGCGGATGTTCTGCACGACGTGCGTGCGTCCGATCGACGAGCCCGTCTGCCCCCACTGCCTCGCCGTCGCCACCGAGAACGGCCGCCAGCTGCGCGAGGCGCTTGAGAAGACGCTCTCCGCCCGCGGCGGGCTGTCGGGCGCGCTCGAGCACCACGGCCGGCTCCGTGCGCGTGTCGAGCGCGCGATGGGCGAGTTCTCGCTCCGCACGGTCCTGACGCCGCTCCCGGACTGGGCCGTGCGCCTGCTCGACAAGTCGGCCCCGCTGCCGCCCGGAGTCGAGCACTCGCGGATCAAGATGAACGCGGTCGCGAACCTCCGCCTCGAGGACGCGGGGGTGCGCGTGGCGCTCGACAGCCTCGGTTACGCGGGCCTGCCCGCAGAATCGAAACTCGCGGGCGCCATCGAGGCGGGCGACTCGGCTGCGGCAATACTTGCCGCCTGGGACGGCCTTGTCGCAAGCGCCCGTCAGGCGCAGGAACTTCGTGGCACGTCCGATGGCCTTCTCGCCGCCGACGCTCTAGCAGCCACCCTTCTCGAGTCGATCAAGAAGAGGGATGTGTCGCGCATCGTCGACGCAGCGGTCCGGCGTGGCCGCGCCGTCGATGCCTGCAGGCACACCCTTGGTCTCGCCTGACGACGCCGGGTCGGGCTTCAGCACGTGTGGTCGGGCGGAACCGCGACGGGTCGGCGCACCCTCGCACACGGATCCTCGTGATGGAACAGGGCGGATTTCGGATCACGATCTTCCTTCTGCTCGGAGTCGCGGGCGTCACGGGGCTGTCGGCCCTCGTCGGCTCGGATGACCCGCGGCCTGCGTCGGCTGTCGACCGCGCGACCGATCCCGCCGCGACTTCGGATCACGATGCAGGGGTGGGCGGCCACGATCTAGCCAACCACGAGGTGGGCGGCGAGTTGGAAGCCGAAGCATCCGACGATCCCACCGCGCACGGGCCCACGAGGCTCTTCCGCGCACCCGACTGGAAGGCGAACGGGAGCACGCGGCTCGCCGGTTTCCTCGACATGGACCACACGCTCATCCTCCCCCGCCCGCGGCCGGAGATGCACGAGTGGTCGTGGGAGGACGACTCCACGCAGATCGTCTTCGACGGCTGCAAGGCGGTCGCGCGCGACCCGCTTGTGCCGAGGATCAAGCTCACGGTCCGCGCCCCCGTCGACCATGACACGCTCGGCGCCGTCGAGGAGCACTTCGGATTCGACCCCGCCGACGTCTTCGACGTGCACAACGCGATCGGCGAAGACGTCGAGTACACCCTCGCAAACCACCTCGGACCTGACGTCGTCGCGGCGCTCGCCAAGCGCGGCATCCTCGTCGACGACGACTCGATCCGGCCCGACTACGCATGGATCGTCGAGCACACCGCCCCGCATCTCAAGCCGCTCGCGGCGGCCGTGATCGAGGAGTGGAAGCGGACGATGCCGCCCCCGAAGTCGGGCGACACGCCGCGCCCCGGCAACATCGTCCGCTCGACCAGCACCCTCGAGGCCCTGACGAGCTTCGTCCAGCGGGCGCTTCCCTACCAGAGCATCCCGACCATTCGCGGCGAGCGCGAGCGCTGCGGCGTGCGGACGCCCGGGCCGTCGTTGAAGCTCGGCTCGGACTGCGACTCGAAGGCGCTCCTGCTCGCCGCGCTCCTCCGGAGCGTCGACAGCCAGATCCCGATCGTGCTCGTCTCCCTGACTGTCGGGGACCGGCCGCACATGCTTATCGGGGTCGGCGCTCCCGCCCGTTCCTGCGACGCGATCCTCGACCATCGGGGCCGCCGCTACGTGCTGGTCGAGGTGACGAGCGCGCTCGGAGTCGGGGTCATGGCGCCCGACTACAACGACGCCGTGCTCGAACGCTACACCGTCGTCCCCTGACCGCGGAGGCCCGCGCGACGCCGCCACCACGGCGCCTCGCCCCCCCTACCCACCGCACCCGCCGCGCCGCCCGCCTTGCCGCGGTCGCAACTGCCCGCTGCCGCCGTCGGCCCGACCGGCCCGTCCCTGCCCGCCGGTTGCCGCTGTTGCCAAGACCCCACCCGAGCCGACCTATACTCGCACCATGTCCGTCCTATCTTCATCAAACCCCGTCCTCTCTGACTCCGCCCTCGGCCGCCTGATCGACGAGACCGGCGGCGCCGCCCGCACCGACACGGTCACGATGCCGGGCGTCATCAACAAGACCGGCATCTGCACGCTGCTCGCGGTCGCGGCGGGTGCCGGCGCCTACGCGCTCGTTCCGTCGCTGCCCTGGCTCCCGATGGCGGCCGGCATCGGCTCGCTCGTCGTCTCGCTCATCATCTTCTTCACGCTGATGGCGAAGCCGGGCCTCGCCTTCGTGGCGGCGCCGGTCTACTCGATCACGCAGGGCGTGTTCCTCGGCTGCCTGAGCTTCATCCTGGAGTCGATGCTCGCCCAGCGCGGCATCGCCGCGACGGGCGGACTCGCGCTGCAGGCGTTCGTCATCACGGGAAGCGTGATGGTGACGATGCTCGGCCTCCACTCCTTCGGCATCATCCGCGCCGGACCGCGCTTCCGCTCGGTCCTCATGGTCGTGACGATCGGCATGATGGTCGCGATGCTCGCGTCGTTCGTCGTGAGCTTCTTCGTGCCGATGCCCTTCATGTCGCTCGACGCCGCCTTCGAAGGCGGCAAGAACGCCTGGATCGGCCTCGCGATCAACGTCGGCATCCTGTTCCTCGCGGCCCTCTGGCTGCTCGTCGACTTCGCGCAGATCGACGAGGCGATCGCGGCGGGCGCCCCGAAGGCGATGGAGTGGATGCTCGCGTTCGGTCTGATCGTCACCCTCGCGTGGGTGTACCTCGAGGCCCTGAAGCTCGCGTTCCGCCTTGCGGCGATGTTCGGCGAGCGGAAGTAGGCCGACGGCGACCTGACCTTCGCGGCGGCCGCACGGAGCGCGACTTCGTGCGGCCGTCGTCGCTTTCGCGGGTGTTGTGCCTCACGGTACTTCGGTAGAGTGCAGGAAACGGAGACCACCATGTCGCAGTCCCCCCCGCCCCCGCCCTTTGGTCCCACGCCGGTCGCCCAGTACCCCATGCAGCCTGCAGGCGGCGCCTCGAGCGGCCTCGCCGTCGCGGCGCTGGTGCTGGCGGTGCTTGGTCTCTGCGTGCCGTTCCTCGGGATCGTCGGCCTCCTGCTCGGGATCTTCGTGGTCGCCAAGGCACGCAATCAAGGTCGCGGACTGGCGATCGCCGCGATCGCGATCGGCGCCGTGAGCTTCCTCATGAGCTTCCTCTTGATCGGCCTGTTGCTGCCCGCGCTCGGCAGGGCGCGACAGAGCGCGATGGAGATCCAGGGTTTGGCATCGATGTCGATTATCACGCGCAGCATGATCGTCGAACAGTTCGATGGCCTGACCGACGGCGCACCCGACTACAACCTCGAGACGCAGCTTCAGGTCACCCCGGACATGTGGGGCAAGGACCTCAAGATCCCGCCCGGCGTCGGCACGGCGTATCTCCTGATCGCGCCGAGCGATCCCAAGCTCTTCCAGAGCCTCGATTCTTCGCTTGCGATCCTCGTCGAGAACCCAAGGGCGTTCGACCGGCCGAATCTGGGCGTCTCCTATGCCGACGGCTTCACCGATCGCGTGCCGCGAGCCGAGGCCATCGCCCTGCTCGAGCAGGCCGCAGGCCGGGTGTACAACTCGGACGGAACGCCCTGGAGACCGTGACGGCCGCGACGCGCGCTACAGGACCTCGGCCGCGA
>JBIKWD010000301.1:0-2986 GCA_044356505.1 Phycisphaerales bacterium
CCGACTGCATGCGGTACGCCAGCTCGTGGTTCTTGATCGCGCTCTCTATCGGCTCGGCGCGCGTGTCGTGCGCAAACGCCGAATCAAGCCGCGCGAGCAGCTGGCGCTTCCGCGCCTGGGCGTCGAGCGCCTCGCGCGGCGTCGCGTTCGCGATCGCCTCGCCCATCGGCCGCATGACCGATCCCTGGTGCCGCGCGGGAAGGAAGCCCGCGGAAAAGCAATCGAGCCCGCCCGGAGGAACCAGCCCGCCGTCGATGACGACGAAACCAGGCAGGTCGTTGTTCTCGCTGCCGAGGCCATACGACGCCCACGCGCCCATCGAAGGCCGACCCGCAATGCCGGAGCCCGTATGCAGGAAGTAGTTCGCATTCGTGTGCTCGCTGAAGTCGCTCGTCATCGAGCGGACGACGCACAGCTCGTCCGCCATCCTCGCCACATGCGGGAAGAGATCCGACACCGGCAGCCCCGACTCGCCGTACTGCCGGAACTTCCACGGCGACGCCAGCGTGTTGCCGTTGTTGTTGAACTGGGTCGGCGCCATCTCCATCGGAAACGGCTTGCCGTCGTAGTCGACGAGCCGCGGCTTCGGGTCGAAGGTGTCGACCTGCGACGGCCCGCCATCCATGTAGAGGAAGATCACGCTGCGCGCGCGCGACGGCCGATGCGTCGCCGCGAGCGCGCGTTCGGCGAGCGGCGATCCGTCGCCCGCGCCGAGCGCCGTGCGGCCGAAGAGCCCCGCGAACGCGACCATGCCGAAGCCGCCGCCCACCGTGCGCAGCATGTCGCGGCGCGTGCAGGGAGCCTCGCCGAAGCGGCCGCAGTGATGGCGGGGCGCGTCGCTCATCGCAGGTAGATGAACTCCTTCGCGGCGAACAGGACATGGGCGAGCGCGGTGAACGCAGACGATTCGCGCAGCGCAGCATCGGCGGTCGCGGCGCGCTCGTCGGCAAGGAACGCGGCCGCCATCTCGATCTCGTCGCGGCGCGGCGCGCGGCCGAACGCCGCGTACCACATCGACTCGATGCGGTCCTCGTCGCTGCGCGCATCAGTCGCAATCCGCGCACCCCAGTGTGCGGCAAGCGCATGAACGAGCTCGCTGTTCAGGAGCGCAAGCGCCTGCGCGGGCACGTTCGACGCATGACGCCGGCCGCAGCTCGTCGCCGGCGGCGGCTGGTCGAAGGTCTGCATGAATGGATCGAGGAAGTTGCGGCGCACGGCGAGATACACGCTGCGCCGCCCCGCGCCATCGACGGGTCCGCTCTCGCCCGGCCGACCGCGGCCCTGCATGTGTTCGGTGAGGTGCACGGGCACGCTCGGCCCGCCGCGCGCGGTGTCGAGGCGCCCCGAGGCGACGAGCATCGCATCGCGGATCGACTCCGCGTCGACGCGCCGCACGGGCAGCGCATGCCACGCACCTGCAGGCACCTCTTCCGCATCGGGCGCCGCGCGGTAGGCGCGCGAGAGCACGACCTCGCGGACGAGCGCCTTGAAGGTCGCACCGTCGGCGAGCTTGCGCGCGAGATGGTCGAGCAGCGCGACATCGGATGGCGCCGCGCCGAGCTGGCCGAAGTCGTCGGGCGTCTCGACGATTCCGCGGCCGAACAGCTTGAGCCACACGCGGTTCGCGAGCGTGCGCCAGAGGAACGGCGCATCGGGCGCAGTGATCGCGCGCGCAAGCTCGAGGCGTCCGCTCCCGTCGATCGAGCCTGTGCCCGAGCCTCCCGCGAACGCCGCAAGGATCGACAGCCGCGCGCGCGGCGCCGGCTCGCCGTACGCGCGCGACGATCCGCGCAGATGCACAGGCTCGTCGAACCTACCGCCTTCCTCGGCGACGAGCGCACGGATCGGCGGCGCGCACGCACGGAGCGCATCGCGCGCGGCGACGGCCTCGGCACGCGCCGCGTCGACCGCCGCCGAATCAATCATCGACCGCACGGGCGACCGATCGACATCCCAGCCGTCGACCGCAGGCGCGGCGGCATCGTCGCTCGCTGCGATCGCGTCGACCTCGATCCAGCCCGAGCCGTCGTCGATCACCTCGATGTACGCCCGCTCGCCCTCGAACCGCGCGAGATCGAACGTCTCGACCCGCCACGCGAAGTCGCGCGGATCGACCGTCGGCGCGTCGCCCGTCTCGATCCGCCGGCGCATCCCCTCGAAGAGAAGGCCGTTGCGGTCGTCGAGCCAGTAGTTGTCGATCATCAGACGGAGCCACGCCGCCTGCCCGCGCACCCGCACATGGAGGTAGCGCTTCGCCAGCGCGAACGCGGGCGACCGCGCGCTGCCGACGAGCGCTGCGTCAAGCCGCGCGCTGTCGATCGTGCCGGGCTCGGCCACGCGAAGCGCGCCGTCGGCCGCAAGCGCGACGGGCGCACTCGACGCGACGAACGCGAGTCCCGAGCGGCCCCATGCGCCGCCCCCATCGGCAGCGTCGTCGATGCGGACGAACCCGACTGCCTCCGCCGCCACCGCGGGCGGCGAAGCGACCTCGGCAGCGCCCGCCGCCGCGATCAACGCGCGACGCGCCGCCTCGGCAAGCGGCCCCGCCTTCGCGTCGGTGTCGAGGAATCCCTCGATCCGCCGCGTGTTGCGCGCCACGCCCGCGAGCGCGTAGAAGTCCTTCGCGGGGATCGGGTCGAACTTGTGGTCGTGGCAGCGCGAGCACGCGATCGAGAGGCCGAAGAGCGACCGCCCCGCGACATCGACCTTCCCTGCGATGCGGTCCGCCTCGTCCTGCCGCACATCGACGGGCGCGTGCGTCGCAGGCCCGAGGAACCACCACGCCGTGCCGATCGGCGCCGCGTTCGCGACCCCGAGCGCGGGCCGCGCATCGAGCAGGTCGCCCGCGATCTGCTCGGCGACGAACCGCGCCGGCGGCAGGTCGGCGTTGAACGCCTGAATCACATAGTCGCGATAGCGCCACGCCTCGGGAATGTCGTAGTCGAACTCGTGGCCGAGGCTCTCGGCATAGCGCGCGAGATCGAGC
>JBIKWD010000302.1:0-2981 GCA_044356505.1 Phycisphaerales bacterium
GCCGTCGCTCGAGGCCGTGTCCGCTGCGTCAGCAGCGTCCGCCGCCGCCGCACCGTCGCCGGACTGGCCGGCGTTCGACGGTGCGGCCGCGGCCGCGGCGATGCCGTCGTGCAGCATCTCCGCGATAGATGCCTCGCCGTCGGCGACCATGCCCGGCTGATGGGTGGCGGTCGACGGCCCGGTGGCGACGGAGGTCTCGAGCTGCGACGGCCCGCACGGGTTGAGCACCGCGCGGAGATCGATGCCGTTGCTGCTGAGCGCAAGCCCGAGATCCACGGGCGTGATCGTGCCGTCGAAGTCGATGTCCGAGCGGACATGCGTGGCGTTCGACTCGTCGACGGTCACGCCGAGGAGAGTCGCGATCGCTCCGAAGTCCGTGACGTTCACGCGCTGGTCGCCCGTCACCTCGCCGGTCGCGACAGTGACATCGATGCGCGCCGAAGCCGCGTCGATGGTGTTGCCCGAGAGGTCGGTCGCACCGACGATGCGCACGCAATAGCGGTATCCTGCGCGCAGGCGCGGCGCGAAGCCGATCTCGGCGCTGGTCCCCGACTTGGCGAGCGCCACCGAGATGGTGACCGCCGGCAGCTTGACCTCGGCGCCGGTGTCGTCGAACGCCGCCACCACGATCGACGAGGCGGCGAGGCTCGCCGCATCGATCGGCTCGCTGAAGCCCGTGACGAGCTCGGTGAGACCGCCGTCGCGCGGCTCGCTCACAGGTGCTCCCGCCGCGAGGACGAGCGCGACCGTCGAGTCGCCCTCGCCCTTGGTGCTCGCCCACTGGAGGACGGTCGGCGCCTGGGTGTCGGGGATGAAGTTGATGGCGGCGGAGACGGCGCTGTTGTTCGACTCGTTCTCGCCCTCGTCGACCGCGTCGAGCGGATCGGCGACCGCGACGACGAACCGGGGTCCGAGGACGGTCGGCGGCACGAAGAACTCGGCGGTGGCCGATGCGTCGGCGCCCGCGTCGAGCGGAGCCGTGACCGTGATCGCGCCGAGCGGCACGTCGTCGGCGTCGCCGGCGACGTTGTTCGTCGAGAGCGCGAGCCCGATGAGACGGGGCGCGGCGGCCTCGGCTGTGCCTTGGTTCCGCTCGACGACGGTCACCGACAGGTTGCCGCCTGAGCTCGTCTCGGAAGGGACGACGATCGACGCGATCGTGAGGTCCGGGTTCGGCGGGAAGCGCACCGCGATCGGGCCGACCGCGACCGAGGTGTTGTTGCCCTCGGCCTTGCCGCCCTCGGCGACCTGTCCGGCGACGTCGGTGCGGACGAAGACGAAGAAGTCGGCCTCCTCCTCGGGCGCGGTGAGCGTCACCTCGATGGTGCGCTCGGCGCCGGGGGCGAGCGAGGCGGTCGCTGCGATGGGCGCCGACAGGAACTCGTCCTTGCCGAACGTCGCGTCGGCCGAGCGGAATGCCTGGTCGCTCCACGGCGCGACAGCGGCGGCCGTGCCCTCGTTGCGGACGGTCCAGCGCAGCGTGTAGGTCGCGCCGGTCTCGATCGACGACGGCGCCTCGACCGCCGTGACGACGAGGTCGGGCGATGCGGCCGACTGGACGAGGACGTTCGCGGCGACGAGCACGTTGTCGCCATCGTTCGACTCGAAGCGGACGCCGGCGGCGTCGACCGCGATGAGGACGACGTAGCTTCCGCTCTCGGTCGACTCGGGGAGCGTGAAGGTCACGGCGCCGGGGACAGACGCCCCTGCGGGGATCGTCGCGCCGCCGCGGGCGACGCTGCCGAGCAGCGTGTCGGAGGCGTCGAGCGTCGCATCGGCCGAGAGGAACACTTGGTCGGTGAACGCGGGGCCGATCGAGTCGCCCGCGCCCGTGTTCGCGGTCGCGAAGGAGACCGTCGCGGGCGACCCAGGGACGACGGTCGACGGCGCGTTCACGCCGCCGGCCACGAGGTTCGCGGCAAGGACCTGAATCGGCGCGCCGAACGACGCGTTGTTCGCCTCCCCGTTCACCGAGAGCGAGCTCTCGTCGACGTTGTTGTCGACGTCGAGGACGAGCCGCGGCACGATCGTGCCGGAGAAGAAGGGCGCCGTGCCGTCGACGGTGCGCGCGGCGGTCGCGTTGGCTGCGAGGTCGGCCGTCGCCACCGAGGTGCCGAGGCTGCCGACGACGGTCGGATCAGCCTGCGACACGACGAGGTCGACGCGCGAGGTCCACGGTGCGGCGGCCGTGGCGTTGCCCGCGTTCCGCTCGGTGAACGCCGCCGAGAGCGGCGCGCCCGCGCTGACGGTGGCCGCCACGACCGGGCCTTCCGAGACGAGGTCGCGGACTGACTCAATCGTGACGATGATCGACGTGGCGCCGAGCGTGAGCCCCGCGAACGGAGGCAGCGCGGTCGAGGCGAACGCCCCGCTGCGGCCCTGCGGGAAGGTCGCGAGCGTCCAGCTCGTGCCGGCCGCCGGGGTGAACGACGGCGCAAACAGCAGCGAGAACGCTCCGCCGATCGCGCCCGAGTTGGCGCTGATGGCGTTGTCGGTGCCCGTCGCGGCGCGAATGATGTTCGACGACGGAGCGC
The DNA here is from genome assembly GCA_044356505.1 of Phycisphaerales bacterium. Classification (GTDB taxonomy): domain Bacteria; phylum Planctomycetota; class Phycisphaerae; order Phycisphaerales; family SM1A02; genus QWPT01. The sequence continues at coordinate 2,535 of JBIKWD010000302.1, forward strand.
AGGTGAACGCGCCGTTGATGTTCAGCCCACCGGTTCCCTCGAGCGTGAGGGTCCCTTCATTGAGGAGCGCTCCGCCGAACGGCGTGACCGCGAGCGTCCCCGTGTCGATGAAGCGTCCGCGCGCGCCCGGCTCGATGCGCGAGAGCGTCGCGAGCTGGAGCGTGTTGCCGTCGATCGAGCGGATGGTGCCGCTGCCACGCAGCGTCACATCGGCCGCGATCGTGCGGATCGCCTGCGGGAGGCGAAGGTCGGCCGAGGTGTCCCACACGCCGCCCGCGAGGCGGTTCGAGGCAAGGTTCGAGACGGTGCAGTCGAAGCGGAACTGGCCCGCCTCGGCGAGCACGGAGCCCGTGCTCGTGAAGGCGAGCGGTGCGAAGCTGTTCGCGGTCAGCGACTTCAGGCCCGCACCCGTCGCCCGCAGCGTGCCCTCGTTCGTGAAAGTCACGG